>CACASI010000004.1:0-126995 GCA_902535055.1 uncultured Candidatus Actinomarina sp.
CAATGCCCACCAGATACCGTCACCAAAAGTTTCAACTTGTGGCTCTGAAGCATAAAATAAGTAGCCGAAAACTCCTATAAAAAATAATAACGCTGCAAGAATAGTTCTTAAACGTCTACTGTTGAAAATTGTCTCTAATAAAGAAAAAAAGTTTTTAACTCTACTCAAATCTCTCCTCAATATAAGAATAGTGTCTTTATTTTTTACATGGTAACATATTTAATAATGGCAGAAGAAAAAATAAAAAATTTACATAACTTTTTCTTTGAAAGCGTAATCGATATACTTCTGGTTCAAAAATGTACAAACATTAAAGCATTTGAAATTGAAAATAATAGCTACTTTGATGTAATTATTATGTGCAATGTTAATTCAAATACTCAAATGGTCTCTTCTATTAAAAAGCTTAAGAAATTAGTTAAATCTAAAAATAAAAACTTCTTTTCTGAGGGTTTAGATTCTTCATGGGCACTAGTTGAGTTTGAAGGTGTAGGCATCCATTTCTTCACGGAAGAAGCAAGAGAATACTATAACTTAGATGATTTATTTTTTGATAGCAATCTAATGCTTCAGTACGGGTAATCTTAATTGTATTGGGGCTGTAGCTCAGTTGGCAGAGCACGTGCATGGCATGCACGGGGTCAGGGGTTCAAATCCCCTCAGCTCCACAAACAAATATGAACTTAAAATATATTAAAGAGATATTTAGTCAAACAAAAGATTTGATAGGTTCTCAATCGGGAATCGCAGTTATATCAATTATTCAAGTTTCATTTGTAGTAAACCAACTCGGACCTGCTAAATATGGCGCAGTAGTACTTTTAATTGCAGTACCAAGTCTTATCTTTCGTGCTTCACATGCAAGAAATAGTGATGTAAATCTTCTTGTTCTTAAGGATGGAAAAAACTTTTATTTTGAATCTATCTTTTTCAACTTCATAACCGGAATTGGTAGTTTTTTACTTTGTCTTGTAGTTTTTACAAATCCAATAATTATTAGTTCATCTTTAGGTGATTATTTTGGCATTGAAACATTATCAAATGTTCTATTAATTTATTTACTTACAAGAATTATTCAGACTTTTTCGGAAACAAGTAAATCTATACTGATTTTTAATAATGATTTGAGAAGATACTCAATACTAGAAATTAGTAGTGTAATAGTTAGGTTTATTGCATTAGTATTTTTACTTTTAAATGATCCAAGTGTAGAAAATTATTTAATTGCACAATCAATCTATGGAATTACCTTTGGGCTTTTTGGTCTATATCTCTCAAATAAATATAGAGATTCCTCAAATTTTAATATTCAACATTTCAAAGCATATGCAAAAGCCATCAGATCTTTTTATGGAAAAATTAGATATGATCAAATTATTGGGCTTATACCACAACATTTTGATGTAATTTTACTGGCTGTTATCGTTGATATTCAGACTGTTGGAATTTATCAATTTGCAAAAAGATTAGTTGAACCTATAAATTATCTTGTTGTTACATTTAATCCTTGGCTACAAAACAAATTAAAGTCTGAGGACAAAGATTTCAATATAACTTCTTTTTTTAGTCGAATTTTGTTACCGATTTCAATATTGTTATTTGGAATTTATTTTATTTTTGGACGAAATCTTATTTTATTTATTGGCAACGAGGAATTTCTTAATTCATTTGAGCCAATGATGGTGTTATTAATAGGATTCACTACTTATTTGTTAAGTTTCTGGATTAGACAGTACCTATTATTTTCTGATTTAATCCAGTTTCATGCTTATGGACGAATTATTTACTCTTTTGTATTTCTCGTTTTAGCAGTCTTATTATCTGATTCTTTTTCTTCCCTAGGAATTGCTATTGCTTTAAGCTCTGCAATGGTTTTACAAAAATTATTTGAATACACCATATATTTGATAAAAATAAAATCAAATTGAATAAATCTGAACATTAACATAAGAATGATGCAGATAAATAAACAATCAAGCCAAAACACTTATGAAATTATGTTTCTTATGGTTTCTGTTTTGCTCGTTTTTCTGGATGCTTATCAAATTTTTGGCATACCAGTTCCATGGTTAGGTATGACCCTATTGTTTTTGTTTGCTTTAACTAAATATAAATTGTTCTATAACTCAAAAAATCTTGTAATTGTTTCAATATTGATTGCAATCGTCATGATTCCACAGATAATCTATATTTTCTTCAATGAAGTTTCACAAGGAGAAATACAATACCTCTTTTTACGATTACTTAACATATTCTCATTTGTTATAGTTCTTTTATTTTCAATAACTTATTTTAGAAATGAAAAAATAATGTCCTTTTATGACACTTGGAAATATCTAATTGGAGTGATATCAGCTTTGACAATCTATATATTTATTGCCCAAATCTATGACTTAGCTGAATTTATAAGAAATAGGTCAAATACAAATCTTTTTGGAGACTCAGAGCAATCTACTTTTTGGTTATCCGAACCACACAGAGCAATGGGTACATTTAGAGAACCAGTTTTATTAATATCCTTTTTAATGCCGCTCGTTGTGTTGTATCTTTACAAAAATAAAAGTAGTAATTATTTGTTATCCATAATTTCTGGAGTTGCCTTAGGTTTATCAAGAAGTAATTATTTGAGGCTATTTTGTATACTTTTTCTTACATTCATCTTATTCAACTATCTAAAAACAAAAGAGCTTAATAAATCGCTTTTATTTTTTTTGGTTGTTTCACTTGTAATGTCTAATTTTGGAGTTTTTGAATGTAATTTAAATTCAGATAGTAGGCAATGTATTGAATATGAAGAAGATGTTCAAAAAATGAATGCGTCTGGTGAAATAAAAATTGATGTAAATTCAGACACTGAAGAATTGGGTCTGGGTAGTGATAGATTAAATGTATTAAACTTTTTTATCAACTCATTGAGAGATATTACACCTAGAAGCATCATCAATATTAACTCTGATTATCAAAATTATTCATCAGTAAGAGTTAATGAAGAAATGTATTTTACAAATAGAACATTACCTAAGTATCTTCTCCAAAGATACAGTACCCAAAATTTTGGTACTGGTAATTATTCACTTCTTAAATATGACCTAAATGTTCAAAATTTGTTTGTGTTTTACACACAAGCTTTCGGAATTATTTTTCCTCTTGTATTGTTTTTAGTATTCCTTAACATTATTGTTCAAAAAAAAGAATTACTAAAATTATTTTTCTTTTCTAGCTTTATTTTATTTTTCTTTGTTAGTCCAGTTGAAGAAGTCAATGCATTCTATGGCTTAATCATTGGTGCTGCCTACAATTTGATTTTTATGAAAGAAGATTTAAATGCAAATACATAATTTTTCACCAGGTCCAGCAAGATTAGATCCTTCAATTATCAGCAAGTCTCAAGAGTCAATAGCTAATTATGAAAAAACTGGTTTGTCAATTCTAGAGATTGGTCACAGATCTAAAGATTTTGAAAAATTAATAAACTCTCTTCAAGAAAATATGACAAATATTTTTAATATTCCATCCAATTATTTCACTCTTCTCTTGCAAGGGGGAGCAACATATCAGAATACATTTATCGCTAATAATTTTGATAATGTAAATAAACTTTTAGGATGCCTTGTTACTGGAACATGGGGGAAGTACTCAGCTGAAGATTTTTCTAAAATTAGAGATACAAAAATAATTGAAGTAAGCGAGAATGAAATTGAAAATTATGTTCAATCACCCTGGGATCTTGAAGGTGTTGACTATTTACATCTAACGTCAAACGAGACAATAAATGGAGTTCAATTAAGGGAATTCAATAAAATTCAGCATGATTCATTACTCATTGATATGTCCTCAGATATTGGTTCATATAGTTTTGAATGGGACAATTTAGCTTATATTTATGCAGGAGCTCAAAAAAATATGGGTATCCCAGGTGTCTCAATATGTATTGGAGATGAAAAGTATTTAAATTCAGAAGATAATTCTAGATATCTCAACCTTGGACAATTGGTAGAAAAGAAGTCTTTGTTGAACACACCACCTACTTTTTCGATATACGTCCTAAAGCTTGTAACCGATTGGATGATTGCAATGGGAGGTATAAAACATTTTGAAGAGAAATCAATTAGACAATCATCAAGACTGTATGAACAATTAGAGTGCTATGAGGACTTTATAATATTACCTGTCAGCGACTATTCAAAAAGTAGATCAAATATTATATTTAAATTTAAAAATGAAGATTTAGAAAAGAAATTTCTTACAGAAGCAACTGAAAAAGGCATACTTGGTTTGAATGGACATAGAAGCGAGGGGGGAATAAGAATTAGTCTTTACAATTCAATTACAGATGAGATGGTAGATTACTTGTCAGAATTTATGGACAAATTTTTTGCAGCTAATGAAAAATAATAACTTCACAGCTTATCAATTTGAAAACTACGACGTTAAAGGTCTAAAACTTAAAATTAATTTTTCAAATACTGACTTTATCGAGATAAAGACCCATGAAGAAATAAATTCACCAATTGAAAACATCGAAGAATCTTTTGAACCACTTTTATTTGGAATTGATATGAATATAACAAATATCAAAGATGTAAATGATTTAAAAGGCAAGAAAATAATTCTCTTGGACGGGCATCATCGATATGAATATTTAAAAAGAAATAAAATTGATAAATCAATTGAATTAGTACTTATTTCAATTGATGATGTAGAAATTCTCTCTTACCCATCACGTTTAACAATTAGAAAAAAAGAATTTGAGGAAATTCTTAAAAATTATAATTTTTCAAACAGTGTCTCTTCAAAATTCTTTGTTTCATTAGATGATGTTAAATTTTTCAATGAGGAAATTGATGACATTTATCAACTTTATGAATTTAAAAATTTCTGTTACGTCAACGATTATATAAGTTCAGCGGTCGATGAACATCGAGCTAATGATGAAATAATTGTAAATTTTACCCCCATAGAAGTATCTGAAATTGTAGAAAATGATTCTCTGTTTCCTCCAAAATCTACATGGATAACTCCAAGACTATGAAAATTTGTCATGTTATAAATTCTCTAAACAGGGGAGGTGCCGAATCGCATTTATTGGACTTAATTAATGCACAGCTAATTGACGGGATGGATGTCCATGTAACTGTAATTGGCGAAGATAGCACTGAATCATATTCAATAGAAAGCGAACTACTTAAAAATGGCATTAACATAACAAGACTTAATGGTCCGAGAATGTTCAATTTATTTTCATATTTTTCAATGTATTCACAATTCAGAAATGAAAAATTTGATGTTATCCACTCACATCAACCTCGCAGCGATTTTATGGTCTATAGAATAAATAAATATTTATCAATAAAAAGTAAATGGATTGTAAGTGTTCATGGAAAATATGATACATATCTAGAAAAAGGTAGTTTAAGTAACAACCTAAGAAAATACTTTATGAAGAGACTCTCTAAACATTGGCAATCTGCTTCTTCGATAATTGCTATTTCTGAGGAAGTAAAAAGTTGGATTGAAAACCTTAATCATGAATTGAATGTCGCTGTTATACCTTATTGGATAGATATTAAAAATTCTGAAACTATTGAAAAAAAAGGTACCGTAACACTTGGATTTCTTGGAAGATTAAATGTGAATAAAGGGATAGAAGACTTACTTAATGCACTAAATTCAGACAAGCTTAAATCACTTGATTTTACATTAATGATTGGAGGAAGTGGGACTGAAGAGTATCTAGAAAAATTAAGAAATATGATCGAACAAGACAAAACTGAAAAAGTAAATTTTCTTGGATATATAAAAAATAGAGAAGAATTCTTCAACAATATAGATATTTTTGTATTTCCATCTTTTTCGGAGGGTTTAGGTTTGGTGCTTCTCGAAGCTATGAGTTTTTCAAAGATTTGCATAACAAGAAATATTTTGCCAATGACAAATTACATAGACGAAGACTCAGGTTATTTGTTTGATGATGTTGAAGGATTATCAAATTCAATAGTTTCATCTATTCAAGATTTAGAAAACAATATTGAATTAATACAGAAAAAATTGTTTAATATTGAGAAGAAATTAGAAAAATCAAGTAAGGAAAATATATTTCCAGAATTAGTAAAAGTATATGAACAGTCAATTTGAATACAAAAAAATAGAAAAGAAATGGCAAGATCACTGGGAAAATAGTGAAACTGTTAAGTGTGACTTAAAATCTGACAAACCAAAATTTTACAACCTTTGTATGTACCCATATCCTTCTGGCGATTTGCATATGGGACATATAAGGAATTATACGATCGGTGATGTTATCACTAGGTACAAACAAATGAATGGCTTCAATGTTTTATCTCCAATGGGCTGGGATTCATTTGGTCTTCCTGCAGAAAATGCAGCAATTAAAACTGGTATTCATCCAAGAGAATTTACAGAAGAAAGAATTGCAAATATGAAATCTCAAATTATCAGATTAGGTTCTTTATATGATTGGGATAGGGAAGTTGCAGCCCACTCTGTTGATTATTACAAATGGACTCAACATCTATTTATAAAGTTGTTTGAAAACGATTTGGCATACAAGGAGGATGCACCAGTAAATTGGTGTAATTCATGCAGAACAGTTCTAGCTAATGAACAAGTTATAGAAGGCTCTTGTGAGAGATGTGATACAGCTGTTGAGCCAAAAAATTTAAACCAATGGTTTCTAAAAATATCCGAATATTCTGAAGAATTATTACAAGGCCTTGAAGAGATTGGTGATTGGCCAGAAAACGTAAAGACAATGCAAAGAAACTGGATTGGAAAATCTGAAGGCTCTCAGTTTGAATTAAACATAATTGGAACAGATCTTACTTTTGATGTTTTCACAACAAGACCTGATACATTGTTTGGGATGACTTTTGCCGTGATATCTCCAGAGCATGAATTAATCGATTTAATTATGGAACAATCCGAAAAAAAAGATGAGATACAAAATTATTTAGACTCAATTGAAAATAAGTCAGAATTCGAGAGAATGTCTATTACAAAAGAAAAAACCGGAGTGGATACGACTTTGAAAGTTACGAATCCAATCACAAATGAGGAAGTGCCTTTATGGATAGCAGACTATGTTCTTGTGAACTATGGAACCGGTGCGATTATGGCGGTTCCAGCTCACGATGAAAGAGATTATGAATTCGCAAAAAAATACGATATTGAAATTAGACAGGTAATTATAGATAATGAAAAAACAATAAATGTAGACAATGAAGCCTTTACTGGTAATGGAGTCCTTATGAATTCTGGAGAGTTCAATGACTTAAGCTCTCACGAAGAAGCAAGTAAAAAGATAAACGAATTTTTAGTAAAAAATAAGATTGGCGATGAAAAAACAACATATCGTTTGAGAGATTGGTTAATCAGTAGACAGAGATATTGGGGTTGTCCAATTCCATTAATCAATTGTGAAGACTGTGGATTATTACCAGAAAAATATGAAAATTTACCAGTATTACTTCCAGAAATTAAAGATTATATAAATACAGATGGATCTCCTTTGTCCAAAAGCAAAGAATTTGTTGAAACTGATTGTCCAAAATGTTCTAAGAAAGCTCTTCGTGAAACTGACACCATGGATACTTTTGTAGATTCATCCTGGTATTACATGAGGTTTTTAGATCCTAAGAATGAAAAAGAACCTTTTAATTCAAACTTTATTAATGAATGGTTACCGGTTGATCAATATATTGGCGGAGTAGAGCATGCAATTCTACATTTATTGTATTCTCGCTTTTTTGTCAAAGCCCTTCGCGATCTTGGCCTAATGACTATTGATGAACCTTTTCACAATTTATTTTCTCAAGGCATGATAAATTTTGGAGGGGCAAAAATGTCAAAATCTAAAGGTAATATTGTAGACCCCGAAGAATATTTTGCAACACATGGAGCTGATGCTCTAAGGTTATATATTTTGTTTATGGCACCTCCCAGCGATGGCGTTGAATGGAATGATGGAGGTATCGAGGGCACTAAAAGATTTTTAAATAAACTATGGGATAACTTATTAAAAATCATAAATCAAGAAGATACAGAAAAAGAATTAAGTGAGGATGATAAGTCCTTAGAAAGAAAAATAAATCAGACTATTAAATCTGTTACCCAACATTTTGAAAGGTTCGAATTTAACACTGCTGTATCTGACTTAATGAAATTTAATAATGACCTTAGCGAATATTTAAAACATGACTCTATTTTGCCAAAAGAATTAAAAGATGTACTCATAAAAAATATACTTATACTTTTATATCCTATGTCTCCACATATGGCATCTGAAATTTATGAAAGTTATTTTGACAGTGATATAAGTACTGAGAAATGGGCAAATTTTGATGATTCAAAATTAGAGAACCCTATGTATGAATTAGTTGTACAAATAAATGGTAAAAAAAAGCATGCAATTATGGTTGAAACAGGAATTGAAGAAGATGATGCAATTACACTGTGTGAAAGTAATTTCGATATAAATTTTAAAGAAGCAAAAAAAATAATTTTTATAAAAGACAAAATAATTAATATAGTGCAATAAGTGACAAAATTAATAATAGCCGAAGCCTTGATTTCAGATATAAATGAAATTAAGTCAGAGATAGATAGTAATGAAAATATTATTTCAATATCTAAGAATGAATTTATTGAGAGTAATAATGCAGCTCTTTTTAAAAATGAAAGCTATCAATTCGTCGATGATGAATTTCTTACATATAACGAGTTAAAAAAATTAAATTATAACTTTGATGATAAATACATATTTCAAGTTAAAAAATCAAATTTAAAATCATTCTCTGAAGTTTCAAGTCTAATTCAAACATTTTTTCCAGATAAAAAGAAAAACGCAGATATTTATCCATGGGATCTTGTAAATATTATTTTTTCTAAACAAAAAAAAATTACTAATGAAATTTTGGACAAATTTTGTAGTAGTGAAATGGTTTTTAGACAGTTCCTATCCTATTTCAATAAAGAATTACAAAGGATTTCACTACTTAGCAAATACGAGCAAGACGAAGTATCAGGACTTTTGTCCGAAAAAATTGATTATAAATATGAACTTGCGGAAAAAAGAAAAAGTAAATTATCTTCAAACGATATTAGTAAATCTTTAGCAATGATATATAAAATAGAAAAACTTAATTCTGATTCTAAATATAGTGAAGAAAATGCAAAAAGATTTATCGTATCTATAAAGAATATTCTACAATTTTGAAATTTTTGATTTATTTCTATCTCTAAAGTTTTTAGTGACTATTCCATTTGTATAGGCTCTGTCAAGATTTCTGATAACAGTATCTTTCATATCTTTTTCAACTGTACCTTCAGAATTTAAAATTGCTTTTATAGACGAACGAAGAGCTGTCTTTTTGTCCTTATTTCTAAGGTTTTTCTTTTCGTCTTGTCTTATTCTTTTTTTTTGAGAACTAATATTTGCCATCTAAAACCTCTTGGTATATAAGATAATAACTTATTAAAGATGTTAACAAATAAAAATATAAGAAATATTTCTATTATTGCTCATGTAGATCATGGTAAATCTACTTTAGCTGACAGATTAATTGAATTATCTGGATTAATTACCCGTGGAGATCATAATGACCAAATTTTGGACAATATGGATCTTGAAAGAGAGCGTGGAATTACCATCAAATCTCAACCGATAAGATTAATCTTTGACGATTTGACTATAAACCTAATCGACACTCCTGGTCATGTTGACTTTTCTTATGAGGTATCAAGAGCATTGATTGCTTGCGATGGAGCTATCTTATTGGTAGACGGAACAAAAGGAGTTCAAGCTCAAACTTTTGCACATTCTTACGCAGCGATTGAAGCTGGACTAGATATTATTCCTGTAATCAACAAAATAGACTCTGTAGATGCAGACATTCATAATGTCTCACAACAAATACATAATCTTATAGGTTCAAATGATGAAGAAATATTTAATATTTCAGCTAAAACAGGAAAGGGAGTGGAAGACCTTATCAATAAAATTCCAAACTTAATTACCCCACCTGAAGAAAAATCTGAGAAAGTGAATGCATTAATTTTTGACTCATATTTCGATTCTTATAAAGGAGTTGTAGCTTCAGTAAGAGTATTCGGTGGTGAAATAAAAAAGGAAATGAATTTAAAACTTGTAAATTCAGGTTTCAAATTTGATACAAATGAGTTGGGGTATTTTGACCTTAATCCAAAAAAATCAGATAATTTAAAATTTGGAGAAGTTGGCTACATTGTGACAGGAGCAAAAGATTTATCTCAAATCAGAGTTGGAGATACTTTAGTTGCAGGAGACGATGAAAAACCAATTATATTATCAGAATATGAGGAGTCTCAACCAACTGTATTTTCAAGTATTTTTCCTTCAGATTCTGACGATTTTACCAAATTAAGAGAATCATTAGATAAATATGTCCTCAACGATGCAAGTTTTGTTTTCGAACCAGAGACCTCCTCAGCATTTGGATTTGGATTTAGATGTGGTTTCTTGGGATTGTTGCATCTAGAGATAGTTATTGAAAGATTAGAAAGAGAATTTGATTTATCTTTGATTGTTACCCCACCTTCCGTTGAGTTTAAGATGATTAGAAACAATAATGAAGAAAGAGTAATAAGGAATCCTTCAATACTTGATGAATACACTGATATCAAAAAACTTCAAGAAAGAGTTTGCGAAGTAGATTTATTGTTTCCTAAAGAATATCTTGGATCAATTATGACTTTACTAAATGATAAAAGGGGAGTTCAAGAAGATTTAAGTTATTTAAGCACAACAATGGTAAAACTTAAATATAAAATTCCTTTACTTGAACTTGTCTCTGGATTTTATGATACCCTGAAATCAATTTCTCAAGGTTTTGCTTCCATTGATTATAAGATTCTTGATTTTGAAGACGGAAATTTAGTAAAACTTGATATCTTAGTCAATGGAATGGTTGTTGATTCTTTTAGCTCAATTCTATCAAAAGAAAGTGCAGATTTTATTGGTAGAAATAGAGTAAAAAAGTTGGCAGAATTAATACCTCGTCAACAATTTGACATTCCAATTCAAGCAGCAATTGGATCAAGAATATTATCGAGAGAAACTGTGAAAGCCTTAAGAAAAGATGTTACCGCAAAACTTTATGGTGGAGATGTTACCAGAAAAAGGAAATTGCTTGAAAAGCAGAAAGAAGGAAAAAAGAAGATGCGAAACATTGGAAGTGTAGAAGTTCCAAAAGAAGCATTTAAAGAATTCTTGAAACAATAATATGCATATTCCTACAATTTACAATCCAAAGATTTCTGATAAAGATACTGTCTTTGCTCTTGACACTGAAAAGCATCATCATTTAAAAAATGTTTTAAGAATTAAGGATGACACTAAGGTTAAAATTTCAAATGGAAAAGGAAAGATTTATACAGGTAATTTATCTAATAAAAATATTTCAGTCGAATCTAATGAAATATTTTTTAGAAAAAGTGATTTAAATATTTTTATTGCAATTATTCAAGATAAAGAAAGATTACGTTTTATTATCGAAAAACTTACAGAACTTTCTGTTAATTCAATTTCTATAGGTCCAACCGAACATTCCCAGAAATTAAAAATAAATAGCGAAAAATTAGAAAAATGGTCTATTTCTGCCGTAGAGCAATCTGGAAATGCTTTTAAACCGGAAATATATATAGTTGATAAATTGGATTTCAAGAAATTTAAACATGCTTTTGACATATCTGGTGAGAATATAAAAAATAATTTAGATCAAAAAGATATTGCTATTGGTCCTGAAGGAGGGTGGTCGGATAAAGAAATTGAAAATTTTGATTATATTTCAAAAATTGCTGATTTTACCCTTAGAACGGAAACCGCATCAATACTTGGTGTATCCTTATTGATGTAAAATAAATTATGGAAGAAAAATCAATATTTGAGATGATTCTTGATAAAGAATTAGAATCGGAAATAATTTATGAAGATGAAGATATATTTTCAATTAAAGATATTAACCCAATTGCACCTGTTCATTTATTGATAATCCCAAAAAAGAGAATTAATACTATAAATGATATTTCCGAGGAAGACACATTATTAATTGGAAAGATGGTCCAAGTATCAAAGAATTTAGCTAAAGAATATGAGATAAATGAAAGTGGATATAGATTAATATTTAATACAAATGATGATGGAGGTCAGACTGTTTATCATATACATCTTCATCTAATTGGTGGAGAAAAACTAAAGTGGTAGTAGAAAAAGTTATTCCTACAGATGTTGAGTTACTGAATTTATTCGGCATAAACGATAGTAATTTAAAATACTTAAAAAAAATATTCCCAAATGTAAAGATAAATGCGAGAGGAAATATTCTCTACTTGGATGGAAATCAAAATAATATAGATAAACTTTTAAGTTTGATTGATGAAATGATCACCTTAAACCAAAATAAGCAATCAATTGAGATTCCAGACATAGAACTATTAATGAATATGAACGGTTCATTAAATGGCGATAATAAAAAATTAAGCACAATCAATATCACAAATAATAAATCTATAAAAGTTAAAAATGTAAGTCAATATAAGTACATAGAGACAATCATGAATTCTACAGTAACCTTTGGAGTTGGTCCTGCAGGTACTGGTAAGACTTTCTTGGCAGTAGCAAGTGCAGTAAAATTGTATTCAGAAGATGTAATCAAAAAGATTGTTTTGACAAGACCTGCAGTTGAAGCTGGTGAAAAATTAGGATTTCTACCAGGTGATTTATCGCAAAAAATTGATCCTTACTTAGTACCTTTATTTGATTCACTTGAATACTTTTTTGGAAATGAAAACTTAGAGTATCTCATTGAAAAAAGAAATATAGAAATAGTTCCTCTTGCATATATGAGAGGTAGAACATTGAATAATGCTTGCATTATTCTTGATGAAGCCCAAAATGCAACATCAGGTCAAATTAAAATGTTTTTAACAAGGCTAGGAGAGAACTCAAAAGTTATTATCACTGGTGATGAATCTCAAATAGATCTTTATAATACAGACAACTCTGGACTTAAAAGAACAAGAAAAGCTCTTTCAAATATTGATGAAATATCAGTAATGGAATTTGAAAATTCTGATATTGTTAGGAACCCTATAGTGTCAAAAATATTAGAAGTTTTTCCAAAAAAATAATGAGAGATTATATTTCTTTTGGTAAAAAACTCATTTATATAATTTTATTTGGGGGCCTCGTTTGGTTTATTTCATTCTCAATCTTTCCTGAGAATCAAGTTATTAAAATTAGTGTCGGAGAAGAGTCTCCTACAACATTTTTAGCACCTAAATATATTGAAATTATTGATGAAGATCAAACAAATATAAATATTCAACAAGCGGTTGAATCTGTTAATCCAATATATTCTATTAATACTGATTTAAATCAAACAGTTTTGAATGGAGTAACCAACATGTTTTTAACTGTAATTGAATCAAGAACAGAAGAAGTTTTAGTTTCAGGTGACCAAGAAAATATTGAAGAAAATAACGAACCAACTGTGGAAATTGTGAATTTAAATAAAATTCAACAAATAGAAAGAATTGCTAGCTCACTTTTATTCTCAACCATATCAACAGCAAATATTGAAGTTTTAGTTGAGATTTCAAATTACGACTTACAAAATAAATCCAGTTATCTTTCACAGTTAGAGCTCGAGGCTAAAAGTCTTGCAAACGAAATTCTTTTAATTGGTATAAATAATGACAATTTAAACCAGACAAGGCAGAATCTTGTTTCAAATCCACCATATCTTGATTTATCAAGTGATTTATTTGCATTAATACCAGAAAGTAGATTGAGGTCTTCTGTTGCGGAACTTATTGCAGAAAATCTGATTGTTAATCAAAAATTAGAACAAGAACTTTGGGATGAGCAAAAAGACAAGGTAGCAAGTTCAGTTGAGCCAGTAATTATAAAATATTTTGAAGAAGACATAGTTGTCAGTGAGGGTGAGAAAATAAACATAGTCCAATACAATGCATTAGATAATTTTGGCTATTTATCGGGTGAATCAAGAAGTATACAAACAGCTGCAATCCCAATCATTTTTTCAGTATTTGTTTTGATTTATTTTCTTCTTTGGCGCTTTAAAGACTCAATGTGGAACAACGATAATGAGTTTCTCCTACTGCTTTCATTAATCCTTGTTTCATCAATTTTTCTAAGAGGTATTTCCTATTTTTCTCAGAGTTTTGACTTGAATTACTTAAAATATGCTGTTCCAATCTCGTTTGTTGGTGTAGTCTCTGCAGTCCTACTTAACTTAAGAGCAACTCTGATTTTGTCACTTTCAAGTTCTTTATTAGCACTGGCAGGTGGTGGAAATATAGGTTTAGTTGCTATGGGTGCTGTATTAACAGTTGTACCTTCCATATTTTTATCAGAGGATATAGACAGGATTACTTTAAGAGAAAGAATTATATACATTACGTTATCTCAACCGATAGTTGCTTTTGGAATCTTCTTTTTTTTGAGAGAGGATTTTAGTTTTATTGAAATTCTAGTTTCTTCGTTGATGGGAGGATTAGTAGGTAATTTAGCTGCATTTTCACTCATAAACTATATTGAACTAGCATTTAGATTAACTACGAATTTTAGGTTGTCAGAAATAGCGGACAGAAATCATCCAGGTCTTAGGTATCTAGAGGAAAAAGCTTTAGGAACATTTAATCATTCACTAGTAGTGGGAACACTTGCAGACAGGGCAGCAAATCTTATTGGAGCAAACTCTCAATTAGTAAGAGCTATGGCATATTTTCATGATTTAGGAAAAACTGAAAATCCTACAATGTTTGTTGAAAATCAATTTGGCTCAAGCAATCCACACGATAATTTAACTACCGATAATTCAGTACAAATTATAAGATCACATGTTCCAGATGGTGTTAGATTAGCTAAAAAATTTAAAATCCCTGAAGCTGTTTATAGAGGAATAATTGAACACCACGGAGATTCAGTAATGAGATATTTTTATGAGAAAGAAAAACAAATGAATCCAGATGTTTTAAAAGATGACTTCAGGCATCTTGGACAAAAGCCAAGTTCAAAAGAAACTGTTATTTTAATGTTTGCAGACTCACTTGAAGCTGCATGCAGGGCTCGATTTCAGTATGAGGATGCTGACGACAAAAAAATTGCGAACTTAGTAAATGAAATTTTTAATGAAAAGATTAATGACGGGCAATTATTGGATGCTCCGATTACCTTTCAGGATCTTGAAAAAATAAAACAGTCATTTCAGGCAAGCCTTGAGGGCTTGTATCATCAAAGAGTTCTGTATCCAGAATTTACAGACGACGAAGAAGAATAGATATTGATAATTCTTCTTAACGGATATTTTTATAATCACGAAAAACTTAAGGTCTCAATAGCTGTTGAAGAATTTTCAAAAAAATTCAATATTTCAAAAAATTTTTATTTTACAGTTCATTCAATAAATGAAGATGAGTCTAAAAAAATAAATAAAAAAACATTCAATAAGAACTTTCCAACAGATGTTTTATCTTTTCCCTTGTATAACAACATAGACTCCATCAATAATTTAGATAAAAATATGTCAGAAGATATGGGTGATATGTTCGTTTGTCGTAATGTTATTAAAAAGAATGCCAAAATTTATAATAAAGATTTTTCTGAAGAACTACAATATATTGTAATTCATGGTCTTTTGCATTTAATAGGTTATTCACATAAAAAAAATGACAAATTGAAGATCTATGAAGAGGAACTTATGAAAAGAATTTGGAATGAATCTTAAGGATATAGATCTCAATCACATAGCCATAATAATGGATGGAAATGGCAGATGGGCTACAAACCAAGGGTTGGATAGAACAGCTGGACATGCAGCTGGTGAATTCTCTCTTTCTCGTTCAATAGATTGGTCCCTGGACAATAATCTAGAGTGGCTAACGGTGTTTGCTTTTTCAACAGAAAACTGGTCAAGGTCTAAAGAAGAGGTTGATTTTTTAATGTTTTTCAACAGAGATATATTAATCAGAAGGAGAGAGGAATTTAATGATAAAGGAGTTAAATTTCATTTTATTGGTGATTTAGCAGATGAAAGAATTCCTGATGAAAATAAAAGGTTAATGAGTGAGACTGAAGAAATAACAAAGAATAATTCAAATTTAAACCTTGTTTTTGCATTTAATTATGGATCAAGAAAAGAAATCTACGATGCTATAACAAAAGTAAGAAAAAATGATATTGATTCAATCAATGAGGAATCTTTTAGGTCTAACTTACTGCTTCCAGAAATGCCTGATCCTGATCTACTCATTCGTACCGCTGGTGAGAAGAGAGTTAGTAATTTTCTTCTCTATCAATTGAGCTACACTGAACTTATGTTTGTCGATACACTTTGGCCAGACTTTGATGAAAATCAATTAGATTTGGCTGTTAAAGAGTTTGAAAATCGAGTTAGAAAGTATGGAAATGCCTGAAGAAATATTTGATAAGGTTGTGAAAATTGCTCAAGCAAGAGGATTTGTGTTTAATGCCTCATCTATATACGGTGGATTAAGAAGTTCTTATGATTATGGGCCACTTGGGGTACTTTTAAAAAATAATATTTCAAGCATGTGGTGGAGTAGTATCAACAACCTTGATGTTGAAATCTATCCAATAGATACTGCAATTATACAGTCAAGTGAAGTATGGAAGGCATCTGGCCATTTAGCTGAATTCACCGATCCAATGGTTGATCATAAACCTACTGGTGAAAGATTCAGAGCAGATCAGGTACCTAAGGATTTAAAAAAAGAAGATTTAACGGAGCCACGTCAATTTAACCTTATGTTTGAAACTAGTATTGGTCCAGTAGAAAATGAAAACTCAGCTGTTTACTTAAGACCTGAAACTGCACAAGGTATATTTGTTAACTTTGAGAATGTTTTACGTACCATGAGAGCCAAAATTCCATTTGGAATTGGAAATATTGGAAAGTCTTTTAGAAACGAAATCACACCTGGACAATTTATTTTTAGGACTAGGGAATTTGAACAAATGGAGATTGAATTCTTTTGTGATGAAAGTGAAGAGGATAAATGGTTTGATTACTGGGTTGAAAATAGACTAAATTGGTATAAAAATCTTGGTATTCCTGAGAAAAAATTAAGAATTAGAAATCATGAAAAATCTGAGCTTGCTCATTACGCGAAAAAAACATCAGATATTGAATTTGAGTATCCATGGGGATGGGGTGAACTTGAAGGAATTGCTAATAGAGGTAATTTTGATTTAAATGCACATCAAGAAAGCAGTGGCAAAGATTTAGAATACTTTGATCCGGTTACAGAAAGTAAATTTACTCCATCTGTCATAGAGCCAGCAGGCGGTCTAACTAGAACACTTTTTGCAGTTTTATTATCTTTATATGAAGAAGAAGAATTAGAAAACGAAACAAGAACGCTTTTTAAATTTAATTTTGATCTTGCACCTATTCAAATCGGAATACTTCCGTTAAGCAAAAAAGAGGAATTAATCACAGTTTGTAATCAGATAAACTCTTCTCTTCGATCAAGCTTTAGAACAGAAATTGATATTACCCAATCTATTGGAAAAAGATACAGAAGACAGGATGAAATAGGTACTCCTTATTGTGTAACGGTAGATTTTGATACTTTAGAGGATAATTCTGTGACAGTAAGAAGCAGAGATACAATGGAACAAGAAAGAATCAAAATCGAAGACTTAAGAGACTATTTCAATAATTTTTAATGGGAATTTCTAAACAGTCAATAGAAGATTTAAAAAATAAATCAAAGATAAGCGATTTTATTTTAAGTTCCACAACTGGAAAACTTAGAGGCAATAAAGGGATGGCACTCTGTCCTTTTCATGGTGAAAAGACAGCAAGTATGAGCTTTACAGATGAAGAAAATCTTTTTCACTGCTTTGGTTGTAGAGAAGGCGGGGATATATTTAAATATATCCAATTAATTAATAATGTTGAATTTCAAGAATCAGTTGAAATTGCTGCAGACAAATATAGTTTCAACCTTACATATACAGATTCAAAATTTGAAAGCGATCAAAAAAATTTAATTAGTTATATGAATAAGTTAAATGATTATTTTGTAAAAAATATGAACGAGGGTAAAAGTCAAGATTCAATAAATTATCTTAAATCAAGAAACCTTGAAGGGGTTGATATTAAAGAATTCAAAATAGGTTTTGCCGAAAAAAATGAAAATGATACTTTAAATTTTTTAAATTCGCTAGGCATGCCAAAAAATGAACTAAGAAATCTTGGATTGCTAAGCGATAAAGGAAATCTTCTTTTTAAAAATAGAATTATATTTCCCATTACAAACTTAAGAAATGACACTGTAGGCTTTGGTGGAAGAGCAATTGAAGATTTTGGTCCAAAGTACATTAACTCTGCTGAATCAGGAGTTTATAAAAAGAACAGGGCTTTGTATTTTACAGACAATTTTCTATCAGTTGTAAAAAAGAAAAAATTTGTGATCCTTGTAGAAGGTTATTTTGATGTAATTGCATTTAATAAATTGGGATTTGCAAATGTTGCTTCTCCTTCAGGTACAGCTCTAACAGTTCAACAAATAAATCTACTTTCAAGATATACGAAAGACATTTATCTATGTTTTGATAATGATACAGCTGGTGATATGGCCACAAAAAGAATTCTTGAAATCAAAAATAACCAACCTTCAGATCTCAACTTTTTTAAATTGAATTTGCCTGATAATTACAAAGACATATCTGAATTTTTTGAAGCCGGAGAGAAAAATATTAAAAATATATTTGATCAAAAAGAAGAGTTGGTAGAGTTTTGTATCAACATGATAATTGATACAAATGATACAAAGAAAACTTTTCAAGAATTTAAAAACATTACAAAGTTTCTGAGTCCATTAGAAAAAGATTTAGCGATAAGTTATTTGAGTAAGAAAATAGGAATAACAAAAGAAGTTATTTTAAATGAATTAAATTACCAATCTAACAATGAATCGGATGACGTACAACAGTTTAAAAAAAGTGACATTAATCACATCAATACGTTCCAAGAAATATTAATTGCTGATTTAATTAAAAGTAAATTCGAATATGATGATGAAATTGAATATCTTATAAATATTGATGAAAATTTCAAAAAATTAATATTAGACATAAAGTCGAATAAAAATCCTGAAGAAAGCGAAAAGTATCAAAATATCTCTTATACAGATGATCAACTTAGAGAAGCTATATCGAGATTGTATATTTATTTCGCAGACAATAAAATTGAGACATTGATTAAGGTAATGGACGAATCAAATGACTTGTCAATTCTCGAAGATTTAGAACATTTGAAAAAGAAAATCGAATTTTATCAGAATACTCTTTAATACATACTATTATTAATTTGCTATCCGAGGTAGCTCAATTGGCAGAGCAGCGGACTGTTAATCCGTTGGTTGTGGGTTCAAGTCCCACCCTCGGAGCAAAATAGTCTCAGTTTCTATTTATATCTTGTCTATAATTACATTTGTAAAGGAGGAATATGTCAGAAGCATTAGATTTTGTAAATCAAAATATGGAAGGCAGAGACCTCAGTGTTTTACCTGGATCAATTAAATGGGTAGTAGATTCTCAAGTAGTTTTTATGAATCCTGAGACTGGTGAAGTAACTGAAGACGATGTTGAGGCAGATTGTACAATAACTACAGATATGGAAACATTTAAAGGTATGTACGATAAATCAGTTAGCCCTCAAGCTGCATTTATGACTGGAAAAGTAAAAATTGCTGGTGATATGGGGATTGCTATGAAATTGCAATCCGTCATAGGCTAATTTAAGGGCCTGTAGCTCAGTTGGTTAGAGCAACGGACTCATAATCCGTCGGTCGCAGGTTCGAGTCCTGCCGGGCCCACTGTGTATGGAAGTATAAAATTGAGCAAAGTTAATTCTGCCACTGTTGGTTCTTTTTTTGCACTAACACTGTTGATACCTCAGAATATTGGTATAAATCTTTTTGGAATAAATTTAGAGGATATTCCACTAATATTTATTTTTACAATCCTTTTAATAAAGAAACTTAAAAATTTAAATTTTCAAGCATACGATAAATTATTTATAACTTTTATTGTATTTTTTATCATTTATACAACTTTTTTTGTTCAAGAGGTAAAAATTTTCAATCAAACGAATCTCCGATTCTATTTTTATTTTATTTTGGCATATTTATGCATAAATTTACTTTCAGAAAACGATGACCATATAATTGATTTTTTTAATCCTCTTGGTTTCGTGATGGTTGCTAATTTTATTGTAATTTTATTCCAAATACAGCTTCCTGGAACAATTGATGGATGGGTATCGAGCAATACAGATAGCATGAATCCATTTATGTCCGGAAGGCTTGGTGGCTTTCAAGGAGGAGGGCCAAACGTCATTGGAATAATTTGTGCAGTTTTCTCTTTGGTTTGTATTTATAAACTATTGTCTGCTGAAAATCTTTTTAAATCAATTATTGTTGATAAACTTAATTCATTTTTACTGGTCATTTCGTTAGTAAATTTATTTTTTACTTTTTCAAGAGGTTCATACATTGCGCTTTTCGTAGGGGTACTAGTTTTGATTTTATTTTCTGATAAATTGAATTTTAATTATAAGTTATCTTTTATCGTAGCTTCAGCATTATTAATGGCTATAACAATCTATGTTTTTCCTGGAATATTTTTGAAAGAATCTAATAGAAGTTTTTTAAACTCTTTAGGAACAAAAAACACGGAAGTTTTTATTGGAACTGGTGGAGGTAATTATGTCAAGAATGTTTACAAAGAATACCTCGTTACTTTAGATGATGATGTATTGTTTGAAGAATTTAACATTACTTACTCCGCAGAAGATAAAGAAAAAACATTAGTACCTGAAAATGAAGATATTTCAGGACCTGTTAATGGATTTCTAAAACTTGAATTTGACTATATGGATAATTTATTACCCAGATCAATTGTTGCATTTTATTATTCGAACAATGGCTCAACATGGAATCAAATTGGTTCTGATCACACAAGCGGGGTAGTAATTGATTTAATTGAAAATGATTCTTTTTTTGAGGTAGGTGGATGGGGAGATGGTCAGTCTCCCGGTGATCAGTATTTGAGCGGTTTTATTAATAGTGTAAAAATTGAAACAAATGAATATAACCGTGAATATAAATTTTCCAAACAAAAAAGAGACATTGACTACTTAATACTTACACCTTTAAATAAAAATGAATTTGAGGATTATGTTGAATATCAAGATAACTCTATCAGATTAGATAGGCCAAGAAATTATTGGGTTGCTTTGCCTAATGAAATAAATTTATCCAAAAAAGACTTTGAAATAATTATTGAACTTAATCTTAATTCAATACCCAAAGGCCATGAAACACTTTTTAGTCAAAGTTCAATTTTAAGATTAAATGATGAATTCAATGATCAATCATGGAAATGGTCAATCATTGATGGAAGGATGTATTTTTTTTGGATAGAAGAAGTAATCTCGGGGTATTCTAATTTTGTAGGTGGACAAAGTTTAAGATCAGGGAAACTAATTTCAAATAATGGTGATTTCGATTCTGTAATATCTGATTTTTCTTTATCTCAATATGATGAAATAACGACATCTCATAATGGTTTCTTAACTATGTCGGTTGAATATGGGCTATTTCTGATTTCATCAATAATTCTTTTATTGGTTTTCATCATCTTCAAAAGTTTTAATAAATCTAACGAGTTAGAACTTTCTATATTTTTAATGTTTTTTACACAAAATTTAACAAATGATCTTATATACGCACCAGATGTTGCTATTTATTTTTGGTTAATTCCTATTTATTTTTCTTCGAAAATATTAAGAGTCAATAATTGAATTGGACTTTAAAAAGTTGTAGATTGTATCGTTGAGCACTAAAACTTGCCTTCCATCATTAAGCGTTAAATAATCAACAGGTGTCGTAAATTTACTTACATTGCTCAAGTCAATATTTCTAAATGTCCAAAGTATTTCTACAGCTTTGTTAATTGATAAATTTTCATCAATTATGAATGAGTTCTCGAGTGCTTTGATGAAGGAATTTAATTCATTAATTGAACTAAAATTTTTTAATTCATTAATTAATTGCATAACTACATATTGTTGTCTGTCTATTCTTGTTAAATCACTAACCCCTGGCATAGGTTTCCACTCTGAAATATCATTCCCATCACTATCTATTATTTTTTCACCAACTAATACTTCAGTAGATCTAGAAACTACCCAATTTAAAGTCGTTAGTCCATTTACAGTTTGACAACCTTTTTGTAATTCAAAACTAAATCCTTCTTTCTGTGTACTTTCAACACAAATTTCTACACCATCAACTGAATCAATAATCTCCTCAAATCCCTCAAAATCAAAACTTGCAAAATTTGTTATTCTAATTCCCGAAATACTATAAATGGCAGCAGCCAAGTTTTCTGCTCTTCCCCCGCAATTATTTTTTGCATATGATGCATTTATTCTTTCTAAATTTCCTGTACAGTTATTTTTAATTAATAAATCTCTCGGAAATGACAATAAAGTTATTTCTTGAGAGTTTTTATTAACAAGTCCAAGTATTATTACATCAGCTCGTTTGCCAGTAATTTGACCTCTAGTTAGTGCAATTTCTTCAGATCTTTCATCTGAGCCAATTAACAAATAAACATCAAAATCATCTATTTCCTTTTCAAATTCGTTGTATATCAAAATTTGATCAATATCTGATATTTCGTCTTCAGTTAAAACTAGTTGATCATCTAGTTCTGATTCAATGTTTTCATTGAGATTATTATTGCTTGACGGAAGAGTTGTTGTAGTTACACCTTCAATAATGTTATCAATGACTTCTTGGTCAAATTCTTCAGTTTCTAGATTTGGGATAAAATTTAGTATTACTATTGCAGATACCAGTAGTATTCCTAAAAATAAATAAGTATATTTGTTTAATATTTTCATTCAATACCAAATTACATATTATAACTATGTATTCTTTAATTGTGGAAAATATAAAATGTATTATCGCTGCGGGCGGCTTGGGAACAAGGTTGCAAGATTTTAGGGGAAATAAATCTACAAAAATTCTTTTGGACGTAAAAGGAACTTCAATGATTAATCGTCAAATTTCTCAACTCTACAAATGGGGAATGAGAAAATTTGTCATCATTACTAATCCAGAATATTTAGATATGGTTAAAGAAGACACATTGAATAAATTTGACAATTTAAAAATAGACTTTACTGTACAAGAAGAACCAAAGGGAATATCACATGCTTTGTATCAGGCACGAGACTATGTCGATCGAAATGAAAAAATATTTTTTGTTTTGGGTGATAATTTTTTTGAAAACAATCCATTTAACAATTTTCATTTAGATAAGTTTGAAGAGGGTGCTTGTATATTTACGACACAAGTAAATAATCCAGAGGAATTTGGGGTAGCTGAGATTGACAGTGATGGAAACGTACTCTTAATTGAGGAGAAGCCAAATCATCCAAAATCCAATTCTGCAGTTGTTGGTATATATATGTTTGATGATTCAGTGTTTAAAAAAATCGAGACTTTAGAGCCATCAGCAAGGGGAGAATACGAAATTACAGATTTATGCAATATTTATGTTAATGAAAATAAATGCTTGAATTTAGATCTCAACGGATGGTGGATCGACGCAGGAACACCCGATAGAATAATCGAACTTGAAGAAAAATTAAGTTAATATTTTTAATCTTACTGAAATTAAATAACTCAGAAAATATACAAAGAATAAAGACCCAATAAGCAGATATGATACTTGTGTCGATGTAAAAATTGAGAGATAAATTAATATAAAAGTCCCAAGGCTATAACTTAAAAATATTAGAAGAACCTTTTTTTCGGAGAATCCCTTTGCAAGCAACCTGTGAGATATATGATCTGTTCCACCGATTGTAGGGGATTTTCCAATACTTATTCTGTAAGTTACTACCACAAGGAAATCTATTAGGGGTACAGAAAAAATAAGCAAAATAGGATTCAGTGTAGATGTATATACAGTAATATCTTCAGGGGCCCAATTATATAAAATACTCATAAATCCTAGGCAATATCCGATAAATAAACTACCAGAATCACCAAAATACAATTTTGCTGGTGGAAAGTTGAAAAATAAAAAACCTCCAATTGCACAAAGCAGAATAATAGAAATGTCTGTTAACTTATATTGGTTTAAATAATTTGTCAAGACTGCAATCTGTATACATATAGCTGAGGACACAACCACGGCAAGTCCATCCATATTATCTATAAAATTTATTGCATTCATTATCAACATAATCCAAATAGTTGAAACTATATAATTTATAGAATTATTAAATTCTATCCCAATTAAGGATTCAAAATTTATGAATATATTTAAGTTATACAGAGGTATGTAGACAACGATTGTTTGGAAGATGAGTTTAATAAACCATTTAAAATTATATAAATCATCGAGCAAGCCGATAATTGAGATTATTACTGCAAAAAAACCAATATACAAGAAATTGCTTTCTGCTTGTCCTAGAAGTCTAGTAGATATCAAAAATGCAATAGAACATGCGATACCGCCAAATGGCGGAACATATCTTGAAGAAAGTCTTTCTTCATTTTTTGTTTTCTTTGGTATAAAATCTTTTGTTCTTTTAAGTGTCATCCAATTAAAAAGTATCGACAATAAAATTGTTGCTATTGCCGCACTTGTCAGAGAGACTTGAAAATTAGATAAATTCACTTTTATAGCTCTCGATCTCTTGCCTTAAATATTGATAAATTTTATTGTATGCAGCTGCAATTTTCTCAGATGTATAATTTTGATTAATTAATTCTCTATTAAAATTAGCACTATCTTCAAAAAATATATTTGAATTTGCTATTTCATCTAGATATCTTTTGAATTCTTGAATGCTATTCCCTTCTATAAAAAATGAATTACTAAATTTTGAGCTCAACCCAGTTGTCCCTGGAATATTATTTGATAAACATATTAAACCTGTATATAAAGACTCCAAAAGTATTCTTGAAGAACCTTCATACTTTGACATAACAATGTTTATATCGTAATTACAAAGTTCTTTATTTACATCAATATCACCTAGGTAATTTATAAAGTTATTATTAATTATTTTAACTAAATCAGCGTTGCTCAATGAATCTGGGTTTCCTTCATCCACATCTCCAGCCAGATAGAATTCAAAATTGGAATCTTTCATTAATTTAGCCAGCTCCAGATATTCAAATACACCTTTGTCATTTAATAACCTTGTGGCCATAATTACTTTTAAATTTTCATTTTGATATTCTTTTTTTATTTCAATTTCCTTTGTTGCGATTCCAGATGTTGGGATTATGTATGATTCACCTTGATATTTTGAATAGTCAATAAAAGTTTCCTGATCTTCTCTGTTTTGGAACATCAGGAAATCAAAGTTTTTATTTATTAAGTTTTTAATAAAAAAACCTAAGAATATTTTTAAGAACTTAGCTTTAAAATTATTGCTAAATAGATAACCTAAACCAGTAACAGTCAATATATTTTTAGTTTTTTTATTTTTAAAAAGATTTGCAAAAGCCAAAAGCAAGCCAGATTTTAAAGTAAACACGTGAAAAATATCGTCAGAATTTATAGATTTTATTATTTTACGAAGATTTATTATTCCCGAAAAGTCTAAAATTTTATTTCTGCTAATTTCCCAATTTATTGTTTTTTCATAATAATTTTCAAGTTCAGTTTTATTTACATCAATAGGACAAACGGCCATAAATTTTGAGTCGCTAATGTTAGATACAATATCTTTTCTTGATTGAGTTAATATCCAATCCCAGTGAGCTAAATAAACAATCATTAATAACATTTTAAGTGTTAAAATTGTTAACATTGCATAATATGAACATTGTCATCATAGGAACAGGGTATGTAGGGCTAGTCACTGGTGTTGGTTTGGCCAATTTGGGAAATACTGTCGATTTTATTGATTTAGACGAAAACAAAATTAAAAATCTGTCTAGCAAAAAAATTACCTTCTATGAGCCTGGACTTGAGGAATATTTTAATAATGATGAAACCTTTAAAAGGATGTCTTTTTCATCAGACTATACAAGTATTGAGTGGGAAAACATTGATATTGTCTTTGTGTGTGTTCAAACACCAAATAATATTGAAACAAATTCTGTTGATACAAAGTTCTTAGAATCAGCCATAAAAGAAATAAATAATGTAAACAATAATGACTTAGTTATAACAGTGAAATCAACAATTCCTCCATATGAGATAGAAAAAGTATGTCAAAATGTAGGAATGGATTCAAGCAAATTAACATTCAATCCTGAATTTTTAAGAGAAGGTACAGCTGTTGAAGATTTCTTTAACCCTGACAGGATTGTTCTTGGAGGAGCTGACAAAGAAAAATTAAATAAATTAATTGAACTTTATAGTGAATTTGAGTGTGAAATTATTATGACTGATTCGATTAGCTCTCAATTGATCAAATATCTAGCAAACACATATCTTCCTCTTCGATTATCTTTTGTAAATGAAGCAACTAGATTAATAGATTATTCTGGAGGAAATTTGGATGATGTCTTAAAAGGTGTTGGATTAGACAATAGAATTGGACAGCACTATTTTAGACCGTCACCTTCTTGGGGCGGCTCATGTTTTCCAAAAGACCTTGTCGAGGTAAACAATTTTTATGATCATGAAAAACTAAATCTTCCACTAATTTCTAACATTATTAATTCAAACGATATTCATGTAGATTGGACTTCTCAAAATATCAGAGATTTGTATGAATCGAAAAACTTGGAAGGTGTAATTCTTATTGGTGCAGCATTCAAAGAAGACACAGATGATTTGAGAAACTCACCTACAACAGAGGTATTTAAAAATCTTAAAAGTTCAATTGAAAATGTCATTATTTTTGATGAAATAATTAATAATGAAGATATTGTCAAATTCGATTATCTAGAAAGTCTAAATTCTTCTCATCTATTTGTTCTAATGTATCCAGTTAAAGAGTCAACACTTGACAGGTTAAATAAAATCATTGAAGAAACTAATTCTATAACTTATATACCTTGGTCTCTATGAATATCGTAATTACTGGTGGCTCAGGATTTGTAGGATCTTATTTATGTGAAAAATTGATAAACGATGGACACAAGATTATTGTTATAGATAATTTATTAACAGGTTCTACAGAAAATATAAATCATTTAATGAACAACGAAAATTTTTCGTTTATTGAGCATGACGTTCAAAATCATATAGAAATAGAAAATAAGGTCGATTATGTTTTACATTTTGCTAGTGCAGCTTCACCAAAAGCATATACTGAACATCCAGTTAACACTCTAAAAGCTGGAAGTGTCGGCACTATAAATACACTGGGTTTAGCTAAAAAACATGAGGCAGAATATTTACTTGCTTCAACCTCAGAAGTGTATGGCGATCCGTTAATAAGCCCTCAGACTGAAGAATATTGGGGTAATGTAAATCCAAATGGTGAAAGAAGTATGTATGATGAAGCAAAAAGATTTGCAGAGGCAGCAGTTGCAACTTACTCAAGATCTTATGATTTAAAAACAAAAATTGTAAGAATTTTTAATACTTATGGTCCAAGAATGCAACTAAATGATGGAAGAGTAGTAACAAATTTTATTGTTCAAGCACTAAATAATGAAAATATAACAATATATGGAGATGGATCTCAAACACGAAGTTTTTCTTATGTAGAAGATACTGTTGCAGGAATAATTTCATTAATGAATTCATCTGAATATGATGTTTTTAATATTGGTAATCCAAATGAAATGACAGTTGGCCAACTAGCAGAAAAAATTATTGAATTAACAGATTCAACATCTGAAATAAAATATTTAGAACTTCCAAATGACGATCCAAAACAGCGTAAACCTGATATTACCAAAGCTAAAACAAAACTAAATTGGGAACCAAAAGTAAATCTTGAAGATGGATTAACAAAAACAATTAAATGGGTTGAAGGGCAATTATCTAAATAATTGCCAAGACTCTTTCTACGAGGTTGTTAACCGATTGCTTTTCTAATTTTGATTGTGAATAATTAATAATTTCATTGATTTCATGTTTTTTTAAATTTCCAATATTTGAGATTTTATTAGATAGACTTTCAGATGTTCCATCAAATTTAAATTTATCGACATATTTTTCAGGTAAAAGCTCGTCATAATCAGAATTAGAATAAAAGTTAATAAGTCCATGCGACATCGTTTCAAGTACAGATTTATCAAAAAAGCCTTGTTCTGTATTATTTATATGAAAACTTAGATTGGATATTTGATTTATTAAATTTTTATGAGGAATACTACCCAAAAATTTTATATTTTCATTGGATGAGTATTTTAATTTGAGCCCTTCAAAATATGTTTCATCTTTAGTTGATATTGGACCACCTATAATTAATAATTTATGACTCGATCCATGTTCGCTATTTAGAAATCCTATTATTGATTCATCAATTTTTTTTGATTCAGAAATTCTTGAGACGATTGCAAAATCTTTTGCATTAAAGTTATCAATTTTTCGATAAAACTCATCAAATTTAATTGCATGGCCAATTACATGTAATTTATTTTTATTATTGAATAACTTTTTGTAAGGGAATGAATTTTTTGATGCTGTAATTATTTTGTTGGAATAAATTGATGCTTTTAGTAAAAAAATTTTTTTTAAAGAATCTGTAGGGCCTTTATGTGTGTACCAAAAAATAGATTTTATTTTTCTCATTTTAAGTATTGGTGAGGAAATTATTACCATTAACGAAGACATATGAGATAAGCAAAATTCATACTTGTTAGATTTTGTTAATTTATTGATTATTTTGAATAGATTAATTACTCTTGTAGTTCTTCCAAGCTCACTATCAATTGAAGATACTATGACATTTTTATCTACATCATCGCTGTTCCCTTTACTAAGACTAACTACATGTACTTCATCAAATTGTTTTGCAAATGCATTTAACCAAGATATTGCAAATCCCAATGATGTATTTTTGGAATCTGTAGATATATTTAATACAAGAACTTTTTTCATTTGTGTTTTACCTCAACCAGATTTGTAAAAAGCTTTTTGTAAAGATTAAAAGTATTTTTTAAATTATATTTTTCAAACACGAAATCTTTACCTTTTTGACCTTTGGTTACTGCTATATCTTTTTCATTAATAATTTTGGCAATTTTAGATTCAATATTTTCTTGTGACACAGGTAAATCTAACATATATCCTCTATCTTCATTTCCTAAAAGTTCTTTACAATCTCCAACAGGAGTACACAGAACTGGTATTCCAAAACTCATTGCCTCAAGCAAAGAATGTGGCAATCCTTCATAGTTGGATGCCTGGATGAAAAGATCAGTATTCAAAAAAATACGATTAACATCTTCTCTGTTAAGTTTCCCATGAAAAACAATATTATTTTTATAGTCAGATTTCGATGATATACTTTTAAGTCGATCTATTTCTGGCCCTTCTCCGACAATGTTTAATTTAATAAATGGATAATTTAAATTTGATATTGCTTTAATTACTTTGTCTATATTTTTGTGCGGTACAAGCCTGGATAAAATAGTTATACTCAATTGGTTATTTTGAAATATTTTTGTACTTTCCTTTGGCATTTTTACCCCATTATTTATTGATTCAATTTTATTTTTATATCCTAAATCTATGACGAAGTTTTTAAGGTGTTGAGAGGGTGTCACCACGATATCAGATCTTTTAATACTGAAGTTTCGTATTTTCTTTTGGAGAAAAATGAATATTCCGTTATTTTTTTCTTGAAAATCGTCAAAGCTGAAAGATGTTTTGGATTTATTATAAGCTCTTTCCCAGACGGGATCGCCAACAATTTTTCTAATAATCTTTTTTTTCAAAAAGATATTTGCAATTGTAGTTTCTGTGCCAAGACCGTTTACAAATATTAAATCTTTATCTCTTGCTAATCTATAAATTTTTAGAATTGTACTAAACCACCGATAGGGTAACGGTAAGTTTCTATTAATTTTACTAACTGAGAACTCATTTTTTATGTTCAAATTTTGATTGTCAGAAAGAGTCAAAATATCAATCTCATAATTATGTTCATTTTGTAAATGATTTACTATTTCAGGAACGAAAGTGGCAGGCCCACCTATATCTGGAGGAAATATTCCTACAGTTACTAGTATCTTCATAATTTATTTAATCTTGTCTTTTAAATTCCACAATTTCTTTAATCATTGTTTTGATATCGTAACTTGGCTTAATTCCAGTTGCTTTAATAATTTTATCAATATTTGGAGTTCTTCTAGTTGGGTCCTCGAATTTATCACCAAAGACATCTTTGTGGCTCTTAAACTTAACTTCTGAATTGGAGTTTGTAGTGTCAATAACCAATTGAGCTAAATCTTTAATAGATATTTCTTCAGTTTGCCCAATATTATATATTTCTCCATAGTTTTTTAATTCAGAAAGTTTTATAAAATAATTAATCACGTCTCCGACCCATGTAAACGACCTTGTTTGGTTACCATCACCGTGGATAATAATATCTTCATTCTTAAGAGCAGATTCTACAAATTTTGGTACAACCATTCCATACTCAGAAACTTGATTTGGACCAATAGTATTAAAAAGCCTCACTATTATTGGGTTTAAATTTCCTGCTTCAAATTCAGATAAAGCTAAAAATTCATCAATCATTTTTGAGACCGCATATGACCACCTTAGTTTTGTAGTCGGCCCAATTAAACTTTTTGTTTCTTCATCCCAGCTTTCTTCTTGTGACGTTCCATAAATTTCCGATGTAGAAGTAATCAAAACCGGTATGTTATTTTGTTTACATGCTTCAAATACAATGTGAGTTCCTTGAATATTTGTTAACAGAGAATCACTTAAGTTTTCCATTATGTATTGAACACCTACGCCTGCCGCTAAATGAAAGCAAAAATCGTAACCTTCAAACATGCTATTTAAATTATTGATATCTTCAAGTTTTGATTTAACGAGATTAATTTTTGGAGAATCATCAAGATTTTCTTCTTTACCAGTTGAAAAATCATCAATTATTAATACTTCATCAACTCCATCAGAAATTAATCTTCTTACCAGATTTGAACCAATAAAACCTGCACCACCGGTTACGATAACTTTATTCATTTATATATACCAATTCTTTTAAATAGCTTTCATTTTCTTTGTACCACGAAACTGTTTTTGCAATACCTTCCTCTATTTTAGTTGTAGGCTCCCACCCAATAGTATTTTTAATATTTTCTAGATTTGGACGAACTACATCTGGATCTTTATATGCTCTCTCTAAGTTCTCAATTTTTGCACTTTTTCCTGTAAACTCTTCTATTAATTTGATTACATCATTTAAAGAAACTGTGATATTTGAACCCACATTGAAGGTATTTGACTTTTCTAATCCAGACATTTTTCTAAGGGCAGCGATAACATCTTCAATAAATGTAAACGATCTTTGTTGTTCTCCATTTCCAAAAACTTTTACTTCTTTTTCATTCATAATCCAGTGTATAAACCTTAATATTGACATATCAGGTCTCCCATAAGGTCCGTATACAGTGAAAAATCTTGAAATAATTAATTTTGTATTTGTATCTTCAAGAATTATTTTTGACAATGATTCACCCGATAATTTCGTGCTTGCATAAACAGAGGGTGGTTTTATTTTCTCGTCTTTTTCTTCAACCATTAAATCCTGACCGCTATCACCATATATTGATGATGTTGATGCAAGAATTAATTCTGGAATTTCCATTTGTTTAGAAAAATTAGAAATGTTTGCAGTTGCAAATGTATTATCTTCAATATAACTTTGTGGGTCTAAAAAGCTTTGTCTGACTCCTGCTCTTGCTGCCATATGATAGATTGTTGAAATCTCATAAGTTTTAATTTCATTTAAGCTATCTTGTTCATTTAAGTTATTATTTAAAAAAACAAAATTTTCCTTTTTTTCTAACTCTTCTAATCTTTTTTGTTTTAATTTGACGTCATATGCATTATTTAATGAGTCAATTCCAATTACAGTTTTGTCATCATCTAAGAGAGTATTTGATAAGTGATACCCAATAAATCCAGAACAGCCGGTAACTACTACTTTTTTATCCACTTAGTATATGCTAACAAAACTAATTATTATTCTGATAAAAGAATTAAATACTATTTATATGTATTTATTAGGTAATATCTTTAATAATGGGGGTTATAAATAAATACGCTTAAAAGCCTTTCACCTTTATACTTTCTTTTTTTCATTTCAATAATTCCTCACTTTGATCTCATTCCTGGATTTATCCATACAGACGATGTTCCTGTGTTGCTATTTTTTGTAGGAGCAGTATATCTATTTCTTAAAAGTAAGAATTTTTCGTTAATAATAGAAAAATACATGTATTTTCTGTTTTTTATTTTTTACCTAATTGTTCAAAATCTTTTTGTCAAAGGTGAATTTTTACACTCTGAAATATTACGTTTTGGATTTTATCTATTGATTTTTATATTTATATCAACATTTGGACAAAAAAATTATATAAATACTTTCCCGTATTATCTATTTTTATTTTTAACTTCGTTTTCAATGATTTCATATCTGTTTTCAATAAACCTTGGTAAAGATATATACGAGACATGGAATATTGGCATTAACCTAAGTGATATAGATTATATCAAAGGTAGAACAAATGGATTTCAAGCAGGGGGTCCAAATAGCTTCGCTGATTTAATTACCATAACCGCTGTCTATTCAATGTTTAGAATGGATAAAAAGTACTTACAAGTCATTATTCCATTTTCAATTGTTGGCTGTTTTTTTACTTACTCTCGTTTCTCTTTACTTATATTGGTTCTATTTATATTTTTGAGGATCAGCATCGAAAATAAAAAGTCCACTGGATTACTGCTCTTAATTGGTTCATTATTGATATGCGTCAATTTTGGATTAGTTGAAAGATTTTCTCAAGATGATAATAGCGGAGTCCAAGACAGGGTTGAGATGCAATCAGGAACATTAGAGTTTGTAGCTGATGATTCTCTTGTAAATAATATTTTTGGAAGAGGATTTGATACTTTTGTAGTGAAAGGCAATCAAGTGCTTGATTCAAAAAATTTTGATGATAATCCTTTCTCCTATGGTCCACATAATTCATACTTATTTATATTTTTAAATTATGGGATTATCGGTCTTTTATTATTTATATTGATTTTTAAAGATCTTATATTAAATCTTGTAAAATTTAGAGATTTTAAAAATTACTCACCCAACTTGATGGCTGTTATAGCATTTCTTGTTTTAAGTCTATCTAGTGATCTGTTACAAAATCATTCTGTATCTTGGTTTTTTTATTTTAGCTACTTCTTGTATCTGAATGAGAAAGAGAATTCTTGATTTTGAAATACTCTTTTATTAGAAATCTTCAACATATACTATATTTAAGATGAATATTTTAGTTGTAGGTGGTGCTGGATACGTTGGTGGAGGAATCGTTGATAAGCTTTCAAAAGATCATGAGGTTACCGTTTATGATTCTTTAATTTATGAAACTTCATACCGTAAGAAAGTAAATTTTATTCTTGGTGACATAAGAGATTCTTCAAAATTAAATAGTATTTTAAGCGACTTTGATGTTGTAGTTTGGCTAGCAGCATTAGTAGGTGATGGAGCGTGTGCTATTAACCCAGAACTAACTCATGAAATTAATACAGAAAGTGTTAAAAATCTTGTTCAAAATTTTGATAAAAGAATTGTGTTTTTGTCAACCTGTTCAGTTTATGGGGCTCAAGATGGAATGTTGACTGAGTCCTCAGACACAAATCCACTATCTGAATATGCATCATCTAAATTAAAAGCTGAAGAGCATCTCAAAGATTCAAATGCTCTTATTTTTAGGCTTGGAACTCTTTTTGGCATAAGCGATGAATTTTCACGTGTTCGACTTGATTTAGTTGTCAATATTCTTACAGCCAAAGCACTTATTGATAAAAAAATAAGTGTGTTTGGTGGAGATCAATGGAGACCACTCCTACATGTAAATGATGTCTCAAACGCAATAAGTCACTGTTTAAACACCGATGTAACTGGAATATATAATCTTCACTACAAAAATTATAAAATTATAGACATAGCAAAAGAGATAGAAAAAAAAGTAAAAGATGTTGAAGTAGAGGTAACGCCTATGAGCTTTGAGGATGCAAGAAACTATCAAGTATCTAGTCAAAAATTACTTGATGAGACTGGTTTTGAAGCTTCAATAGAACTTATTAAGGGCGTTAATGAAATATATGATCTAATTTTTCATAATAGGATAAAAGACATTACTGATCCTAGGTATTCAAATCAAAACTTTTTGCAAAAGTTTGGGGTATCTTGAATATAAAAAGATATGAAAGAGGATTTTCTGAAGATCACAGAGGTAGTGTTGAGTTTTTTAATGAATTAAATCTAAGTGAATATAAAAGATTTTATACAGTAACAAATCCAAAAATAGGAACTGTAAGAGCATGGCATGGGCATAAAAAAGAAAAAAAACTCATCAAGATATTATCAGGAAATTTTTTGATTGGCGTCATCAAAATAGACGATTGGGAAAATCCCAATAAGACATTGAAGCCAGAGATGATTGAAATGAATGTAAATTCAGATTTATTGTCAATTCCGGAGGGATATGCAAATGGAGCCATGAACCTTGAAGAAAATAGTAAAATTATGTATTTTTCTTCTTCAAGCTTAGAAGATTCTCTTAATGACGATTATCGCTTTGATTCAAAATATTGGGATCCTTGGACAAGTAATGGGGGTGAATTATTTGAGTAACATCTTAATCCTTGGTTCTACTGGTATGTTAGGAAAGATGGTTTCATTAGTTTTTTCTGAATATTCCGATGACAATTTATTTTTTACATCACGTTCTAAAAATAAATTTAATAATGAATTGAATGGCGAAAAGATTATTTTTAATCCGAATAACGATAACTTTGATGATTTATGTGAGAAAGTAAACCCTAATTTTGTCATAAATTGTATCGGTGCAATTAAACCAACAATTACGGAAGAAAAAGAATCAATTAATAACGCAATCTCGATAAATTCCTTCTTTCCGCTAAAAATTTCAAAAAAAAGTGACGATCTGAGTTTTAACTATATTCAAATTGGGACGGACTGTGTATTTTCTGGATTAGAAGGGGGATACATTGAAACGTCCACAACTAACGCAACAGATGTATATGGGAAAACAAAAATTGTGGGAGAAATATCTAGTAAAAACAAAACCTTATTACGTTCAAGCATTGTTGGACCAGAAAGTGGAAGTGGAATGTCTTTGTTAAATTGGTTCTTAAAAACAGAAGAACCTGAAGTTAATGGATTTACAGACCATGAATGGAATGGCGTCACTACTTTAAATTTTGCAAAAATTGTTTTAGGCATTACAAAAAATGAACAAACTGGAATAAAATTACAACATTTGGTACCAAGTGACAGAGTAAATAAATATGAGTTACTTGTACTTTTCCAAGAATTTTTTTCAAAGGAAGTAAAAATAAATGATGTTGTCTCAGAGAATAAAATTGATAGAACTTTAGACACAATTGATCCATTAGCCAATCAAGAACTCTGGAAAATGGGCGGTTATATGGAAATTCCATCTATAAGAGAAAATATTTCTGAGCTGGCAGAATTCAAAGGAACAAAAAAAATATTGGAATTCAAATGAAAGATCTTGCGATCATCCTAGGAATAAGGCCAGACGTTATAAGAGCAAGTAAAATAATCAAACTTTTATCTGAAAACAACAATATTACTTTTGATTTTATTTGGTCAGGCCAGCATTATTCAGAGAACATGAAAGATGTTTTCTTCAAGCAACTTAATGTACCAGAACCAGATGTTGAATTTGAAATAGATACTACAAGTGATGCTTCTACAGTCTCATCGGTAATCAAAAACACATTCAATCATTTAGAAAGCAATAGTTATAAAGCTGTGGTTTTTCTCGGTGATACTAATACGGTAATGGGGAGTATTGGTGCTGCACAGCAAAATGTCCCAATTGTCCATATTGAAGGATGTATGCGTTCATACGATTGGAGAATGCCAGAAGAAAAATATAGAAAAACTATAGATCACTTGTCAGACAGGATATATGCATACCTTGATTCATATAAATTGCAGGGCCTCAATGAGGGAATTTCTGAAGATATCATCAAAGTTACTGGAAACCCAATAGTTGATATTATTCAAGAAAATCAAAGCATTTTTGACTCTGGATATGAAACCTTAGATAGTAAGGTTTTAAATTTTACAGGGGAGGGTGAATTCTTATTGGCTACATCTCATAGGAGAGAGAATATCTTAAATTTAGATTCTCTAAATAATATTGTAAATTTATTTAATTCTTCTGATATGAAAATAGTATTCCCTGCAGGATATAAAACTCAGGAAATGCTGAAATCATATGATTTAAAACTTAATTCAAACATTTTGATGATTGATCCCTTAGGGTATCTCGAATTTATGTATCTTTTAAAGAAATCTACCTTTGTCATGAGTGACTCTGGAACAGTGGTTGAAGAAGCCTGCATTATGAATGTACCATCTATTCAAATGAGATACTCTACAGAACGTCCTGAAGTATATGATGTTGGTGCTTCTATAAAATTTGATCCTTCCTCAAAAATAAGCGACTTTCAAGGCTATATAGATAAAGTTGTAAAATTAGTAGACACAAAATGGGAGCAACCATTTGGAGATGGAAAAGCATCAAATAATATTGTTGATGATCTTTTGGAGTTATCTGATTCAAACAGTTTTCATAAACACAACAAAGAAAATTATCCATTTGACATATCAAATTCATTTAAAGAATGAAGAAAATTTTATTTCACTCTTTAACAATACCTCCAGACAACGTCTCAACAGGAATGCTAGTTGCTGAGATAGCAGATGGTTTTAAACAAATGGGTGTTGATGTCGAGATATTGGCAAGTTCACCCCAATATAATATTGAAAATAATGGCAACCAAACTTTAGATAAATATTACACATCATCATTTAAAGACATAAACATAACACATATAAATTCATCAAACAGGAGCTTTAATAAGATAACAAGGTTTTTTCAATGGATAACATTTCACTATCAAACCATTAAATTTTTATCTAAAAATAAAAATAATTACTCTCATATTTTCATATTTAGTTATCCACCAACGATGAATTTAGTTGTAATTTATATTAAGAAATTTTTAAAAATTAAAGTAACATACTCATGTTGGGAACTTTATCCAGAAATTGCTAATAAAACATTCAAAACTAGTTCTGGAATTTTATTTAATATTTTTAAAAAAATTGATTCTTATGCAATGAAACTTGCTGACAATTTGGTTGTAAACTCTTCAGAATTAAAAACATATCTTGTTAACAATCGTGGATTAAAAGATAAAGACATTAAATCAATTTATCACTTTTCTCCCTATGAAATATCTAACGAAAATCCAAAACTAGATAAAAAAGTAATTTTGTATGCAGGCAATATGGGAAAGCCACAAAATATTAAAGAATTTATCGATACATTTAATTCTTTTAAAAAAGAGAATTGGAAATTAGAATTTTTTGGAGCAGGTGAAGAATTTGATTCCATTAAGGATTTAGAGAATGAGCAATTAAGTGTTTTTGAGCACCTGCCAAGAAATGAATTGTACGAGAAAACAAAAGATATTCCTGTGGCACTTATTTCATTAGATAAAGACATAACTGTAGAAGGTTTTCCTGGAAAAACTTTTGATTATCTTTCAATGAATAAAGTTCTGTTATGTTTTGCCAATAGTGACTCTGCAGTTTCAAAATTTATTGATAAATTTGAATTAGGCTTAACTATCGACCCAAATGATAAAACCTCTATGGGAACTGTATTTGATAAACTTAATGATCAATCACTACTTTTAAATTACCAAAAAAATATAAATTATCTAAATAAAAATATTTTAAATAAATCAAAGGTTGTTGAGGATTACTATTCCCTAATTTAATTTGCCCCTTTTCTTGAAATAACAGAGATAATTGTCTGAAAAAGTATTTTAAAATCAAGAAAAAAGTTGTAGTTTTCTACATACTCAATATCCCAATATAGCCTCTCTTGCAAACTTAAATCTAACCTTCCTTGGACTTGCGCAAGACCAGTTATTCCAGGTTTAACTGAATTTCTCTTTTTTTGATATTCGCCAAGTAGTTTTGACTCATAAACAACTAACGGTCTTGGGCCGACAGTTGACATTTCTCCTTTTACAACATTTATTACATTCGGCAGTTCATCTAGGGATGTCTTTCTTAAAAAAAGACCAATTTTGGTTATTCTGTCATCGTTTTCAATTCTTATTGGATTTCCCGGCTCTAAAGAGGGCTCAATTGTTTCGTCATCAGCTAATTTTTTATAATGCTCTTGATGTAAATCCTCGTCAGAGCTTTCATCCATAGTTCTGAATTTAAATAATCTAAAAATCTTACCGTTTTTACCAACTCTTTCTTGGATATATATTGCTGGATAACCATCTGAAAAAATTATCAATAGATAAATTATTGGAAAAAAGAATAGAAAAACTGGAATAAGAAAAACCATAATTGTAATGTCAAAAAGTATTTTCATACAATATTTACTCTAAACTATTCAAATTAATTTACTTGAATAAAAAATATAACATTAGAGTTAGAGAAATGTGTGGAATTGGTGGAATTGTTAGCACTAACAATTCTAAAATCGACCAAAATATTGCAAATAATATGAAAGTCTCCCTGGAACACAGGGGACCCGATCATTCTTCCATTAATTATATTTCAGATTCACAATGTTTTATACACAGCAGGCTTTCAATTATTGATTTAGATTCAAGATCAAATCAACCTTATCAGGACGAAGAGAAAAGATATACGATTGTATTTAATGGCGAAATCTACAACTTCAAAGAAATCAGAAAAGAATTAGAAAGTAAAGGTATAAAATTTTCTACAGAAGGCGATACAGAGGTATTACTTAAAGGATATATAGAATATAAAGCTGAAATATTACAAAAATTAAGAGGCCAATTTGCTTTTGCTATTCATGATGCAATGACGAATTCCATCTTTTTAGCCAGAGACAGAATTGGAATCAAACCTTTATACTTTGCAAAGAGTGAAGATTGGTTCATATTCTCTTCAGAGTTAAAAACTATAGAACAATCAAATTTAATTCCATTTGAACCGGATATTGAGTCTTATATTGCATACCTAAGGCATCTTTGTGTTCCGATGAATAGGACAGGAAATTTGAACATTTCAAAAGTACAACCCGGAGAGTACATAGAATTTTTCTCAGACAACTCTATAAAATCTAATCAATATTGGGATCCCTTTGTTATTGAAGTTGATAATGATATCTCAGAAGATGAAGCAATTAAAAATATAGACAGATTATTAACAGAATCCGTTGAGTACAGAAAAGTAAGTGACGTTGAGGTTGGATTATTTCTATCTGGAGGGCTTGATTCATCTTTGATTGGTAAGCTCATGAAACAAAATGAAAAAGCTGGACTTAAAGGATTCAACATTGATTTTGAAGATCATTTTCCTGGATATGAGGGAGAATTAAATGAAGCAAAATTTGCAGCATCTAACAATGACATAGACTTAATTGAGGAGAATATTTCATATAAAGAATTTCAAGATCTTCTGAATAATTATTCATTCTATCAAGACGATTTGGTTGGAGATGAGGTAGGAATTCCACTTTATTTTCTAGGTAAGAAAACAAGAATTAACAACATAAAGGTCGTTCAAGTTGGAGAAGGTGCAGATGAATTATTCTATGGATATGATCATTGGAATAGATTTCTCAACCTGAATAAATATTTAAAACCTTTATTTAAATCAACAAAAAAATACTCAAGTTTTAAGAATCATAGATTAAATTTACTAAGCAATATCCTTTTCAACAGAACTTCCTTTGCAGGTGGAGCATTGGGTTTTAATTTGAAAGAGCTAGACAGATTAATAGTCAATGGCTTACCAAATGATTCTGATTTGATATATTATGCTGACAATAAATGGTCAGAATATTTTTCACATAAAGGCTCAAAAATTTCTAAGTGGATGACTTTAATTGATCTAAAAATTAGACTTCCAGAACTTTTACTTATGAGAATGGATAAGCTTGTAATGCAATCTGCTGTTGAGGCAAGAGTCCCTTTTCTCGACCATAAATTAGTAGAATACGTACTTTCCTTGCCAGAAGATTTACTAATTGACTTATCTAATACAAAAAGTCTTCTTAAAAAGGTTGCTTCAAAATATTTACCTAAACAGATCATTAATAGAAAAAAACAAGGATTCAGGGCTCCTATAGGTGAGTGGATTAAGAAAGATGAGGAAAAATTCCATGAATCTGTGCAACAGTTCAATTCTCTAGTAAATTTATTTAATGAAAGAGAATTAAAGCAAATCCTAAGTGGAAAGGATTATCAAAAAAAATGGTATTTAATTAATCTTTCAAATTGGCATTTAGCAAGGGTTGCGAATTGATAAAAAATTGGAAAGAAAATACAGTTTATATATCGCTTATGCAATTAACTCTATTAGGAGTTAATTTTTTTTTAATCACAATAATCAGCAGAGAATATGGAGCAGAAGTATATGGTGAATATGCCGCTTCAAAAAGTCTTTCAGTTCTAATTGGAACAGCTACTGTATTATCCCTAGCATTAGTTGTTACTAAACTACGAGCTCAAAATGTCTACTTTAAAAAATCTATTTTTTCTAACTCATATTTTCTTGTTTTAAGAAATCTTTCAGTAGCATTGGCAGTAATTTTCCCATTAACAATTTTATTTGGAAGGGATTATCCGATATCTGCAATTTTTCTTATTGGTTTTGTTTTTAATGAAATGATTCATATTGCACTTGCATATTTTCAAGCAGATGGAAATTTTGTTATTACATCAAAACAAATAATCGTAAGAACCGTTCTTTACGGATTAGGAGCCTGGTTTATTGTTATAAATGATCTACAAATAATATGGGTCGTAATATACCAGTCAGCTATTTTATTTGTATTTTTTTTAGTTGCGCATTTTTCCATACCCAAAACAGAGAAAATCAGAGATAAAGATCAAGAAAAGTCAACAAGGAAAGAGTTGACAAATTCTGGAAGAAAAATGGTACTTACAACATTTTCTAGTGCTTTAATTTCAGAATTAGATATAGTTTTGCTAGGTTTATTTTATTTTGGTCCAGCATTGGGTGTCTTAGCTTGGTCCAGAAGAATATTAGAAATTATTTTTCAACTTTTAGCTGCAAGTCTTGATATATTATTTCCAGAATTATCACGAGCAAAAGATAAAAATGAAATTCAAAATATAAGAGACCGTTTAAAGAGAGTATTCTTTTTTTCATTCATTATTCCAGTAACTTTTTACTTATTAAGAGATACTGCGGGAGATATTCTAGTGTCCCTTCTTGGTGAAGACTTTAGAGAAGTCTCCTCTCAAACTTCTTTGATTCTTTTTTCATTACCTTTAATGGTTTGGTCTAGAATCAATATTATTTTTTCTAGGGCTTTAGGTTTTGAAGTAAATATAACAAAAATTATAATTTCAGCATCTGTAATTTCATATCTTGTTTATTTTTTGCTTCACAACTTGAATATATCCAATCCAGCAATTCTCTCAATTATTACATCACAAACAATTATTTCAATAGTGACTTCATACAGTTTTAGGAAATCTAATGCTTAAACTTTTTTTACAAAGAGTAAGATTTAAATTTAGAAACTTATTCGCAAAGAAAATAATTATCCCTGCAGATTTTAAATCTTTTGAATACGCGATTCCAAAATATCATGATTTATTGGTTTCTTATTTATTGTTAAATTCAGATTACGAAATTAATTATTCTAAAAAAATATTCGGTAAGGAAACGGATAATTTAGTAACTTCTATAGATATTTTTAGTGAAACTGATTTCAAATCACATAAAAAATTTATTCCTGCTTATTTTGACAAAGGTGATGTAAAAGTTCCATATGAGGCCTCAAGGCTTCAATTTTTACAAAAATTAGATTTATTGTCAGTTTTAAAAAAAGATCACGATTTAAACGAAAATTTAGATATTAATAATTTTCCCTTAATTTACTGGAATAGTCCTATGGATGTTGCAATTAGAAATATAAATCTTATTTTTCATAGAAATTTTTTAGAGAAGAATGACTTAGATTCAAAAATTCTGGGAAATAATAAAGATTTAATTGATACATATATAAGCCAACACTACCAATTCATTACCGAAAATCTTGAAAATCATGGAAATGTTGTTGGAAATCATTATTTAATTGAATTATGTTCAATAATTTTGACGCTAGCAACATATAAATTTGAGGGGCATGAAGATGAAACTATTTATTATTTAAACGAGCTTAATAAAGAATTAAATAAACAATTTTACAAAGATGGAACTAATTTTGAGGGTTCATCCCACTATTCTGCATTTGTTACAGAAGCATTAATTATTTTTAAACTTTCGTTAGATGAACTGCAGCCTGATTCCCCATTACTAGAATTGATTCAACAAAAAGTATCTTCAAATAGAAATTTATTAAATTTGCTTATGATTAACGGAGAATTGTCTCAGATTGGCGACAATGATTCCGGTAGACTTTTTTACTTTTACCATGATGAAGATAATCCCTTAAAAATGAATTGGTTAATAAATCTTATTGATCATTTTTACAGTTTTGAAAATAAAGATACCATTGAAATACCAAATCTAAAAAATGATGCTGTAGACTTATCTGCTTATTCAAGGGTTGACCACCCTTTGATAAAAATATTTAAAAATGATTTCAATCTTTATTCATATCCTGATTTTGGTATTTATATTTGGCGTAATATTGAGGGGTCAGAGTACTTTAGTATTAGGTGTGGTCAAATAGGACAAAATAGTGTTGGTGGACATTCTCATTATGACCAGCTTTCAATTGAATGTTTTGCCGCTGGTAAATGGATAGCAAGAGATCCAGGAACTGGAACATATACTGATGATATTAAAACAAGGAATGAATTTAGATCAATGAAATTTCATTGGGGACCAAACGCAGATATAGAATTTCCAAAAGAATCAGAGTTTGATTGTTTTAAGCTTAACTATATGGAAGATGGGAAAGTGTTATCTTTGGATAAAAATAATTTTTTAGGTACTGCAATTTTTAATGGAAATAAAATATATAGGAAAATTCTAATTGAAAATGGAAATATACTAATAAGTGATTTTTCTAATGACACTATTTTAAAACCATATGAAAATTGGGGAGAATTAAATGAGGGTGTTAAATTTAAATTCTCGAAAGGATACAAACGTATAAATTGAAAACAAAAAAAATTACTCCACTTTTTTTTCTTTTTTTAATTGGTATATTCTTCGAAAGTCTTGATGCTTTTAGTCTATTTTCAATACCTTTACCTTGGATAGGAATCTCAATTTTTATATTTATTTATATAATTTATTATTTTTTTGGTTTAGAAATTGAATTTAATCATTTCGATTCTTTGAGAATCTTACTTCTTTATTTTGTCTCTGTTACTTTAATTAGAGCCGTTTCATACAGCCCTGATCTACCTGAGTTTGCTAGTTCTACGTTCACTCAATATATTTCACTTAGACTTCTTAAGCTACTTGGATTCATTGCTGTTATTTGGTTTGTCTATACTTTAAGTAATTTTTTTGAACGAGATACGATTATAAATTTTATTTCTTTCATCGGGATTTTTGTTTCTGTAATGTCTTTAATATCATATTTTTCATATATATTTGATTTTCAGGACTTTTCAAGAAATAGACCTGGTTCTGGGGGTTGGTCACAACCAATAAAGAGAGCATGTTCTATCCTAAGAAATTATGGGACTTTCAGAGAGCCAAGTTTCTTGGCAGTATGGTTGGCACCAATCATTCCTTTAAATTTTTATTTAGCACGAAAACAATCAATTTGGTATGGATTGTCCCTATTACCAATTTTTGCAATTATTTTATCAAGAAGCTTAACAGGTGTAATTAGCTTGATTCTAGGGATTGTTGCTGCAACTCTTTTATGGACAATAAAAAATAAAAATTTTGATTTTTTATTTATTATTCCAATCATTTTTATATTATTTTCTAGTTTTATAGGAAATAGTATCGGTTATAAATTTCCAGCCTTAGATCCTTCAATGTGCCCTCCAGAATCTCCTGATAAATGTAACTGTTCATTATATGACGATGAATTAGATGAAGCTAAAAATTCAGAAAGTGTAACAAAAAGTATATTTGAGAGAATCACTTTAATCACAAGGGGTGGGTTAGATGGTTTTGAAAATATATCTATATTAAATGAATACATATTTGACGAAAATCTTCAAATATTCGGACAAGGATTAGGTATTGCTAATTTAAATTTCTCACCAACTTTTGATGATTTAACAAAGAAAAATGTAAATGGAGAAATTGTTTATAGAAATCCAGGTCAGGTTGTTTCATTTAATAATTTATATATAAATCTTTATTTTTCTGCAGGCCTTGTAGGTTTATTATGGTTTCTTATATTCATATCAAACGTTTTGAAAAAACTTTATAAAAGAGGCAATGAATATACTTTCTATATCTTTTCTAATTTAATAGTAATCTTGTTAATGTTTTTCTTTCAAGCAGAGGAATTAAGTACGATGCTAGCAATCTCACTAGGATTGATGCTTTTAGAATTTAAAAATGAAAAAGTATAAAAAAATCTTAATAGTTACTCATCAATACTTACCACATGTAAGTCCTAGAACAACACGTTGGAAATTATTGGTAGAAGAGCTTATCAGTAAAGGACATGAAGTAACTATTTTGACTGGGATGTACCCAGATTTTGATAAAGATAATGTGAAGATGCTTTACTTTGGAAATAAAAATAATATAAATGTAGTTTCAAATCTTAGAGAAAAATCACAAAAAGTCAGCTCTGAAGAATCCATTAAAAAATTTTTTTATGGAAGTTTGAAAAAAATATATCGATTTTTCATTAATTATCTTGCTTGGCCTGACTATTCCATGTTTTGGGTTTATCAAATATATAGGAATAGAAACAATATTTCCAAGGATTATGACGTAATTATATCTGTAAGTTTGCCTTTTTCTTCACACATTGCAGCTTACCTAATTAATAAAAAGGTTAAAAAACAATGGATTATGGATATTGGTGATCCGTTCTCTTTAAAAGTTGATGCACCAGAAAATAATAGATTTCTCTATTCAGGTTTAAATAAACGATATGAAAAAAGATTTTACTCTCAGGCAGATAAAATATTATTTACACACCAAGATGCATTGAGCAATCATAAGAAATTTTTTAATATTCCAAGCAGTAAATTAATTGTTGCAAGCCCTATTAGTAATTTTGATAATGATCTTTTCAACAAAACATTGTCATATAATTATTCAACTCGACCAATAAAAATATCTTATTTTGGAATTTTCACTAAGGGTGTGAGGTCGCCAAATTCATTCTTAGATCTAGTTAAAAAAAATAATGAATTTGAATTTTCATGGTATGTAAATGAGGATTCTGAAAAAATAATAAAGTCATGTGACATAAGTTCAGATAAACATAGTTTTTATTCCCATGTTTCAAGAGAAGATGCACAGCAACTTATGGTAAATTCTGCACATTGTTTACTCTCTATAGGGAATAAAAATCCAAATCAAATTCCAAGTAAAGTTATTGAATATTTAGCTACAGGAAAACCAATCATTCACTTCACAGAAATTGATGATGATCCTGTTATTAATTTAAGTTATGAATTCCATAACTTAGTGACTATAAATAAAAGTGATGATGAAAAAAAACTTTCTTCATTAATTGAAGAAATATTTAATAAAATTGAAAAATTTGATACAAATAAATTTATTAATAATTATACAGCTGAATCAATAATTGATCATTTAGATATTCTCTAAAACTATTTTCCAGTTCTCTGAATAATTTAATGTATCTATTGTTTCGATACTTGAAGATATGGCCTCATCAATTTTTTTTAGTGCATCATCAGGATCATTCATATTATATAAGAATATACTCTCTGGACTGAAGTATTGGGTATATGAGCTAAGGGGAGCAACCACTTTTAAACCAAGGTTCTGTGCTTCATAAAGTGGCAAGCCCACAGTTTCATGCTCGCTTGCATGAAAATAAATCTCACTATCTGATAATACTTTTAAAGTCTCATCGTGAGTCTCTGTATTCGCAATGTTAAAACTCTCTGCATCTTTTGGTGGGTTAATGACTGTAATCTTTTCCTTATCTGGCAATTTACTCAATACATTCTTCATAAAATTGTAATTCTTATTTGCAACATCACTACCAAAGAAAACTATGTTTCCACTTTTATTTGATATTTCGACTTGTGAAGTTTTTGTTTCACCGATTTGTATAATTTTTGAATGAAATTTTATATCTATGTCTTCTTTCAGATGATCGAGTTGGATAAGTATAAAGCTTGAGAACTTCATGCTTCTGTTCATCAGTGCTTTAAGAATCATGTGTCTCGTACCTTTTTGGACGAGAGGAAGAATATTTTGAATAAGAACAAATGATTTTTTTAGTGTTTTGAACCCAAAATTGCCAAAATGAATAATTGCATCCGAATTATTGATTTCCTTAAGAATTGCTTTAGGCAAAAAATAATTTAAAAATGGATGAAGGTACCTTTTATTTGTTGTTTTGTAAAACGTAATCTTTTGATCTTCATAAAATTGATTGTTTAAATCCTTATAAAACTCTATCTCTGAATATAAAACGAAGATTTTTGAATCAGTCTTTGAAAAAAAGTCAAAAGATTCAAGGAAGAGTTTTAATCCACCAAGAGATTTTACACCGCAGGCATTTAATACTATTTTTTTCACCAATTCAATAATAGTTGTTCATTAAGCATTAATACTATGACTAAAATCATAAAGTAGTGATAAAAAATTATGACGCAGTATTAGTTGTTGGCACAAGACCAAATTTCATTAAAGCTGCACCTTTACTTGAATTTTTTGAAAAAAATGATGTAAAAACGTTATTTATTCACACAGGACAGCATAAAGACAAAAATATGTCATCAAATATTTTTGAAGATTTAAATATTAGAAAACCAGACATCTTTCTTGATACACCAACAACAAACATCAATAAACAAACGACATACATTGTAGATAAACTAGATACATTATTTGATACCAATAAATCAAAATATGTTGGTGTATTTGGAGATGTAACATCAACTCTTGCAGCAGCTATGTCTACCAAAAATAAAAAAATGGAATTATTTCATGTAGAAGCTGGTTTAAGATCACGAAATATGGATATGCCAGAAGAAAGAAACAGAATTATGGTCGATTCTATAAGCGATTATTTATTTGCACCTTCAGATGGTGCAGTAGAAAATCTTAATTCGGAAAATTTGCAAGCAAAATATATAGGTAATGTTGGAAATATAATGATAGATACGCTCGAAAAAAACCTTGAGCAGATAATTGATACAACAATCACGATTAAAAAGAAATTAAATATCGACACTCAGTATTTTGTAGTAACAATTCATAGGCCATCTAATTTATCAGATGAGAACCTAGAAAATATATTTAATGGACTAAAAACATTCAGTAAAGAATACACAATTATTTTGCCAGCTCATCCTAGGTTAAAGAAATATATTTCGAAAAATAATGTTAAACATGAAAACATATTGATTATTGATCCATTATCTTATATTGACTTTCTTGGCTTGGTAAATGGCTCGGAACTAGTTCTTACTGATTCTGGAGGCCTTCAAGAAGAGACAACTCATTTAAATGTAAAGTGTTTAACTATTAGAAACGAAACTGAAAGACCAATTACTGTATCTGAAGGAACAAATAAAGTAATTGGAGTTGATACAGAAATAATAATTTCTGAAATAAACAACGCTATTGAGAGTAAACTTTCAGTTGGTAAGAAAATAAAATTTTGGGATGGAGAAACATCCTTAAGAATTTATAAAGAATTATTTGAATAATATGAGTGAATTTAAATACGATTTAGGAATATTAGGCTTAGGGTACGTTGGACTTCCATTGGCTATATATTCGATTGAGGGTGGATTAAAAGTTTTTGGATATGATATAAACTCTGAAAAAGTCTCGAAACTTAATAATGGTCAATCACCAATTGAGGATATTAGTGATGAGATTCTTAAAAAATCATTAAAATCTAATCTTACATTTTCAGATGATTCATCAAAATTGGTGGAATGTGAACATATTGTGATAAGCGTTCCAACACCCTTGACCGATTTCAAGCCAGATCTAAGTTATGTTATAAGTGCAGCAAAAGAAATTGCAAAAAATATTGTAAAAGGGCAAGTAATAATCTTAGAGTCAACCACTTATCCGGGAACAACTACAGAAGTACTCATTCCAGAAATTGAAAAAACCACAGATCTTATAGTCGGTGAAGACATATTTGTTGGATATTCTCCAGAAAGAATTGATCCAGGAAACAAAGAATGGAATTTTAAAAACACTCCAAAAGTAATAAGTGGTATAAATGAAAAATCACTTAATAAGATTAAATCATTTTACGAACAAATAATTGAAGTCGTAGTGGTTACCTCTGGTACGAAAGAAGCTGAAATGGTAAAACTACTTGAGAACACTTATAGACAGGTCAATATTGCATTAATAAATGAGCTAGCAATTCTGTGCAATATGTTAGATATTGATATTTGGGAAGTTGTCGATGCTGCAAAAACGAAACCATTTGGTTTTGAATCATTCAGACCTGGACCCGGTGTAGGAGGTCATTGTATACCTATTGATCCGAAATATCTTTCATTTAAAACAAGACAAATTGGTAAACCAGTAAGGTTTGTAGAGCTTGCGCAAGAAATAAACAACTCAATGCCTTCATATGTCGTTAATAGAATTATCGAAAGAATGAATATTTTAGGAAAACCAATGAAGGGTTCGAAAATTTTAATACTAGGAGTTGCATATAAGAAAGATATAAGCGACACACGAGAATCTCCGGCCATAGATGTAATTGAAAACTTTCTTGCAAAAGGAGTAGATATAGCATTTTATGATCCATTTGTTGATAATTTAAAAGTCAATAATTTAGAAATAAAAAAAGAAATAAATTTAAAAAATTTTGATGATTACGATATGCATTTGCTGCACACACCTCATTCTGAATTTGTAAAATTAAATTTATCACAATACAACGTTCCAATATTTGATGCAACAGGCAGTGATTTTATTGATGATGCAGAAAGAATCTAATTTAAAACCTAATTTCGACAATCTACCAAAAACTATTAATACATTAGGCATTGAGTTAGGCAATGTGATAAAACAGCAAGCAGGAACAAAGAATTTTAATTTAGTCGAAGAAATAAGAATTAATTCAAAAAAATATAGAACTTCAAAAAATTATAAATATCTTGATTTAATTTATAAAAAATTAGAAAAACTAAATGAGAATGAAATCTTGATACTTACCAAATCTTTTACCTTATTTTTTTATCTTTCAAATATTTCAGAACAAGTATTTAGAGAAAAATTTAAATACACTATTGATAAAAAAGATATTAAGAACAATAAGAACAATCTTTTGTTCTCCCCAGTTTTTACCGCTCACCCGACGGAAAGTGCAAGACAATCAACATTAAAAAAACTTTACGAAATTGGAAAAATAATTTCAGAAAATAATTCTGATAATCTTGTTGAAATAAACAATTTGATTACCCAACTATGGTACACGCGAGAAATAAGGTCTATTAAACCGAATCCAATTGATGAAGTAAAAACACTACTTTATTATCTAAATATTTTGTATACAGATGTACATAATGAAATAAATAAAACATTTTATGAAAATAATATTAATCAAAAAAATATTGTTAGATTTGGAACTTGGATTGGTGGAGATAGGGATGGTAATCCCTATGTAACTTTAAAAGTCACTGAGGAAGCTTTAAGGATTTATTCAAACCAAATAATTCAGATTTATAAAGATAAAATTATCGAATTATCAGAAAGTTTTAGTATTTCCACTTTATACGCAGACAGTCCAAAAAAATTAATTTCAAAAATCGAGGAGTATTCTAAAATTTTAAATAATGAGTATCGTCATTATACGCAGATAAATTTTGATGAGCCTTTTAGAATCTTTCTTTCGTTAGTCTTTCATCGTCTTGATAATTTTCAAAAAAACAAGAAAGGTTATACCTCATTCGTTGAATTTCAAAATGATCTAAATTTATTTGAGCAAGAAGTTAGTAGATGTTTTAATGAAAGTTCATTTTCACCTAACTTACGTCAGTTTATTGAATATGTAGATCAATTTAAATTTCATGGTGTTGAGATGGATATTAGAGAAAATGCAAATGTTCTGAACTATAAAACCAAATACGCAAAGGAATATGAGGAATTTTTAAGTCTTCTTAAAAGAATTCCAGAATGGAAAATTCTTTATGGAGATACAGTCATAAATTCTATTATTTTATCTATGACAAAAAACGAAAATGATATTTTAAATTTATTCTCTCTGAGTAGAAAATATATTAAAAATTTCAAAGATATTCCTATGTTAGTGCCTTTATTTGAGGAGATAGAAGATCTTGAAAAATCTCATGATATTATTTCTAGACTATTGAGCAATAAAGATTATCTAAAGCATCTTAATCATTTAGATTCTAAGCAAGAAATTATGCTTGGTTATTCAGATTCTAATAAAGATGGTGGAATCGTAACCTCACAATGGTCTGTGTATAAATCTCAGATTGCATTGTTTAAAACGGGCAAAGAAAATAATATTGAAATCTCTTTTTTTCATGGCAGGGGAGGAACAATAAGTAGAGGTGGCGGACCTACTTATAATTCTATATTGTCTCAACCGAAGGGAACAATTTCAAACAGCTTAAGATATACGGAACAAGGTGAAGTAATTTCTGATAAGTATTCAACATCTAACTTAGCAATTGAGAATTTGAAATTAGGGCTATTTGCGTTCTTAAAAGCTAAAACAACCAAAGATAAAAAATACAAAGAAGAAACTAATTTCATGAATGAATTTTCAAGACTTTCCTCAAAAAAGTACAAAACCTTAATTGATGACGATAATTTAATAAAATATTTTGAAAGTGCAACCCCGGTAAATCTATTATCAATTTTAAATATTGGTTCCAGGCCCTCTAAAAGGTCAAAAACAAGTTCTGTAAAAAATTACAGAGCAATTCCCTGGGTTTTTGGATGGGCTCAAACAAGGCAGACTGTAACTGGCTGGTACGGATCTGGTACAGCACTAGAAAGCTTAATAAAGACCCACGGAATCAAGCATGTAAGGAGTATCTATAAATCATCTTCATTTTTTCAAAATTTATTGAGCAATATTGAAATGACTTTAGCAAAAACAGACTTGATAATAACTAAATTTTATATTGATCGATTAGTTGATGATGAGTATTTGTACATTTATGAAAATATTGTCGAAGAATCTGAAAAGGTTCAAAAATCAGTTTTAAAAATTACTCAATCAAAAGAATTACTGGATTCAAATAAAATTTTAAAAAACACTCTTGCAATTAGAGATACTTATCTCGATCCTTTATCTTTGATACAAGTATTTCTTATGCAAAAATTACAAAATAGTAAATTAAGTGATTACGAGAAAACTTCTTTGCTTCTCTCTATAAATGGTTTAGCTGCAGGCCTAAGGAACACTGGGTGAAAGGTCTCGTAGTTCAAAATGCATTTCATCTGGAGAAGTCCAAGTTCCACCCCATGCAAATCCCCATTCGTTAAAAATTTCAACAACTCTTGGGTGATATCCTGATTTAACATTTATATCTATAGCAATTCCCCATGCATGCCTTGAAATAGATCCTCCTGCATTGAACCTATTTATTCGCCTTGGTGCGTAGCAACCTCCTGATTTCTGAAATTCTTCTTTATATAAAGTATTTTCTAATCCTTCATCAATGACTTGATTAAGGGCACCTAAAAGTGGTTTCCACATAATTTTATTACATGTGGCTCTACCGATTATCGGCATTTCCTTTCTTTCGATATTTTCGTTTCGCCAAGTTGGCTCAACAATTATCCAAGTGCCGTCTTTTTCCTTTATTTGAAAATCTCCAAAATAATTTTTAACTAATGCGGTTGGTAGAACCCAATTTTTATTTGGTTTAGAATCTCTAAATGTAACTCTAAGTTGTTTGTGTTTTATATTTCTATAGAGTTCAACAAAATGATTCTCAGTTATTTTACTATCCCAAATGATTGCTTGTATATTTCGATTAATACCTAATTCGTATCCAACATCTTTACTTACAAGAGCCTCAAACCAACCAATTTCAGAATCAGGTATTATTTCACCAACCTCTACTTCAGTTATAATTTCATTCATTCCAACTAAAACTAGTTTGTCTCCGACGCTTATAGAGTATTGTTCTGCTGTTAACTTTGAGATTATTATTTTGTTGTCTTTTATTAATTTCGTAATTTCATCGGTATAAAATAAATCTGCATATTTACTTTCAATAGATTTTACCGAAAGACTGTACAAGTAATCCGGATTTGTACTTAAAGTTTCCGCATTGTTTATGTCAATGATCTTTTCAAGCCCAACATTTGCTCGACCTATAAATGTAACCTTACTATCTAAGTTTTTAACAGATTCTAGAATTTGATTAATGACGCTGTAATATAAAACTCCTGGTTGAGAAATAGTTATAACGTCATAATTTTCAATTCCGTTAAATAATTTTTTATTTTCTAGCTCATTTTCTCCATCATGACCAAATGCAGGTGGTTGTAACACTATAAAGAAAGCAATAAAAAAAAGGCCCAACTTTTTCACTAGTTAATTATAAGTTATTAAATAAGAAATTATTAACAAACTTTTAATCTTAAAAATACAAGTAAATCAACAAAATGTTTAATATTCAATAATGCAAAATAAGGATAATTTTTGAAACTATTAACGAATTTCTTTTCATCAGCGGCTACTAAATTTCCTATCATTACGATAATTGTCATTCTTGGGATCACTGGTTTTTTTGGATATATGACCACTCAAGCAGAGGAATTAGACACTGGTTTTGGTGGTGAAATTGATACACCTGAAATAGAAGCTCAAGGTAAGCTTTCTGATTATTTTGGAGGATCTGGTACTCAAAGTGTTTTACAACTTGTTTTTGAGGGAGAGGATGTCCTTACTGTTGAAGGCTATGAAACTTATATAGCAGCAGTTGAAGTTATAAAAAGCAGTGAATTGTTTCAATACTTAGTTAATGATCCAAACCAAGGCTTAGTTCAGGGTTTTTTTGCACCGATAGATGTAGCTAAAGCCTTTAATCCAATGTTAAATGTAAGCAGTTTGACTGATGAGCAATTCAAGCAACTATATAAAACTACATCAGCACAAATGCCTCCAGAGTTTCAACAATTTGCTTCAGCATTACTTTCAAGTTCATATGATGAAGAAGCAGTAACAGCTACTGCAGGTCTTGGGATAATAACTATTAACTCAGCAATTATTCAAGGTGAATATGGATTTGAGGGAGCTTTTGAAGTTCAACCAAGACTGGAAAATGAATTAAATAAAGAATTACTTGAGCTAAGCGATGACTTTGAAAATATTGATATTGCTGGATTTTCTTTAGCATTGCTATTTGGAGATGAACAAGATGACTTTTTAGAAGAAGTAGCCCAGCTTTTTGGAGCAGCCTTTGGTATTATCTTTTTAGTTCTTGCATTTATTTTCTTTATAAAACCAACAAAAACGTTTGGGTTTTTTAAATCTACTAGAAGGACATTTGCAGATATATTCAATAGTTTGGCTGCAATAATGCTTGCTATATTATGGATGCAGGGGATTGGAGTTGTACTCGGCCCAGGCTATTTAGATATTATTGGGGCACCAAATCAACTTTCACAAATTTCAACAATTATCATCCTCGGTTTAGGTGTAGACTATGCAATTCACTTTACAGGAAGGTATAGAGAAGAATTAGGTTTAAAAAACTCAGTAAATACATCTGCTTCTAAAACATTAAGTTCTGTTGGAATTGCCTTAACGCTTGCAACTTTAGGTACAATGGTTGGATTTTTGACAAATATAGTTTCACCACTAACACAACTTCAAGATTTTGGAATCACAACTGCATTGGGCATTTTTTATGCATTTATTTTGGTAATGACTCTTGTTCCTGCCATCAGAACGCTACTTGATAAGCGATCAGAAAGAAAAAACACAATTGATACCGATGCATTTGCATCTTCTGGAGAAAAACTATTCAATAAATTGTCAGAAGCGACTTCAATAATACCGAAACGAATCAAGATTATTGCAGTTGCTTTAATTTTAGGAATTGGTGGATATGGATACTATAGTTTTACGAACATATCAACCGTCTTCAATTTTACCGATTTCCTACCCTCAGATAGTCCAACGGTTAAAACTTTTAATACTTTACAAGATGAATTCGGCGGTGGATTTGGAGAAACCACAAGTGTGTTAATTGAATCAGACAATGTTGCCACACCCGAAATTCATAATGCTTTAATTGACTCATTAAGTAATCTATCAGATGTTGAAAATGTACTTGTTTTTGCTGGAAATGCAGCGGCTGAATCAGTTGTAGGTTCTCTTGGAGCTATGTTGGTACCACCTTCAGCAAATCCTCAAGCACCTCCACCAATGCCTGATATGGCATTAATTGGTCAATTAGGAGCTTATGGGGTTCAAATTATGGGTGCACAAGGATTAGATGCATTAAAAGTTAGTGATGATGGTGATGTAGAAGGTTTATATACATATTTACTTGAAACAGACCAAGACACGTTTAATACAAGCTTATACATAAATGAAAATGATTTAATCTCTGCTATGCAAGTTAGAATTACAACCTCCGCAGGAACATCTGGAGCTGCTCAAATAAGAGACGATTTATATACAGCTTTTGAACCATTATCAGAATTAGGTATATTTGTTGGCGTGACTTCTGATAATATCGTTACAGAAAGTATCAATGAATTAATAAATTCTTCTCAATTCCAGTCATTAGTATTTGCAATCTTGGCTTCAATGGCATTTCTTGTTTTATATTATTTGATTGATATGAGAAGACCTTTCCTAGGTGTGATAACAGTACTTCCGGTAGCAGCAATTGTACTTGGAACTTATATGGGTATGTATTTATTAGACATACCTCTTAACCCAGTAACCTCTACACTATCAGGATTGGCAATTGGTATAGGTGTACCATTTGTTATCCACGTTACAAATAGATTCAGAGAAACAATATCATCTGGAATAGAACCTGTAGAAGCAATTCGTACAACTTTAAAGACTACAGGAGGTTCACTATTTGGTAGTGCTTTCACTACAATGGCAGGTTTTGGAATTCTTACAACATCCTCATTAGTTCCTTTTCAACAAATGGGAACAGTTATATTAGTTTCAATTGGCTTTGCTTTAATCGCATCATTAATGATACTTCCAACATTTTTGGTTCTTTGGGCTAATTTCCATAATAGGAAAACCGCAAAAACTTTATAAAAATCGTTATTACTATTAAATAGGTGAAGTTATTCGAACTACTAGATAATGTAAACAAAATTGTCCCTTTAAAATATGCTTTTGAAGATGATTCTGTTGGAATCACAATTGGCGAAAATGAATCTAATGTAAACAATATTGTCATCGGACATGAATTGGATGATTATCTTTTAGAATATTGCTCTGATAACAACATAGACACAGTTATAACATATCACCCACCACCTTATAAAAAAATCATAGAAGAAGATGGCAGTGAGAATTTTTTACCTGATTCAATTACAACAAGTTTTCTTGATTCATCTATAAATGTAATAACAATCCATACAGCACAAGATGTTTGTAAAGATGGGAATGCTGACACTTTAGTCGACCTATTTAATATAAAGAATCCCTCAGTTTTTGCCAAAACTGTTGGAAAATATGGGGCGGGTCGTTGTGGCACTATTGATATGATGTCTCCACTGGAACTCAAAGAATTAATTGAAAATAAACTTAATACAAAAATAATACGAACAAATGAATATTTTGAAAATATGGATGAAATAAGTCAAATTGCAGTTTTACCAGGATCAGGAACTCAATTTATGGAGGAAATTTTAGATATAACTCAAGTGTTCATAACTGGGGATATCTCACACAGATATTTATTAAAAGCAGATGAAGAAAAGGTGGGATTAATTCAGATTGGACATATCTCATCTGAAATTCCAGGAATGAGAAAATTTGTAGAAAAATTTAATAATTTTATGGAATTAGAAATAAATTACATATACAAAGACTTTTATGAATGACCCATTTTTACTGAGTAATTTAATTGACCTTCAAGAAATTGATAACAAACTCTTTAAACTTATTGAGTCTAAATCCTCAAGTGAAAATGTAAAAAAACTTAAAGATTTAGAAATTGAATTTAAGGACCTAACATCAAATATATCTCGACAAATTAATTCGTTGGAAAAATATTTTTCGATAAAAGAAAATAATGAAAAAAGTTTGAAAGAGATAAAATTAAAAATAAAAGATATTGAAATGAAACTATCAAGTGATAATTTAGATCCAACTGATACATTGAATTTTTCAAATCAAAAAGAATCTTTAATAATACAAACAAACAAACTGAGAGAAGAAATTGACAATATTGAATCTGAAAATTTTGATGAAATTGATGTTTTAGAGAAAGATAAAGAAAATTTAGAAGAAGTAAAAACTCAATTAGTTGTCATAGCTAAGCTTGTTAAGTCAGAATGGGATCTTATTGATCAACAAATTCCATTATTGGAGAATGAAAAATCTAAATTTATTTCGACTTTCCCCGATGAATTAAAATTTTTCTACGATAATTTAAAAAATAAAGGAGTAGAAATTATTGCCGCTTACAAAATTGGAAACCAGTGTGGATGTTGTGGTGTTGAACTTACTACATCAGAGATTGATAAAATTCTTTCTACAAAGTTTCAACAATGTACTTACTGTGATGGAGTTTTAGTTTAATGTATAAAGTGTTTTGTGATGGTGCTTCTAGATCAAATCCAGGTGAAGCAGCTATTGGCGTAAGTATCCAAGAAAACGATGATGAGATACATACTATTTCTGAGGCAATTGGTATAGCTAGTAATAATGTAGCTGAATATAAATCATTAATATTTGCATTGGAGTACTCGCTTGAAAAAAATTATTTAAATTTAGAAATCTTTCTAGATTCAAAATTGGTGGTTGAGCAAATTAATGGTAATTTCAAAGTGAAATCAAATAATCTAAAAAAATTAAATTCTGACGCACTCAATTTAATTAACAAATTTGATTCAATATTAATTAAACACATTTATAGAGAACAAAATAAAAGAGCAGATCAATTAGCAAACATGGCATTAGATAAATAATATGTTGTTTTGGCATGTAGGATTTTCAATATTTATTTTTAGATATGTATATAAAGATTATGAAGCTGATCTTCGTTACTTAGCTGGGGGAGCGTTATTACCCGACTTTGTAGATTTTCTTTTTAACTTATTTGGACTTAGAATTGCTTTTAATCAGCCAGGTCATACATTAATTTTTGCCATTTCTGCGATGATATTAGTAATGATTATTACTAGACGAAAAACCCAATATAGAAAAAATTTTTTATTAATTTCGATTGGAATATTTTTACATTTATTTTTAGATTTTATGTGGCTTAACCAACATATTTTATTTTTTCCATTGCCATTTGATTCTATTGAAACCTCTTCAAGGGGCTTTTTAATTCTTCTGGTTCAGGAAATTGCAGGGTTTTCTTATTTGTATTCAAAAATTAATACTTTGGAACAAGCAGACGATTTTTTTAGAGACGGCAGAATTTAATATTTCTTTAAATATAAATTCAAACTAACAATTAAAAGAAATATTGCAAAAACTGTATTTAAAACGTTCTGTGAAATTAAGAAGGCGGCATTGCCACCAATTATTGATCCAATAATTCCAAACAATCCAATATAGGTTCCCTGCTTAATAAGTTCAGGATTTCCCTTAAGTTTAGTAACTGCGGCTGTCATGGCTGTAGGGATAGTTGCTATTAGCGAAAAACCTTGTGCAACAATATTTTCTAAACCACCAAAAATTATTAATAGAGGAATTCTTACAATTCCTCCCCCAATTCCTAAAAGTCCTGACAAAATTCCAGTAACTATTCCAATAATTATGTAAAAGAAAGGATTTTCATTAAAAGAGCTTTCAAAATTTCCATTTAAAAACATTCGAATTGAAACAATTACAAGAAGTACTGAGAATATTTTTTCTAATGATTTTGTTTTAATCATTGCAGTTAATTTACTACCAATATAACCACCCACTATTCCACCAACTATGAGATATAGAATATTAAAAGTTAGAGTTATTCCATTCATGATATAAGTAAATCCGCTAGCTGATGCAACAAAGATTATTGCCATTGAAGAAATGCCAGTATTTACTTTAAAATTCTTGGTTGTCATATAAGTCAAGAGTGGCACAAAGATAACACCTCCACCAACTCCTAAGAGACCAGACAGGAGACCTCCAACTAATCCAATTGTGAATAATTTGAACAATTGTTATTTCTTTAATTTAGGTAATAGCTCTTTGCCAAGAAGTTCTATAGTTTTAGGTTGATCTATTGAAGAAATTTGTATAGTGACAATTTCAGACTCAAAATCGTCGACTAATGGTTTATAAATATTTATAAGCTCTTCTATATTTCCAGCTCTTGAGAACTTAGACATTATTTCCTCACGTCCCAAAGAGTCTGCAGTTTCTCTCAGTACCATAGGATCTAGTTCTTGTAATCTATTTGGAGCTCTTAAACCTCTCCATGACTTCAATGATTCCCAGGCATCCTCATCGTTATCTGCAAACATTGTCCATCTGTATGTATGAACTCTTAAGTTAGTTTTTCCTAATTCCTCTGACTTTTGTTTTGATGGATTTATTACCTTTTCATAAGCATCTTCAGGATTTTTAACACTAATCATTAATCCATCTGCATACTCAGCCGCAAGAGTTGCAGATTTAGGTCCTCCTGCCGCTAACCAAATAGGTACCTCTTTCAAAGGTGGAGTGTATAATTTTGCAGAATTTGTACTGTAGTATTCACCTTCAAAAGTTAATTTTTCACCAGATAGAAGTCTTTTTATGATGGTAAGAGCTTCTTTCATGCGATTTGCTCTTTCCTCATATTTTGGAAATTCATAACCTAAAGGCCCTTCATTGATATTTTCACCTGTACCAACTCCTAAATGGAAAGTTGATTTAGTAAATCTATCGATAGTTGCACACGCTTGAGCTATTACTCCAGGATGAATTCTCCATAGTGGTGTTGTAACTCCAGTCCCTAGATCCATATTTTTTAACTCTCGAGCTAGTGCTCCCAAGGTTGACCATGTGAAATTTGAAGCTGAATGGTCATCAACCCAAGGATGAAAATGTTCAGAAATCGTAACCATGTCAAAGCCGGCTTTTCTTGCTAGTTGTGCATGTTCTAACAATTCTTCAGGTTGCCATTGTTCCGAACCTAAAAAGTAGGAAAATTTAGTCATCTAAGTAGATTAATCTTATTTATTTTTTAGGTGGGTGCCTCAATGAAGAGACACCCAAGTTTTTGAAGCTATAAGCCGGATTCTGTTTACACAAAATGTGTAAGATAATCATCCATCTTGTATATTTGTTACCAAATATATCTAGCTACCTACCCACAATTTTTAGCCGAGCAAGCTAATTGCTTTTTGGTATTGCTCCGAGAGGGGTTTACAAGCTAATTTAATCTCTTAAATCACTGGTAGTCTCTTACACTACCTTTTCACCCTTACCTACTATGTAGGCGGTTTATTTTCTGTTGCACTTTCCGTCAATTTCTTGCCTGGGGGTTACCCAGCTCTCTGCTCTATGGAGTCCGGACTTTCCTCGATAAATCGCGATTATCCACTTCACAAATTAACGATAGTATAAAAATGAATTCTTATGGATAATTATTTATTATTTCCTCGATATTTGATAGGTTTAAAGGGCCTATGTATTTTTTAACTATCTCCCCATTTACGACAATATGAGTTTCAGGAACGCCAAAGACTCCGGATTCGATAGCTAATTTACTACTCTCATCAACTGCATAAATGATTTCTCCATATCCATAATTGTTAAGAAATTCAATTGAGTTTTGAATATTATCCTGAAAACTTACCATTATTACAGTGTCTTTTAAATTATTTGTCTCTGCAAGTGTTATTAGGAGTTCATGTTCTTCAATGCACTCTAGACACCAAGAGGCCCAATAATTTATGATTATGAAAGAATCATCAACTTTTATAGACTCTTCATTAATTAAGGAGACTAAATCAAAATTGCTAATCCTAATATTATCTGAAGTTAAGTTATCATCAATAGTTGTGCAAAATGGTAAAAATATTAATAAAAAAAGAATAGGTAATTTATTTTTCATAATTTTTGAGTATCTCAACTATAAAATTTCTATCTTCTTTACTCAGTTTATTTGACTGGATAACAGAATTAAGAATTTCTAAACCTTCATTTTGTTTTGCAGGATCTTGGATGTAAATAATTCCAAGATATGATTTAGCAACCAAAGATTCTGAATTTATTCTTAATGATTCATTTAAATATGTCGTTGCGACATCCAAATTATTTGATTCATAAACCATCCAGCCAATTTGAGCTAATGCAAAACTCTTTAATTCATTATCAGCACTACTTTCAGCGATATACATGTAATGGGGCAGGGCCTGTGAGTAATCTAAATCATTAAAATATCTGTTGGCTAAAGCCATTCTCATAGGGTGAATTTCGGGATTTTGATCTATAACTGATTCCATTTCTTCATTTGTAACATTTGCTAAGTTAGTATTGAATTCATCATTAATTTCTGAACTATTTTGAAGATTAATGAATAGTACAGCAGCAAATATTAAAAAAGAAAATAAAGAGATAATCCACTTAGTCATTACTTACCTTTTTATAAAAAATATAAGCAAAAAGTGCACCAAAAAATATTGGAATTAATAATAAAAAAGGGTTTGTATCTTGTGGATTAGTATTTATTCTTTCACCAAACCGAAGAGTCCAATAGCTCATGATTTGTTCATCACTAAGACCATTAGCTATTTGTTCCTTTAAAACACCCCTCATATCATCTGCATACTCAGAAGGGGAATCAAAAAGAGTCTCACCTTGACATACAGGGCATAATAAACTCTTGCTCAACTTTTCGTATCGTGAATCATTATCCTCGTAAACAATAGAAGGAAGTCCTAAAAGAAACAGTAATAAAAATATAGAAACGTATTTTTTCATTTTCTAATCCTCGTAAGAAACGATGCTGAGCTGATACCTAAACCAAGCCATAATATGAATATGCCAAAATTTTCTCTAAATATTAGTTTATATTTATCTTCATCTATCACTTTGATGGTTACGTATGTGTCGCTCTCTATACTTCTAAATACTGCAGGTGAACTTATTGCTTGCTGTGATGAATTTTTAAAAATATTTAATGAAGCATATTTTTCTTTATTATTAAATTTTATAGGAAGATTTATTACATTTTTTTCACTTTTTATCTCTTCAAAAGGGGAGAGAATTAAAAATTCTTTATCACCAAAATTAACTTCATCTCCAGCAGATATAATCAGTTCATTTGAATAACTTTGAGTAACATTCATTATTAATCCAACAGCAAAAATTCCAACACCTAGATGGGAAATTTGTCCAGTCCAATATTTGCCTTGTAATTTAGTTTTTTTAAATCTTCTTAATATATTTTTAGAGATAACAATTATCAACAAAATTGACCCAAATATTGTGATTATAAATTTGTAAGAAGCATTGAAATAAACCGTAAAAATTATTGAGAGAATAAGAGATAAATTAATTTGATTTTGATTTTCGCTTATCCAATCTTTTAAATTCAAATTTACTTTTGATACTTTTGTAGAAAATACCATTAAGTAAATAAGAATCAAAAGTAATGGCCCAACTAATATATCGTAAAAAGATCTTCCCATTGTTAATTGTTTACTATAAAAAGATTCATAAAAAATTGGGTATGTAGTCCCAATCAAGACTATTAATGCTGATGCAGATAAAACAATATTATTTGCGACAAAGAAACCAGATCTTCCAAAAAGATGTTCTACCTTTTTTGAGCTTTTAAAATAATTGACATTTTTTATGCCAATATAAACAAACAAACCTGTAAACATTACTAATCCAATAAGTAAATAAGTGCCTATGTTTCCGTTTGAAAATGCATGTACTGAGATTAATACACCTGATCTGGTAATAAATGTTCCAAAAATTACTGATAGAAACATAAGGCATGAAAGTACATAATTCCAGTTGATAAGTGTTTGTTCTTTGATTTGTGTTTTAGAAGAGTGCAAAAAAGCAGTTGCTAATAACCATGGAATAAAAGAAACATTTTCTACTGGATCCCACGCCCAGTACCCACCCCATCCGAGAACTTCATAAGACCACGCAGCCCCTAATGTAATACCTGCTGTTAAAAAGAGCCAGGGAAAATAAGTAGCTTTTTCAGCGACTTTAATCCAGTTTTCATCTTTATAATTATTAAATAATTCACTTGTTGAAATCACAAATGGAAGCACTAAACCAATATAACCAAGATAAAGTATTGGAGGATGAATTGCCATTAAAGGATGATTTTGAAGAAGAGGATTTGGACCCCTTCCAGTATCTGATATCACTAAATCTTGAAATGGTAATAAGGTGAAATCTTGACACCCTATTGATGCCAATTGAACACATCCAGCAAAAGGAGATGAACTAAAAATTGTAAAACCATTAAAAAATAAAATAATTAATGCAAAGATTTTTATATCGTAAATTTCAGTAGTTGATTTATAAAATTTAATATATAAATAGAAATAAATACTTAATACAAAATTCCACAACAGAATAGAGCCATCTAAAGAACCCCACAGTGAAGCAAATTTATATATTGGAGGAGTTGTAGCTGCAGAGTGATTTGCAATATAAAAGATCGAAAAATCATCTAAAAATAGTCCTACCTCAAGTAAGCAAAACAACATGAAGTGTATTAATAAATTTATTCTTACAAGAGACTGAAAAATTTTTTTATTATTGGAAAAAAATAAAATAATTAAATTTAAAGATCCTACCCAAGTTAGTAAAATACCAATCGATGATATCATTCTGAATAGTTTTCTACGTCATACACTTCTCCATCCTCAGATATATACTCATTGTCATGTTTCACAAGCATATCGTCGGAGTAAAAGATATCATCACTAAAATAACCATCTAGTATCACACCCATCTCATCTTGAAATAGTTCAGGGATGAATCCATCAAAACTAATTTTCATAGTCACATTTCCATCGGTAATTAAAAATTCTGTTGCACCAAGTTCACCTTTTTTTACAGAATCAGATACAACAAATCCCCCAAGCTTAATTCTTTCATCAGATGTAGATGATAAATAATTAGCTTCTGTTGTCGTGTAGTAGTAGATAGTGTTGCTTGAAGCAATTCTAATACTTGCAAATATAATTATAAAAATCCCAACAAAGATGAGAAATAAATTTTTTTTCACTTTTTATCTAGATTTTAGCCCTTGATTTTGGATTTAGATAATCATCCCATATTTGATCAGAATTCATTCTAAATTTCTTAGCAAGGAATACATGCACGAGTGTTACAAGCAAAACGCTAATTAGAAGTGTAGTTAGTATGTCTGGAGACATTGGAGCATCACCAGTAGAAACTGTTTCCTGACTTAAAATAGAAGCTTGTTGATGAACTGATCTCCACCATATAACACTAAAATGTAATATTGGTATTTGAATAACACCAAATATCCCAATAAACGATGAATTTTTTGCTGTCTTGGATAAATCATCACTGAATCTTCTAGAAGCTAAATATCCAAGATAAACTAGCAACAATATTGCGGTTAAGTTAAGTCTTGCGTCACCCCAAACCCACCATGTTCCCCATGTAAACTTTCCCCATACAGATCCAGCAATAAGTGTTGAAGCAGTGAATAATACACCTGATTTTGCATTTGCTATAGCTCTTGAATCATACTTTGGGTTTTTTTTAATTAAATATAACAATGAATATATAAATGTCAGTGTGTATGCAAGATAAGCTATCCAAACAGTTGGTACATGAACATAAAGGAGTTTAGAAGAGGGCCCTTGAATTGTATCATATGGTCCAAAAGCACTTACTAATATCCAAACCGCAAGCGGTCCATATAACATCATTTAATTTGTCCTTTCAAGGTAAAAATTTGCAATAGCAAAAATTAAAACTGTAATTCCTAAATACATTAATAAGTAAATATTAGCTATATCCTGTCCTAAACCTAACCACAGTGGACCTATAAAGAATGATAAAGCTAGGTACATTGGAGTAATGAGAATGAATTGAACAAATCTGTTATTAAAGCTGGTAAATATTTGAAAAATTATATTTATCATGCTTGCATTAATAGCAAAAAATATAATTGAAAATAAAAAGTAAACAATCGATACATTAACACTCGAGTTGGTAAATGCAGAATACAAAATATTTAAAATAATAATTTGAGGAAGAAAAATTATAAATTCTGAAACAACTTTACTATTAAAAAACTCTATTTTTTTGTAATTTCCAAAATTTAACTCTCTAATCAATCGTTCGAGAATAATTGGCTTTCTAATTGCAAAAAGAGTTGAAAATATTATCAGAAATAATAAATGAGATACAATAAATAAATCTTCATCAACTGCAAATCTATTTTCAATCAAAATTGGAAAAATAATTATCAGAACGGTCATAGTTGGAGTAATTAGAAATAGTGAAGAACTATTTTTAAGTTCAACTAATAATTCTTTCTTTATTATGTGCTTATTCATTTTCATTTAAATCTATTACCTCAAAATTGATACCTTGAAAATCAATTAATTCTTGAGTTGATAGAATGTTAGATTTTTGATTTTTGCTACGTTTATCAATTAAATTTTTTAATAAATTAATACCTTCAGAATCTAGAAAATTTAATGGTTCATCAATACATAGAACGGTAGGTTCTTTTATTTCAATAATTGATAATTCCGCCCTTCTGATCATTCCACTTGAAAAGTTTTTCACTTTTTCATCCAAGTATATTTCAGGTAAATAATTTTTTGAGATGGCTATTTTTTCGTCTATTGATAATTCAGACTGTGTTGTGAAATATTTAATATTTTCCAAAAATGTTAATTCCATTATTAATGTTGCATATGGTGAGATTTGGTCGATGTTACTTTTTGTTCTTATTACCTCTGAATTAAAATCTGTACCATCAAAATTTGACGATATGAAATTAATTAATGTAGATTTGCCGGCACCGTTTCTTCCTATTATCTGGTAGTTATTTTCTTCACTTAATTCAAGATTCAGATTGCTAAGAACTACTTGATTCGAATAACCTAGAGTTAAATTTGTTGATTTAAAAAATATTTCTGACACAACTTTATTGTATTGAAGATAGTTTTTTATAAATTTCAAAAGTTGTTATTACGTCATCTTTTGCAGAGTGAGTAGGAATTGAGACATTAAAATATTCAGCAATTGTGATTAATTTATGGTTTTTTATTTTATCACTCAATTTAGCCCTACTAAGTAAGACAGTGTCTATTGTTTTGTTATCTAATGGTTGATCAAGGTAATGATTTAAAAACTTTAAATCAAAATAGTCAATATTGTGACCTACTAGAACAGATCCTTTAACAAATTCTCTGATTTCTAAACTTTTTTCTTCAAAGTATGGAGAATCCTTTACTTTTTCGTTAGTAATCCCATGAATATGAGAATTTTCAATTTTTTGCTTCGTATTGAACAAACTATAAAACTCATCAATAATCTTGTTATCAACAACTTTTAAAATATATAATTCAAGTATTTCAGAATCTTCAGGTTTAAAACCGGTTGTCTCGATATCTAGTATGCATAATTGATTATTCATAGTTTTTATAAAATTCCCACATAGCTATTGCTGCAGCACCTGATGCGTTCAAAGAATCAACTTTGTTTTCGGTATCGATTTTGAGGATCTGTGATGCATTATCTTTCCATATTTTAGAAATACCATATTGCTCAGAACCAATTACAAGGGCATAATTTTTTTTAGGTTTGTATGATTTGATACTTTTTGCTGAGTCCGGATCTAGAGAAATAATTTCATAATTTAATCTTTGTAGATTAGAGATTATTTTTTCTGACTTTTCAGAGAAGATATTTATATTAAAAATATGACCTATTGAGGATCTTATAACATTTGGATTAAAGAAGTCAGTCACTCCATCTGATGAAATTATATTGGTAATATCAAAAGACCTTGCTGTCCTAATCATCGTTCCAAGATTTCCAGGTTTTTCTATTGAATCCGCAATGAGAATTGGACCTGACAAATCTTTATTATCAATATTCTGTGTTTTGACTTTGAATAATGAAATCATCCCATCAGGTCTATCTCTATAAGATATTGCTTTAAATGCCTTGCTTGTTAGATCTACAATTCTCACATTTTTATTTTTAAACTTTTCAATCAGTTCTTGATTATTTTCACCAATAAAAAATTCTCGACAAATGTAAAGTGAATCAATCTGATAGTTTGAACTAATTAGTTGTAAGTTTTCACGATAACCTTCAGCCAAAGATTTTTGTTCTTGTCTTCTCAGCTTATTTTTCTTTAATGAAATCAAAAATTTAAGTTCTGGATTTGCTAATGAAGATATTTCTTTATTTTGCATATTTCTCTTTGTGTAAAAGTTTCTTTTTATTTAAATTTTCTTTTTTTAAATTAGCTGAGTCACCTTCAACACCCGCAGTTACAAAACCTAAAATTTCAATATCTTCAGGTATTACAAGTAATGATTTAATTTTTTGTATTTCCATATTATGAGATCCCAAAAAGCCACTTTTCAGTCCGGTTTCTTCAACTAATAACATACAATTCATCATTGCAGCTCCGGCATCTACATACCAATAGGGGACACTCCAATTACTTGAACTAGTTTGATTTTGCTTATCAAGTTCTTTGTATCTTTCATGATAAGCCTGTTCATTTATCAAGATTAAAAATATTGCTTTTGAATTTGATAACCACTTACCATAGCCCTTCTTTAGATAACTTTCTTCGTTTGCATAAATTGCAAGTTTCTTTATATTTTTTTTATTTTCAACTGATATAATTTCAATACCCCTTGAAAATCCTGCTGTTGGTATTTTTATTGTTAGTTTTGGAATGTCTGATAAATTTGGAAACTCTTCATTTGTCTCTAAATAATTTCGAACAACTCTTCTATTTAAAAGTAGTTCTTTAAGATGATTATTTTCATTCCTCATCATTCAAAATAAAATCTTTAACCATATCTCCAACCTCAGATGTGCCCATACCCATCTTTCCGGCTGAAAGAGAATCTAGTTGCTGCGCTGTTTTTATGACTGCGTTTTCAATTTTATTTGCATATTTCTCTTCACCAAGTACGTCAAGCATCATTGATGCTGCCGCAATACAAGCAAGGGGGTTAATTACATTTTTACCTGTGTATTTTGGTGCAGAACCTCCAATTGGTTCACACATTGATACCCCTTGGGGATTGATATTCCCACCTGCTGCAATACCCATTCCTCCTTGAATCATTGCACCTAAGTCAGTGATAATATCTCCAAACATGTTGTCTGTAACAATGACATCAAACCATTCAGGATTTTTAACCATCCACATACACACTGCATCGACGTGCCCATAATCTGTTTCAATATCTGGGTATTTTTCAGCTACTTCATAGAAAACTCTTTCCCATAAGTCGTGAGCATAAGTAAGTACATTGGTTTTTGCACATAGTGTTATCTTTTTTCGGTTATTTTTGACTGTATATTCAAATGCGTATTCAATACATCTTTGTATTGCACTTCTTGTATTTATAGATTCTTGAGTGGCAACCTCTTTATCAGTCCCATAGTGAATATAACCACCTGCTCCAGCATAAAGCCCCTCTGTGTTTTCTCTAACAACCACAAAATCAATATCTTTAGGTGTTTTATTAGCAAGTGGAGTTTCAACCCCAGGGTACAATACGACAGGTCTCAAATTAATATATTGGTCAAATTCTTTTCTCAACTTTAATAAGATACCTTGCTCAAGAATTCCAGGCTTAACATCAGGGTGACCAATTGCACCAAGCAATATTGAATCACTGTTACCGAGTTCATCAATATCAGATTCAGTCACAAGATCACCACTTTTCAAATATCTATCGCCGCCTAAATCATTCAATATAAAATTAAAATCAATATCAAATCTAGATTTTGTTTGTTCAAGAACTTTTAAAGCTTCATCAACAACTTCGGGTCCAGTTCCATCACCACCAATTACTGAAATGTTATATTTTTTCATGTTATTTGTTTAATGCATTTAAAAAGGATTCTACAGAGCCTTGTACAACATCCGTTGACACAGATCTTCCTTGTTTTAAATTTTGTCCATCGTTAATTATAGTTACAATTTCTGCAGTCGCGTCAGCACCTTTTGTAATACTTTCAACTCGATAATCAATAAGTACCGCATCAGATTGCAAAATATTTTTTACAGCTTTAAACGCAGCATGTATCATACCATCACCCTCAGCTTCTTTAGTTTGATCCACTCCATTAACGTTGAGAGTAACTTTTGCGGAGGCAAATTGATCTTTACTGTTTACAGATACGGATACTAATTTTACTGGAGCTTCATTAATTTCTACTTGCCCAATAATTGCTCGCAATTCATTTTCAACAATTTCACCTTTTCTATCAGCTAGTTGTTTAAATTTTTCAAAGCTTAGATTAAATAACTCTTCTTCTAATACAATGTTAAGTTTTTCCAAAGCATCTTTAAAGCCTGCTCTACCTGAATGTTTGCCTAAAACTATTTTTGATTCTTGTCCCACGGAGTCAGGAGTCATAATTTCATATGTCATTGTATTTCTCAAATATCCATGCTGATGAATTCCTGATTCATGACTAAATGCGTTTCTACCTACTACCGCTTTATTGTATTGAACTGGGTAACCAGTTAATTTAGATACAAGCCTAGAAGTCTCAGAGATTTCTGTTGTCTCAGCTTTAATTTCAACTCCATATTGATCTTGTCTTGTCTTGATAGCCATTATTATTTCTTCTGTAGATGTATTACCTGCTCTTTCGCCAATTCCATTAATTGCACCCTCTATTTGTCTGGCTCCAGCATCGATAGCTGTCAAAGAATTTGCAACAGCTAGTCCTAAATCGTTATGACAATGGGTTGAAATTATTACGTCTTCATTTTTCCCTTTAACTTTGCTGTAAACTTTTTTGAGTAGTTCTAAATAATCGTTTGGTGTTGCATAACCTACAGTATCTGGAACGTTTATTGTTGTTGCACCTTCTTCAACAGCAATTTTTAATATTTCAATCAAAAAATCATGATCTGTTCTTGTGGCATCTTGTGCAGAAAACTCTACGTCATCACAGAGTTTTTTTGCAAACCTTACTGATTCTTTGGCATCTTTTAAAACCTCATCCTTGGTTTTCCTAAGCATATGTTCCATATGTATATCAGAAGTAGATGTAAAGACATGTATTCTTGAATTATTGGCTGGTTTAATAGCTTCATAAGCTTGTTCAATATCTTCTTGTACGCAACGAGCTAGAGAAGCAATCGTTGAATTTTTTATATTTTTCGCAATTAGATTAACTCCCTCCCAGTCGCCAGGGGAGGAAGCTGCAAATCCAGCCTCAATCACATCTACCTTAAGTTTTTCTAATTGTTGAGCAATGAGAAGTTTTTCAGAGGGCGTTAAAGCAATTCCCGGACTTTGTTCACCATCTCTTAAAGTAGTATCAAAAATTACTAATTGATCTGAACTCATATATCCTTTTTTATATCTTTAGCATCTAAAAATGGCATCATATTTCTTAATTCTTTACCAATATTTTCTATCTGGTGTTTTGAAGCATTTTCACGCTCCTGCTTAAGGTATGGAGATCCCTCACGAGCTTGAGACATCCATTCTTTAGCAAAAGCTCCTGACTGTATTTCTTCCAAAACTTTTTTCATCTCTTTTTTTGTTTCATCCGTAATAATTCTTGATCCTCTTGAAAAATCACCATACTCAGCTGTATCAGAGATTGAATGTCTCATCCATTCAAAACCACCTTCATACATCAGATCAACAATTAATTTAACTTCATGAAGAGTTTCAAAATAAGCACTTTCTGGCTGGTAACCAGCTTCAACCAATGTTTCAAATCCATTCCGAATTAGTTCGGTAAGTCCACCACAGAGAACGACTTGCTCACCAAACAAATCAGTTTCAGTTTCTTCTTTAAAAGTGGTATTTAATACGCCGGCCCTTCCACCACCTATTGCCGAAGCATATGATAAAGCCATCTCTTTTGTATTTCCTGACAAGTCTTTTTCGACTGCAACAAGGCAAGGCATTCCAGAACCTTCTTCGTAGGTTCTTCTTAATAAATGACCTGGACCTTTTGGGGCGATCATAGCTATGGATATATCTTCACGAGGAACGATTTCACCAAAGTGAATATTGAAACCATGTGCAAAAAATAATGTTGAATTATCTTTCATAAATGGTGCAATGTCTTTTTCGTAAACATCTGCCATTAATTGGTCAGGAAGAAGAAGCATTACTATGTCAGCATTTTTTGTTGCATTTTCAAGATTATCGACATTAAGACCCATTTCTTTGGCTCTATTAAATGATGAGGAATTTTCTCTTAAACCAACTGTTACATTAACACCTGAATCATGAAGATTAAGAGCATGCGCGTGTCCTTGGCTACCAAATCCTATTACACTTACGTTTTTTGATTTAATCATCTCTATATCAATTGATTCATCGTATATTATTTTTGTCGACATTTATCCTCCTACAATTTTGTCTGGATGGCTATTCTTCCACCTCTAATCATTTCAATAATTCCAAATGGTTTAAGCAAATTTTCAAGTTTATCTAAATCTTTGGATGCTCCAGTCATTTCAAAAACTGCATAATCAGTGCCAACATCAACCGATCTTGCACCAGATAGGGAAGCCTTTTCAATGACTGAAGTTTGAGTGTCCTTATTTATAGAGACCTTAAGAAGTAGAACTTCTGATTCTATTGTATTTTCAGGATCAAGTTCAACAATCTTTATTACATTGATAAGCTTGTTTAATTGTTTTTTTACCTGTTCAACTGACTCAAGTTCTGTAACAATTGTCATTTTCGACCTACCTTGAATATTTGTTGGCCCAACAGCTAAAGAGTTTATATTAAAACCCCTTCTTGATATAGTTGATGCAACTCTTGCTAATACGCCAGGTTTATCTTCAACGAGAACGCTTAATATTCTTTCACTCATAATTTTTTTAAATCATCCTCATTTAATATAACTACATCATTACTTCCACCGGCTGGAACCATTGGAAACACCATATCCTCTGGATCAACAATGCATTCAACTAGAACAGGTTTGTCATTGATTTCTAGCATTTTTTCAAAAACTTTTTTCACATCAGATTTTTCAATCATTCTCAATCCTTTAGCTCCCATTGATTCTGCAAGTGCAACATAGTCTGGAGTATGATGTGTTAATTCTGATGCAGAAAATCTGTTTTTATAAAATATTTTTTGCCATTGCCTAACCATTCCATGATTTCCATTGTTAAAAACAACAATTTTTATAGGAATATTTTCTGTTGAAGCGGTAATCAATTCCTGACATGTCATTTGAAAGCACCCGTCACCATCTAAAGCTAGAATCTGCCGATCAGGATAAGCAGTTTGGGCACCGATTGCAGCAGGAAGCGAATAACCCATTGTTCCTAGCCCTCCTGAATTTAACCATGTATTAGGTTGAGTAAAATTCCAATGTTGTGATATCCACATTTGATGCTGACCAACTCCGGAGACGACTATTGCATCTTCATCAGCTAATTTTTGAAGCTCTTCCAGCACAAAAGGAACCTTAAGTGGGCCTTTTTCTTCTTGGATGTATGACAGAGGATAATCTTTTTTCATTTGATTAAGTTCATTTAACCAATCAGTTGTTTTTAAATCTGACCCTTCTAACCTTTCAATCAAGCCAGTGATAACACTTTTAGCATCACCTACAATTGGAACTTCTGGTTCTCTTATTTTTCCAATTTCAGCAGGGTCAATATCAGCATGAATTACCTTGGCATTTTGTGCGAAAAATTTAGGATTAGCTGTAACTCTGTCGTCAAACCTCACACCGATGGCAATTAAGAGATCTGATTTTTGTATGGAAGTTGTGGCTGTATAATTTCCATGCATACCAGGCATTTCAAAACATAGTTCATTTCCATCGGGGAAAGCACCTCTACCCATTAATGTTGTTACAACTGGTATTTGAAATTTTGTAGCAAGCTCAAATAATTCTTCATTTGCTTTTGAGTGTATTATTCCACCACCAACATAAAGTATCGGTTTTTCTGCATTCTTAATTAAATCTGCTGCCTGATTTATCATTTTTGGATTTGGTTCTACAGTTGGTTTATATCCTGGTAAATCAACTAATTTTGGTTCAATCCATTCAACTTTTTGATTTAATATATCTTTTGGTATATCAACTAAAACGGGTCCAGGCCTACCAGTAGTAGCAATATGTCTTGCTTCGAGCAATATCTGAGGAATCTCTTCTGCATTAGTAATTAAATAATTATGCTTAGTTGCGGCCATTGTCAAACCTACTGTGTATGCTTCTTGAAATGCGTCATTTCCAATTGCTTCTGAAGCAACTTGTCCGGTAATTGCTAATAGTGGAGTAGAGTCCATTAGTGCATTTGTTAAGGGTGTTATCAAATTAGTAGCTCCTGGTCCAGATGTAGCGATTACTACACCAAGTTCACCAGTTGCTTGGGCATAACCTTCTGCCATGTGCCCAGATCCTTGTTCGTGTCTAGCTAATATATGTCTTATTGGACTGTCATATAACGGATCATATGCAGGCAATATTGCTCCGCCAGGTAGGCCAAAAATAGTAGAAATATTCATATATTCTAAACTTCTTACAACAAGTTCAGCACCACTTAATTTTTCTTCACTCATATCTTTCCCAAAAAAAAACCTCCCTATTTGGGGAGGCGCTCAATACTAGCTAGTGAGCGCTACATAAGCACTAATACTAGTAAAGAATTTAAATTTTGAATTATTTTCATTAAGTATAACTATAGTTAATGCTGATAAAAATGAAAGACCTAAATGTAATAAATTACTTAAACAAAAATAATATTGAAATACCTAAAAATATAAAAATTTCAACAGTTGATATCCCATCTTTTGAAAATAAATCACAAAGGATTAAGGAAGTTAAAGATCAGAAAAAACATGCAAATATGAAATTTACATTTTCTAATCCTGATTATTCAGGATTAGGTGACAAATTTACATGGGCAGAGTCTTGTATCATTATTAGTTACAACTATGGTGAAATATATTCTACAAATATATCTACATCAACTGGAAAAGGTTCAATTGCACGCTTTGCAATAGAAGATTATTACAAACCAATTAAGAAGTTTATAGAAAAACTTAAAGATCATTTTGATACTTTAGATTTGCGAACTCAAGAATTTATCGATAGTCCAAGTCATTATGACCGTTTATTTTTTGAAGGGTCTGGATTGGGATGGCAAGGTAAAAGCTCAATGATGTTATCACCAAGTATTGGTCCATGGCAATTAATTGGTAACTTGTATGTTGAGATGAAATTTGAAACTCCAGTTGCTAAATCATATTCATGTGGAAATTGCAACATGTGTCAAATTTCTTGTCCAACTGGAGCATTAGATAATGAATACAAGATTGATTCTCGAAAATGTATATCTTACTGGCTACAATCTCCAGAAATAATTCCACATGAAATAAGAACGAAAATTGCAAATAGATTTTATGGATGTGATGATTGCCTCACATCATGTCCACCAGGACAAAATAAATTTATTAGCTTAAAACAAACAAAAGAAGTTGATTTGGAAAAAATAATAAATATGGATAAAGATAATTTAATTTCAAAATTTGAGTGGTTCTATGTACCTCAAAGGAATGGAGATTATCTAAAAAGAAATGCAATTATTGCACTTGCTAATAATCCAGATGAAAAGAGTCACGAATTATTTATCAAATTACTAGATTCAGATTCAGATATTATAAGGCTATATTCAATATGGGCTTTATGGAGAATTGGCATGTTAGACAAAGTAAATGAAGAGTCTTTCATTAAAAAAGAAGTTTCAAGTGATGTAAAAAAAGAATTTGAAAGATTAAAAAAGTGATATTGTAATGGTTTTTATCTATTCTTAATCTATGGCAAAGTTTTCTGATGACGTAACACAAGGTATCGAAAAATCAGCTGCAAGAGCAATGTTGAGAGCAGTTGGTTTAAATGATGATGACTTTAATAAATTTCAAGTAGGAATAGTTTCTGCAGGAAATGAAGTTACACCATGTAATTTAACAGGACCAGAATTATCAAATTTTGCAAAAGAGGGCGTAAATGGAGCTGATTCAGCAGGATTAATATTTTCAACAATTGCTGTTTCAGATGGTATTTCAATGGGACACGAAGGTATGAGAGCTTCATTGGTTTCAAGAGAAGTAATTGCTGATTCAGTTGAATTGGTAATGCATGCTGAAAGATTTGATGGAATGGTGACTATTGCGGGATGTGATAAATCATTACCCGGCATGTTGATGGCTTCAGCGAGAGTAAATAGGCCAGCAATATTTTTATATGGCGGCAGCAGCCTTCCTGGAGTATATAAAGGAAAAGATATTTCAATTGTGGATGTTTTTGAAGGCATTGGGGCATTTGATAAAGGCTTGATATCTGAAGAAGAATTATACGAAATAGAATGTAATGCATGTCCTGGGCAAGGTTCCTGCGCTGGAATGTTCACAGCAAACACAATGGCATCAGTTGGCGAAGCTATAGGGATGAGCTTACCAGGGACAGCATCAATACCTGCAGAGGATGACCGATTAAGAGATGCTGCAAAAGAGTCAGGACTTCAATTAAATTACTTACTAAAAAATGACATTAAACCACGAGATATCATGACTATTAATGCATTTAAAAATGCAATCACAACAGTCTTGGCGTTAGGTGGAAGTACAAATGCAGTATTACACTTATTAGGTATAGCTTATGAAGCTCGTGTAAACCTAGATTTAAGCACTTTTGATGATATTGGAAGACAGGTTCCACATATTGCTGACATGAAACCATTCGGAAAATATCATATGGTTGATTTAGATAAAATTGGGGGAGTCCCAGTAGTTTCGAAAATTCTACTTGAAAATAAATTAATAAATCCTGACTGTTTGACTGTTACTGGAAAAACAGTTGGTGAGAACTTAGAGAATATTGAAATACCCACTAATCAAGACGTAGTATATTTTCCAGATAATCCGATTGCGAGTGAAGGCGGAATTGCAATCCTTAAAGGTTCTTTATCACCAAAAGGATCTGTTGTGAAAACAGCAGGTATAGAGATTAATGAATTTTCTGGTCCTGCTAATGTCTTTGAGAGTGAACAAGATGCTATTGATGCTTTATTTAACAACAAAATAAATAAAGGGGATGTCGTAGTAATTAGAAATGAAGGACCCAAAGGAGGTCCTGGAATGAGAGAGATGCTCCAGATAACTGCTGCTATAAAAGGTGCTGGTCTTGGCAAGGATGTTTTGTTAATTACCGATGGTCGATTCTCTGGGGGAACAACAGGTTTATGCATTGGACATGTTACTCCTGAAAGTTTTGATCATGGACCTATCTCGATTTGTAAAAATGGTGATGTAATTACACTTAATCTTACAAAGAGAGAGCTCAATCTTGAAATAAGTAAATCCGAAGTAGTTGCCAGACTTAAAGATTATGTTTTGCCTGAACCAAGATATAAATCTGGAGTGCTGAACAAATACTCTAAACTAGTATCAGGAGCTGATACTGGCGCAGTTACCTCATAGTATTAATGATATTCATTTCTGACGTACATCATGGTTTAGACTCCTTAGAAAATCTTCCATCAGGCAAAGGTCCATTAGTAATATTAGGCGATTTAATTAACTGGATTGATTACAGAAATGGTGATGGTATAGCAAAAGATGTTTTTGGGGAAGAAAGTGTAACCAAACTTGTGGAACTTAGAAAAAAACATGATTTTACAAGAAGAAAAGAATTGTGGAATGAACTATTTTCAAAAGATAGGGAAGTAAAACAAACAAAAATTGAGGAATCTATTTATCGACAATACAGGGAAGTTTTTGATAAAATTAAAAATTTCGAAGTATTTCTTATTCCAGGAAATGTAGATTCGTTAAAGATAATTGAAGAAACAAAAACAAATAATGTAACAAATATTGATGGAGAGATTTTGGATTACAAAGGTCTCAAAATCGGCTTTGCTGGTGGAGGAGTACCAACACCAATTAATGCGAGAGGGGAAATACCAGAAGAGGAATTTAAATCTAAATTAGAAAATTTAGGAGATATTGATATCATATGTTCACATGCGCCTCCATATGTTGATGAACTTATTACAGATGTTATAACGAATAAAAAAGAACAAGGCTGGAAAAGTTTAAAGAAATTCATACAAGATAAAGAACCAAAATTTTCTATTTTTGGTGATGTTCATCAACCAAAAGCCTATGAATGGAAAATTGGTTTAACAAAGTGTATTAATGTTGGTTATTTTCGATCAAGTAGTAATTATTTAGACATTGAAACCTTAAGCATATGAACGTTTTAGCACTTGATGTTGGCGGAACCACAATAAAAGGTGGTCTTGTGAATGAAAAACTCAAAATTAAAGAAAAATTTATAGAGGATACACCTAAAAAAGAGTCATCCTTTCTTTCACTAATAGAAAAAATTCACGATAGATACTCTGCTAAAACTGATCAAGTCTCTCTTGGCATGCCAGGATTTGTAGATAATGATAATCATATTTTTAAATATGGTACCAATATGCAATTTTCTATTGATTTCAAAAAGCTCGAATTAATCAAAGACAAAAAGATTTATTTGGAGAATGACGGAAATTTAGCTGCATATTCTGAATATTTACTACATTTTAAAAATGATTATAAAAATTTAATAATGCTTACATTTGGTACTGGAATAGGAGGGGGGATCATACATAATTCTCAAATCTTTAAAGGCAGTGGCAATGCTGGTGAAATAGGGCGTATCTTAATTAATGAAAATTCCTATTTAGAAGATGTAATTTCCGCCAAAGCATGGACAAAGAAATGTAAAGAACTGTTTGAACAAAATCAAAATACACAACTATCTAAAATATTTTCTGAAGAAAAAGTAGGCTCCCTTTTATTTGACAATTCAATTGATCTTGAAGATCATGAAAAGCTTGCTAGAGACGAGATAATAGTACAAACGTCTCTTGCCTTAGTATCATTATTTGAATTATTTGATAATGAAATATTTGTTATAGGTGGGAGTATGACAAAAAACCCATATAATTTTATTCCCTTAATTGATAAATATATTAAAAAAAATTTTGATTTCCCAAATAGAAGTTTTCCAATTATTAAGTTAAGTAAAGCACGAGAAGATTCAGGCTTGTTAGGTGCAGCATTACTAGCTTTAAATAGTGAATAATAAGTCCTTACTTTTAAATGGCTCATTCTTTGAGGATGAGTATTTAAAAAAAATTGATATTTTAAATAATCTTGAAATTAAATCTGTCTATGTATTTGACCACTATCAAAATCCTGAAATAAAGAGCAAGCCTGTGTATGAGATTAAGGAAGCTATTAACAAATTAAATGAAGTAAATAAAAATTTTGAAATCGGCTCCATGGTGTTAAATGTAAGAAAGAGAAAAAAAGATATTTTACTAAATGATTATATTTATCAATTTATGGAAATTAAAAATTTTAATTTTGGTTTAGGAATTGGAGATGAAAAATATGAAAAGAAAAATAAAATTTTTAAAAATAATATTGAAGATATAATTTGCAAAATTCAAAGTCATAAAATATATGACGGAAATAAAGTAAATATTATACTCGGCGGCAATTCAAAATTCTTCTTTGATCTTTGTTTAAAATATTCGATTGGATTAAATCAATGGCAGGGAAGCGTTGAAAATATTAAGAATAAGATAGACCTTTTTAAGAAATCAAACATCAACGAGTCAAAAATTAGTTACTGTACAAAAAACTTAAAGTTTTCGGGAAAGGAATTAAATGAAAATATTGAAATTATATATGTTTTAAGTGAAAACAAAACTTTTAAAGATCAGATTGATGATATTAGTAATTACTGCTTAAATTAAAAAAATGATTGATATTAGATCTGATACAGTTACAAAGCCTTCAAAAGAAATGTTGGAAGTAATTGTAAATTCTGAAGTTGGTGACGATGAGTACAAAGAAGATCCAACAGTAAATGAACTTGAGGAATTTGCAGCAGATTTACTTGGATTTGAATCTGGACTCTTTGTTACTTCTGGATTGATGGGAAATCAAATTTCATTACTAAACCATACAAATCCTGGAGAAGAAGTAATAACAACGCAAGATTCACATATTAAAAATTATGAACATGGAGCAGCTTCATTTTTATCAAGGATTCAGTTTAGAAATGTGAGTCATAATGATGGTGATTTAAATCTAAATGATATAATTTCACAGATTTCGAAATCATCATATTACAAACCTAAGATCAGTACGGTTGCAATTGAAAATACTCATCTTGCTTCAGGAGGAACAATAATTCCATTTGAAAACATAAAGAAGTTATCTGAATTTACAAAATCAAATAATTTAAAGCTTCATGTTGACGGAGCAAGAGTATGGCACGCAATTTTGGAAGAAAACACAAAAGCTAACTATGGAAAATATTGTGACAGTTTAACGTTTTGTTTTTCAAAAGGACTTGGTGCTCCTATTGGGTCCATGTTATTGGGGTCAAAAGATTTTATTGCCAATTCACGTGAATATAGAAAAAAAATTGGTGGAGGAATGAGGCAAGTTGGGATTATCGCCTCTGCTGCAAAATATGCTTTAGAAAACAGGAGCAATCTTATTAATGATCATAAAATGGCGAAAGAGGTATTTACCGTAATTAAAAATATGGAGAACAAAATAGACTGTATAGAGTCAGTAGCTTATAAAGGAACAAATATGATTTTGTTAAATTTTGACACTTTGAGTAATTCAGATGAGTTTTTAAAATATTTAGCTGATAACGAAATTAAAGCAGGTTATCTTAGAGAAAAGGTGATTAGATTTGTTTTTCACAAGGATGTAACGTCAGATAATAAAGAAAAGCTAATAAAAACCCTTCAATCTTTTTCATAATATTTGTCATCATTCCATTCAGTTATAGATTTTTCAGACAATCTAATCAAAGTAAACACACCACCAACCATTACAATATTTGTAATCAATATATTTAAAGCAATAGTGTACGTGCAATTTGTTGAACAGAATGTATTTCCAAGAATAAAACCAATATAAATAGAAAGACTTAGAACGAGTAAATAAATTATAAATTTAAATTTTTTACTAAAAACCATTTTCAACATTATTGTAATAGAAGATGAATTTTGTAAATCCTTGGCTTTCATTATTTAGTTTTGTTTATTTCATTGCAGCTGGATTGTTGTCCTTTTTAATGAGTAAATACTTTGTTAATTTGTATCTCAAAAAAGTAGATTCAAGATTTTTAAGATCTATTGAGCCATTGATAGGGGTGATAAGCTTTTCGTCATCATTTGGGTTATTTTTAATTATTCTTTATAACGTACTAACCTAGACAGGGTTAATATATTTTTTTAAATTATTCTTTTCAATATATTGCAAATCACAGTGACTTGGTTTGTCCATATTAAAATTGTCAGACTCTAATTTATAAAACGTAAATGATCTAATCGTGTCTTGATGGGTAACAAATAAAACATTTTTATTATTCTCATATAACTTATTGACCCTTTTAAAGGTATCAAAGAAACTCTCATCAGTATTAAGTTCTGTCGGGTAATTAATGTAGATTTCAAATTCTTTTGATTGTTGTACCTCAAAAGTGGTATTTCCAATCCAATTTTTAATTCCACCCCATTCGGTGATTTCATCAATAAAGGTTATTTTCTTCTTTAAGATTTTATTTACTATTTGAGAGGTTTGCCTTGCCCTAAGAAGAGGGGAGGAAATTATTTTTTCAATTTTAAAATCTTTCTTCAATTTTTCAGCAATATGTTCTGCTTGTTTTATTCCTTTTTCAGAAAGTTCATAACCAGGAATATTGTAATATAAAATATCTTTTGGATTTTTTACTTCACCATGTCTCAAAAATATATTCATCTTAATTACAGAGTAGTTTCAGAATATATTAAAATCTTCATATGGGTTTGAATAAAAAAGAACAAGAAATTTTAAAACAAATTGAAATGGGTCTGTCTGAGGATGATCCAAAATTAGAAAAAGCTGTTGAAAATTTAACCCTTTCAAATTTTTCTCGTGCAAGAATAACCATTTCGTTTTTTGTATTCCTTATAGGCTTCATAACCATGATTGCAACTTACACTATTCAACCTATATTTGCCATAGTTGGTTTTGTTCTGATGGCACTCTCTGGATTTGTATTTGTTACAAATACAAAATCATTACTAAGTGCTGAAAACATTAATGAATGGAATTTTAAACAAATCTACAAATTAGTAAGAAACAAAGATACCTCTAGACAAAACAAATAGTATTAATTAAATTTAATAATACGTCTTAATTTTAATAAGGAGTAAGGAATTGAATAAGGACGCATTTACGTCTAAACAAGCATGTTATTTGTCTGACTGCACTTCACATCAACTTAGATATTGGGACAAAGTAGGTCTGGTTTCTCCGAGTATACAATCATCGCATGGTAAACCTGGAGTTCCAAAATTGTATTCTTTCAGAGATATTGTATCTCTGAAAGTCATTAAAACTTTACTAGACAATGGGATGAGCATTCAAAGAGTTAGACGAGCTTGGAGATATTTAACAAGAAATGGGGACCTACAAGACGAACTTTCTAAAACAAAACTTATTTCAGATGGTGATACAATTTACACAATTGAGGACAACAAAGTTTTTGATGCACTCAAGCTTGGACAATTAGCTTTCTTTGAAACAATTGATTACGTTGCAAAAGAAGTAAAAGAAGATGTTTCAAAATTTGAATTAGATAAAGAAAAATTCTTAAACCTTTTAACAAAAGTTGAAGATGATGTGCAATCACAACAGTTACAAGCGTAAATAAATTTTCTCATCTAAAATTAAATTATGAATAAAAATTTTCATAATCATAGAACTTTAATTCTCAATGCAACATATCAACCTTTATCTATCGCCTCCGCTAAAAGATCAGTTTCTCTTATGCTTTCAAACAAAATTAATGTAATAAAAACATCAAATCTTGAATTGAGGTCGGAATCTTCAACTATAAAAATCCCTAAAGTTGCAGCATTAAATTACTATGTAAAGGCACCATACGCAAGAAGAGTTGCTTTAAATAGGGAAAATATATTTATAAGAGATCATAACATTTGTCAATATTGTGGAGTTCAAGCTGAATCGATTGATCATATCATACCAAAATCAAAAGGTGGAAAACATGAATGGCAAAATGTTGTTGCCTGTTGCAAAAGGTGTAACTTAATCAAAGCAGATAAAGACTTGAACCAAACAATTCTAAAACTTATTCAATCACCTCTCGCTCCAGAGGGAAATTTTTGGATAAAAACAATTATAGGTTCAAACCCAGACCCTGAGTGGGAAGAGTACCTAATCTCCGCATAATTTTTTTTCATTAATTGTGTTGCAAAGTGTCACATAGTGTCATATAATGACACAAAGTGGTTCAAGGCACGAAAGGCGGATAAAAGTGTTCCTTGGTGAGTATCAACACATAATGGACTCGAAGGGTAGAGTAGTTATTCCATCGAAGTTTAGAAAAGAGCTCCAACAGGGCTGTGTAGTCACCAAGGGACAAGATAATTGTCTGCAAATTCTAACAAAAAAAAACTGGACTTCTCTTTCTGAAGAAATGGTTGAGCTACCAGTAACAGAAAAATCATCTAGACAGCTCAGAAGAGCTATATTCAGTGGTGCTGTCGACTCTAAGTTAGATTCTGCCGGAAGAATTCCAATACCAGAAAATTTAAGAGAATATAGTCAAATAGATATAAATGGTGAAGTCACTGTTACAGGAATAGGGAACGCAATTGAAATATGGTCATCAAAGATGTGGAAAAAAATTCAAGATGATGCAGATCATGAATTTGCAAATATTAATGAAGTGAAAGGATAGGTTCATAGCCAGCTCTCTAGACAACTAAATTGGAACACCCTTACTCCGCCCAACTTTCCAATTGGTGCCAGTTCTAGAGAGCTGGGTATGAACAAAAACAGGGTTGGGTACATGCCACACATTGGTGTGATGAAAGAAGAAATATCTTCTATTTTAGACGATGTTCCTCCAGGTATATTTATCGATTCAACTTATGGCTACGGTTCTCATTTCGATACTATTATGAAACACAGCCAACTTACAGCAATCGGATTTGATCGTGATCTAGAAGCAGTTGATAATAGTGATCCTTCCCATGATGTAATCAATCTTAATTTTTCAATGATAAGTGATTATGTCAACAATAATTCATTATCGCCAATTAGCGGCATTTTATATGATCTTGGTGTTTCAAGTCATCAGATTGATACTCCAAATAGAGGCTTTTCTTTTTCTATAGATTCGAATCTAGATATGAGAATGAATCAAAAAGACGAACTTACAGCTGAAAAAGTCCTTAATACTTTTTCATATGAAAATCTTTATTCAATTTTTAATGAATTTGGAGAAGAAAGGTATTCAAAAAGTATTGCTAAAAAGATCATAGAAAATAGACCTATAAATAAAACTATTGAATTATCAAACATAATTAGAAATTCCGTACCAAAGCAAAATCCAATATTTATTGAAAAAAGTATTAGAAGAATATTTCAAGCCTTAAGAATATATATAAATGATGAACTTAATGAATTAAAAGATTCGTTATTAAAAGTAAAAGACTTGATTCAAAAAAATGGTGTAATTATTTGCATCTCTTATCACTCATTAGAGGATCGAATCATAAAGAATTTTATGAAAGATTTAACATTGGGATGTATTTGTGATCCGTCAATTGCAATATGTGTTTGTAATAATATTCAGAATTTCGAATACCCAAAAAGAAAAAAATATTATCCAAACAAAGAAGAAATTAATTCCAACTCCAGAGCTAATTCAGCAACATTAAGGTATGTACGAAAAATATGAGAAAAAAATATATTTTTAGATTTGCTTACGTTCTTTTATCAGCATCAGTGATTTTATCTTTATTTATAAATTTGAGAATTAATGAAATTTCAAAAGAACTTTCATTAATCAATACTGAAATAGTTGAGTTAGAACGTTCAAAAGCGAATCTTAATATTGAGTATATTAGAAAATACTCTTTCGAAAATATAGAAAATCTATCAAAATTAAAATCATATGTTCGATTAAGAGTTAGCAATTTAAATTTAGATTTGGAAACTCCTTACAAAGCTAACACAGAAGACGTTCAAGAAACAATTGTTATGGGCTTTGGAAGATGAAACTTTCATCAAATAAAATAAAACTTAATTTTCTATTTGTAATTGTATTAATCCTTGTTACTTTTGGTTCTTATCTATTCATTCAAAAAGTATATGCATTGCAATTTATAGAATCTGATTTTTTTGAAAATCAAGCATTGTCTTACAGGCAGAGAGTAGAAATTCTTGAAGCTAAAAGAGGAACCATATATGATAAAAACTTTAATGTTTTAGCAAGTAGTGTCCAATCTTATAATGTTGCACTTAAATCGAATGATATCGATGATCTAGGATTTGTCAGTGTTCTATCCTCATTGCTTAAATTAGATGAAGCTGAAATCTTAAAAAAAATTACAGAGAATTCAAAATTTTTCTACTTAAAAAGAAATGTTGATTACGAAACAGGAAACAAAATAAAATCTTGGAAATTTAACGGTATTCACCTAGAACATTCCAATAAAAGAAATGTTTATGATTCCTCTACCTCAAATATTATTGGATTTGTTGATCCTGATGGAAATGGAATTGAAGGGTTAGAGCTTTATTTTGATACTCTTCTTAAAGGAGAAGATGGTGAATTAAGATATGAATCGGCTCCTAATGGTGCCATCATTCCACAGGGAGAAATAATAACGATTCAACCTAAGCATGGAGAAGATTTAATACTTTCAATTGATTCAGAATTACAATATCTTAGTAAAGATCTTTGTCAAGACGCACTCAAAGATACACAAGCCTTTATGTGTTCTGTTGTTTTTGCCAATGCTGTGACAGGAGAAATTCTTATTTCTGCAGAGGAATCATCAACGAATAATAATTATTTTAATATTGACTTAATTAGCGCAAGAGCAAATTACGAACCTGGCTCTTCATTAAAAATCTTTACTATTGGCTCATTAATTGAAAATGGTGTTGTTAATGAAAATGATATTTATTTAGTTGAAGATAAGATAGAAATTATTGATGGATCATGTAAAGAAGATTTTGAAGGTTACAAAGGGTGTTTCAGAGATTTTCTCAAGCATGAACCAATTAACCTTTCAGTCAAAGAAATTATTGAAAGATCATCGAATGTGGGAACAGTTAAAATTGTTAATGATGGAAATATAAATGAAGTTGAGATGTTCTTAAAAAGGTTTGGCTTTGGTTCAAAAACAGGAGTTGAGTTGTCTGGAGAGTCAAAAGGAGCATTTACCGAATACAAAACGTGTACAACATGTTTAAGTTCTTTATCAATAGGATATTCAATAAACACCACACAATATCAGATGGTGAAAGCTTACAGCATAATTGCAAATGAAGGATTAGACTTAAATCTTTCATTAATAAGAACTAATCAACAAAGTAACAATAACAAAAAAGTTATAGATCGTAATCTTGCAAAAAGGTTAAAGATGCTTCTTATCAACGTTGTAGAAGGGCCAAATGGAACGGGAAAATCACTAAAAATGGATGATTACGTTATTGGTGGCAAAACAGGAACTAGTAGAACTTATTTAGAAGGCATTGGTTACTCAAATGATAGATTTACAACTTCTTTTACAGGATTTATCGAGACATCAAATGGTCCAATTGTAGGCTCTGTAATATTATGGGGGGCAAAGGGCTCACCAATCTCTGAATATGTAACAGGTGGTTCTACAGCTGCTCCTATATTTAAAACTATTGTAAGAAATCTTCTACCAAGCGATTAACATGAAAAAGTTAAATTTGAGAGATTTGAACTTATCACAGAATGATATTAATAAATTTGTAAATAGTTCGACAGATGTTGAACGTGATTCAATTCTTTTTATAGATAATGTAAATGTTGAAAAGCTTGATAGGTACGTTAATGATGCTTTGACGAAAAATGCAAAAAAAATATTTACATCCGAAAAATGTAATATAAGTAATGAAAAAATTTTAAAAGTCTCGAACTATGAAGAAGTATTAAATCAAGCATATAGTTTTATCTGCCCTGATTATGATAAAAAAACTTATTTTGGGATTACTGGAACTAATGGAAAAACTACAACTGGTCATTATTTAGAACAAATTTTAGGTAATAACAGTATTTTCATTGGAACTAACAACGAAAATCTATTTAGTGATATTACAAAGGAGAAGCATCTAACATCCCCAAAATTGTTCAATATTTTGAAATTTTTAAGTAAACCTAAAAATAAGACTTATGAAAATATAATTTTAGAAGCTTCTTCTCATGCTCTTGATCAAGAAAGATTTAAGGGTATAAAATTTAATACTTCTGGATTTACGAATCTTTCAAGAGATCATTTTGACTATCACAACAACATAAATAAATATTTTGAAGCTAAACTAAAACTTTTTTCAAAAAACTTATCTGATAAGTTTGTTTATATTGATAGTGAATGGGGAAATAAAGTCAAAGAGAATTCTGTTATTCCATCATTTAAGATAGGTAATAATAATGATTCAAATCTTAGAATCCTAGAAGAAAAATTATTTCCAAATATCAATCTGAAAATACAAATCAATGAAGATAAACATGATATAAATTTGAATGTTACTGGACCCAATTTTAATTTAAATTTCTTACTTGCTTTATCAATGGCTTATTTTTCTGAAAAGTCAGATATTCAAAATTATGAGGAAAATTTTAAGAATATTCAAAATCCTAAGGGTAGGTTTGAAATAATTAATTTTAAGAGTAACAAAATTGTTGTGGATTATGCGCATACCCCTGACGCAATCAAAACAACAGTGGATTTTGTAACCCAATATTTCTCAAGTGTAATTGTAGTTTTTGGTGCAGGAGGCGATAGAGACATAGAAAAGCGTTTGCTTATGGGCAATGCATCAAGAAATGCAGATCAAATAATTATTACAAATGACAATCCACGCCATGAAGATCCTGAAAAGATTGCAAAAGATATTCTCGAAGGATGCGATAAAGAAAAAACTGTTGTAATACTTGATAGGAAAGAAGCAATAACTTATGGTATTAACCAACTCAAGGAGAATTCAGTTTTATTAGTATTAGGTAAAGGGCATGAAATGCATCAAGAGATAAAAAATAAAAAAATTAATTTCAATGATTTTGACTATATTTCAGACCTTCTGGGAGATATAAATTGATTGGAATTATTGTCGCAGGAGCAATTTCATTTATTTGTGTAATTCTTTCAACATTTATTGGAGTTAATTATTTTAAAACTCGAAATATTGGACAACCAATACAAAAAGAAGTCGTTTTTCATGATCATAAAAAAGGAACTCCAACTATGGGGGGAGTGTTCATAATTTTTGGTACCTACTCTGGTTATATCCTTTCTCATATCAATTTTTGGACGATCGGTGCGGGTTTTAAAGTTGAATTTATAGATATAAATCCTGTGATTTTAATATCACTTTCATTAGGGACTCTGATGGCTTGCGTAGGTTTAATTGATGATTTATTAAAAGTTCGAAAGAATAGGAATTTGGGGCTAAGAGCTAGAAACAAAATATTTTTGCAAATTCTTGTCGCAGCTATTACGAGTTTTTATTTTTACTATCTTGACTACTCATCAACATTTTATTTTTTTAGTGGATTTGGTTTCGAAGTAGGTTTTCTTAAATGGATAATCATTACTTTTTTAATAGTTGGAATTACTAATTCTGTAAATCTAACAGATGGACTTGATGGGTTAGTAGCTGGATCCTCATCAGTTTCATTTGGAGGAATCCTAATAATTTCATTCTGGATATTTAGACATCCAGAATACTATTCAAGTTTTATGAACAATGAAATACTTGACTTAGATCTATCTATACTAATTTCTGCTTTAGCTGGTTCAGCACTCGGTTTTTTATGGTGGAATACCAATCCTGCAAAAATAATAATGGGAGATGTTGGTTCTCATTTTATTGGTTCAATGTTTCCAATTATATTGATTTCAATCGGTGCAGATGGCTTAATTTTGTTTTTCTGTTTTTTATATATTTTCGAGGCTTTGTCTGTAATTATCCAAGTTTCTTCATTTAAATTAAATCAAAAAAGAATTTTTAAAATGACACCAATACATCATCATTTTGAGATGAGTGGATGGGCTGAAACAACAATAATTGTAAGATTTTGGATTATTAATGGAATATTTATCGTAATAGGGCTTGGTCTATTTTATGGAGACTGGGTATTGTTTGGAAATTAAGTGAAAACATTAATTTTTGGGTATGGCATTACTGGAAAAGCAGTTGAAACCTTTTTTAAAGTTAAATCAAAAGAATATTTAATTTATGACGATAACGAAAATGTTATTCTTGACATTAAAAAAGAACTGCTTTTTGATGATTCCCAAATTGATCTAATTGATGAAATTGTAATCTCTCCAGGTATAAATCCAAGTCACAAACAAATTAAGAATTTTGAAACAAAAAAAATAATTACAGATATTGATTTATTTTCCAGAGAATTTCAAGGAAAATTTATTGGTGTTACTGGAACAAATGGGAAGACTACATTTGTAAATTTGTTGACTGATTTTCTGATTTCAAAAGGTATTAATGCCGTTGCATGTGGAAACGTTGGAGTTTCTCCTTTGAGCATTAATTTTGAAGATAAAGATTTTGCAATTGTAGAACTATCAAGCTTTCAGCTCTATTATGCATCAGATGTTAAAGCTGATTTTGGGATATTTCTAAACTTTCATTCTGATCACCTTGATTGGCACAAAGATGAGAAAGATTACAAAAAATCAAAATTAAAATTATTGACTTTTTTAAATTCAGACGAAAATTTAGTAACTGGTTTTAATACATTTTCAGAAAAAGCTCTTGAAAACATTTTAAATATTCCTATTGATAAAGGTAAAGACGAGCTTTTAATGGAAAATTATGACTTTGATGATTTGAGCTTTCCAATAGATACATGTCTGGCTTTTTTAAAGATAATTGAAAAATTAGATATAAATCTAGACGAAGGTTACGAATATTTGAAAAAAGAAGTTTATTCTGAACATCGCTTTGAATTTGTCGAATCAATTAATGGTACAAATTTTATTAATGATTCGAAGTCTACCAACTTTCACTCCATGTCCGTAGCTACATCCAGAGTGAAGAACGCACTTTTAATCATGCATGGAATAACAAAGAATATTCCAGAAGAAGAAATAAATATTTCTGGTGAAATAAAAAAGATACTTATTCCAAAAAATATGAATATTGATATTAACGTACTTGACTGTGAAATTGTTAAGTTAGATTCTATCTTAAGTCTAGAAACCTATCTTGCAGCGGAATATCAAAACTTTGACACAGTATTATTTTCTTGTGGAGGTTCAAGTTTTTCTGATTTTAAAGATTACAAGGACAGGGGATTATTTTTTAAGAAAATAGTTAGTAATTTAAAGGACAATACAAGATGAATCTTACATATTCATTTTTTCAAAGAATAAATCTTTTTAGTATATGGTTTTTGGTTACTTTTGGAATTTTGGTAAATATATCAGCATCATCAGTACAAGGTTTAAATCAATTTAATGACAATTTCTATTTTATTAAAAGGCACATGGCTGCTGTATTAATTGGAGTTTTAATTTTTAATATTGGAAAAAAAATTAATTTTTATTCCTATAGCCGATTAATCAACTTTTCTATTGTATTTGTTACATCTGCTTTATTTTTTGTCTTAACTTATGGAATTGTACGAGGTGGTAGCAGAAGATGGGTAGATCTGGGAGTAATTAATTTTCAACCAAGTGAACTGGCAAAACCGATAATTATACTTTGGGTTGCTTATCAATTAACAAATATAGATACAAAATTTAATAATTTTTTCTATCTCCGAAGAGCCATGTTTCTACCTGTAATTTGTTGTTTTTTTATATATCTTCAACCAGATTATGGAACAACAATTACGATATTTGGTATTTTATTAAGTCAGATAGTATTTTCAAAGATAGATTTTAAATACCCAGTAGGAATATTATCCCTTTCTATTGTTCCTCTCTACTTTTTAGCTATTTCTGGAAGTTATAGGTTTAATAGAATAACTACTTGGCTAGATAGAGATTGTGATTTAGGTATTGATTTGCTTGGTGCATGTTTTCAGTTGAATCAGAGTAGAATCGCAATTAGTTCGGGTGGAATGTTTGGATTAGGACCTGGGACGTCTCGTGCAAGATGGGGAATGCTACCTAACTCACATACTGATTTTATAGCATCTATAATCGGCGAAGAGTATGGCTTTGTCGGACTTTTAATTTTCGTTATCATATTAGGATTTTTAATTATCTCATTCTATGGTTTAGCAATTTCAACCAAAAGTGAATTCAAGAAATTAATATTTGTGGGACTAGGTTCTTGGGTATTTATTCAAACAGCTATAAATTTGGGTGGAGCAGTAGGGCTTTTACCAATAACTGGGATAGTTTTACCTTTTATATCTTATGGTAGTAGTGCGATGGTTGCACTATTTACTGGAATTGCAATAGGGTATTCAAGAATATGAATCAAAATAAAATTATGTTCTTTTGTGTTGGAACTGGAGGGCACGTACTTCCAGTGAAGAATATTATTGATGAATTATTAAATAGTGGAATATCAAAAAATCAAATTGAAATAGTGACCGATAATAGAGGCTCTAAGTTCTTACAAGAAGTTGATGTAAAATGCTATACGACTGATGTATTTAGATCCGATATTGGAAAATTAGGATATTTAATTAATCTAACCAAGATATTTAAGACAATCTCAAATATCAATAGAAATATGGATTTTAAAAATACAAAAATAATTTTTACTACTGGCTCCTACATTGCTCCAATTGCAGCTTACTTAAGCTGGAGAAAGAAAATAAAATTGTTTGTTCAAGAACAGAATATTTATACTGGTTTAGGAAATAAGATTGCTTCTTATTTTAAAAGCACAGTATTTGCTTCATATCCAGATACAAAAAATGTTAATCAAAAAAATGTAGAATTTGTTGGCCCTGTAATTGATAAAAAAATTAAAAAGTCTATCAAAGATATTAATGAAAATATTGTGATTGGAGTTCAAGGTGGAAGCCAAGGCTCTAATGAAATAAATAATTTTGTATACAAATATTTAGAGAATCATAAATTGATTAAAGTAAAAATATTACATATTGTTGGACCATCAAATATTGATAAATCAAAAAATTTTAATAATTATGAACAATTGGAATATGTAGATAATATGAATGATTTCTATCAACAAATTGATGTTCAAATTTCAAGAGCTGGTGGAGGTATTCTTGAAGCGTTATATTTAAATATACCTTTAATACTCATACCATATAAATTAGGAACTACATCATCACATCAGCAGATGAATGCTAAATTTCTTGTAGATAATGAATATGCCATAATATGCAATAATTACACTGACGTTGAAAAAGAAATTTTACTTATTGATAATGAAAATACTGATTGGTTAGATAAATACAAAGTAAACGACACAATTGAGAGCGGAAATATATCAATAAGTAAAAAAATTATTCAGGAAATCAAAAATGGATTATAAAAATATTTATATTTTAGGAATTGGGGGTTCAGGAATGAGCTCTATTGGTAAATATTTAAAACAAAAAGGACTAAATGTAATTGGTTATGATCAGAGAAAATCATATATTACAAATTTACTTAAACAAGACGGAATTGATGTTGAATTTTCTGAATTTAATATTCCATACGATAAAAATAATTTATATATATATTCAAGTGCAATACCTATAGATTCAGAAAAATTTTCAAAATTTCATGATAAAGAAAATGTAATTTCACGTCCAGAATTTTTACAAAATTTATCAAATGAAAATAAAATAATTGGGATTACCGGTACGCATGGAAAAACATCAACGACTGCATTGCTTTCACATATTTTTCATTTCAATAATGTAAATGTCTCATACATTTTTGGAGGAGTTACAAATTTTAACGGCATTGGTGGGCATTATGGGGATTCAGATCAGCCAATTATTTTAGAGACTGATGAAGCATTTAATACATTTGAAAAAATTTTAATTTCAGATCTTTTGGTACTTAATATTGATAGTGATCATTTAGATTTTTTTGAAAACTTTAATAATTATAAAAATGCATTTCTTAAAGTTATGGATAATGTGAAAGATAATTTAGTCATTAATTATGATGACTCAGTTTTGCAAGACCTTGAAGGCTTTAATAATTCAGTTAAATATGGTAATAATAAAGATTCTGATTTCTTAATTTTAACTCCAGACAAATTTCTATATGAAAACAAAGAATATATTATTAATTCACAAATATTAGGAGATCATTTTAGATCGAATATGGTTGGTGCGATTGTATTAGCAATGAAAAACGGAATTAGTATCAAGGAATCTTTAGATGCAATTTTCTCTTTTCCGGGAGTTAAAAGAAGAACTGAGCTTATAGGAATTGCAAAAGGAATTTCCATATATGATGATTATGGGCACCATCCAACAGAGATGAATGCAACAATAAATTCATTAAAAAAGATTACTAAAAATAAATTGTATGTAGTTTTCCAACCTCACAGATATTCAAGGACAAAAGAATACTTCAATTTATTTAAAGATTCTCTTGTTCAATCAGATTTTGCAATTGTAACTGATATTTATCCTGCTGGTGAAGATCCTATTCCTGGAATTTCAAGTAAAAATTTTGAAGGTGAAAATATAAAATACTTACAATCAACAAGGTTTGTTCCAGAATATCTATCACAAGAAGTAAATAAAGGAGATGTAATTTTAACTTTAGGTGCTGGTGATATAACTTTACTTGGACCTAAAATATTAAAGTATATAAATGAAAATAAGTAGCGTAGATTTATCAAAGATAACAACCTATAGGTTTGGCGGTGTTTGTAAAAGTTTTATTGAGTTGGTAGACAAAGACGATTTAAATAATCTAGATGAAATAGTACTTGGAAAAGAGAACGTAATTATAGGAAAAGGTTCCAACGTAGCATTCTCTGATAAAGAATTCCAAGGGAATGTCATTTGTCCAAAATTTACAACAATCGAAGAAAAAAGTGAGACTGAAATTACCGTTGGAGCATCTGTATTCTTGCCAGACCTATCAAGATACTTTAAAGAAAATGAATTTTCAAATGGTGAATTTTTGATAGGCATTCCAGGAACAGTAGGGGGTGCTGTGAAAATGAATGCTGGAGCTTATGATTGGGAATTTTCAGATCTTGTTCAATATATAGAATGTTTTGACTTAAATACATCAAACATAATTAAATTAAATAAAGACGATATTAATTTTTCATATCGATCTTCTCAAAACCTTGATAATAAAATTATATTGAGTGCAACTCTTCAAATTGAAAAAGGAGATATACATAAAATAAAGAGTAATCTTTCAAATTTTAATGAAATAAGAAAAAACAGTCAGCCTCCAGCAATTTATAATGCTGGAAGCGTGTTTAAAAATACTAAAGACTATACAGCTGGGAAGTTGATTGATGAGGCTGGCCTTAAAGGTTATGAAATAGATGGTGTGAGTGTTAGTGAGAAGCATGCAAATTTCTTTATTGCAAAAAAAGAGGCAAAATCACTGGCACTATATAAACTTGTACAGCATGTAAAACAGGTAGTCGATAATAAATTTGGAGTTAAGTTAGAAGAAGAAATTATTTTCATTGGTGAATTTGATCTATGAGCCTCTTAAGTGGAGTTGAGAGTAAATCCTTTAGAACTTTTACTTTTTTTACTTTTGCTGTATTAATAATTCTTGCTCTTTTAGTTTCAATTTTTTCTAATAAGTACAGAGTTTCAAACATTAATTATGATTATGAACTAAACCTAAATTATGAAGGGCTAAAAGGAATCGAAAAACTATCAATTTGGCTAGTTAGTGATGGTAATTTTGAAAAATTTTATCTAGATAATCCAAATGTCGAAAGTCTGGAAATTTCAAAGCAATTGCCAAATGTTGTCAACATAAATATCAACTTGTACCAAAAAATTATCGTTTACACTGATTTTAGAGATACCAGTCCTGTACAAAGAGTGCTGTATAAAAATTTATACACTACTGATGCGACTTCTGAAGAAGACCTGGCGCATTTAGTAATTACAAATGGGCCAATAGTTGATGGTTTTTATAGCGAAATTGTTTCATTTATCTTAACGGTAGAAAAATACGAAGTTGACCTTAGTGAAGTCTCTATGACTTTTGATGGAGATGTTCTCGAAATAAATTACTTAGATACGATCATTGATGCAGGGAAAGCTGTGGATCTCTCAAGAAAAGGAACCGTAGTTGGTTACATCCTTGAAAAGGGGGACTGTAAGGGGAGCGTAACGATCCTTAAAAGTACCGGTGAAGACATTGAAACATTGTTTGAATGTTAATCTAAACCTAAAGTATAGATCTAGATAAAATTAAAAAAACTTTTTGTATATATCCATACATTTGATAATCTCCTTATAAGGAAAAATTATGGCAAATAAAAAACAAACTAAATCAAAACCTAAAGCTAAGGCTACTAAGCCCAAGGCAAGAAAAACAGCGTCTAAGTCAAAGAAAGCAGTTTCAAGAACAAATAACAAACAAAGAGGAGTCAATTTAAATATGAGACCAAGAAATTATGCAGCAGTTATAAAAGTTATTGGTGTTGGTGGCGGTGGAACTAATGCCGTAAATAGAATGATAAAAATGGGTATCAAAGGTGTTGACTTCGTAGCATGTAACACCGATGCGCAAAGTTTACTTGGTTCAAAAGCTGACCTTAAATTAGATCTTGGAAGGAAATCAACTAGAGGTTTAGGAGCTGGTGCTAATCCAGAAGTAGGAAGACAAGCCGCAGTCGATTCTGAGGAATTAATCAATGAGGCTCTCAAAGGTGCTGATATGGTCTTTATTGCTGCAGGTGAAGGTGGAGGTACAGGAACTGGTGCTTCACCTATACTTGCAAATATTGCCCATGAAATGGGTGCTTTAACTGTTGGAGTAGTCACAAGACCTTTTGGCTTTGAAGGTAGAAGAAGGTCGGTGCAGGCAGAAGAAGGTATTCAAGCTTTAAGAGATGTAGTTGACACACTTATTGTTATTCCGAATGATAGATTATTGCAGATAAGCGACAAGGATATAAAAATTAGTGAAGCTTACCTAAAATCTGATGAAATATTAGCAAACGGTGTTAGAGGCATTACAGGTTTAATTACAAATCCTGGAATAATAAACGTTGACTTTGCAGATGTTAAAACGATATTAAAAGATGCAGGTAATGCTGTTTTAGGAATTGGACGTTCAACTGGGGAACAAAGAGCTCCAAATGCTGCTCAAGCTGCAATATCATCTCCATTGTTAGAAGCTAATATGGATGGAGCTGAAGGTGTATTGATAACTATAGCTGGATCCGAGGACTTGAAACTGCAAGAAGTAAATGAAGCAGCAAGAGTTATTACAGAAAGAGCTGACGATAATGCTGAAATTATATTCGGCCACTTAGTTGATGATTCTTTAGGTGATGCTGTTGAAGTTACTGTTGTTGCTGCTGGATTTGGACAAAGACCTAATAGAAGAGTATCTTCTGATTTTGATGAAAATGGAGGAGAAAGTCTTCCTGATTTCATCAGGGGATGATTAATTCAAATTTAATCAAAAACGTAGAATTTTTAAATAAATACAATTCAAAACAAAATTTGAAACTTGGTTCATTTGCAGACATGAATCAAACTCACAGCGATATAGTTTTAGAAATTGATAAAAAAGGCACATACGAAGCAGATGCCTTAATAACTGAAATTAAAAATTTAAAACTTGTTGTCAAAACTGCTGATTGTATGCCAGTAGTCATATCCGATGGAAAGAAAGTGGGAGTTATACATATTGGTTGGAAAGGGGTCGAAAACAAAATTTTTTTTAAGACAATTAAAAAATTTAATCTCAGTAATTTAAAAGTTTCTATTGGACCACACGCACAAAAATGTTGTTATGAAATTAAAGATGACTTATTTAAGAAATTTCCGAAGTCGACTATTCAGAGACAAAGTAAAAAATATCTTGATTTAAGTAAAGAAATTGAAAGATTTTGTATTGAAAAAAATATAGACTTTGAAAATTCCTCAATATGTACGATAGATAGTGATTCTTTTAATTCATATCGCCGTGATAACACTGACTTAAGACAATGGAGTATCGTTTGGATTTAAATAATTTATATAAAATTTTGGAATTAGTGAGTCATTATAACTGTAAACTTCTTCCTGTCATTAAAGGTAGGGATGAAAAAGATATACTGCAACTTTACAATGAAGGATTTAGAGAATTTGGTGAAAATAGATTAAATGAATTATCAGATCATGCAAGGTTTTTATCAGAAGCAAGGTTTCATTTTATAGCCCCTCTTCAATCAAGAAAAATACGTGAAATAATGAATAGCTGTGACTTTATTCATACACTGCAAAGACCAAAAGAAATTTTAGCTATAAATGAATGCTACGAAAATCAAGATATTTTTGTCCAAATTAATATAGATGATGACCCCAACAAAAGCGGCATTAAAATTAACGAGGTAGATGAATTTTTTGATAATTTTGAGGGATTAAAATATTTTCCAGTTGGAATTATGTGTATACCAAGTTTTGATGCTGATCCTGAAAGCTCATTCAATATGATGTCAAAAATTAATGAGAAGCTAAAGAAAGATTTTAAAAATTATAAAGGAGAATTATCTATGGGTATGTCTGGCGACTATAAAATAGCCTTAGATTATGGTGCTACAATAATACGGATAGGTAGTAAAATTTTTAATTAATGTTAGAAAAATTCTTAATTTCAATAGGCTTAAAACAGCCAGAATATGTTGAAGATCTGGTTCCAGAAAATACACGCACTGTGCGTCCTTCATCTGAAAATAGATTTGAAAATGAAGATTACTCGGGTGATTTAAAAATTCACCAACCAAAAGATGAAGTTGAAATTAAAGTTTTAAGGTCTTTTAATGACAGTCATCTAATTGGGCCACCCATAAAAGAAGGATATATTGTTGCTGTAGATATAAGAGATATTAGCGATCAAGGCATCAGACAAAGAATTGTTGATTTTATTACAGGCATTGCTTTTATCAGCGACTCAAAAATGAGAATTATTCATAAGGATGGCGTCTATTTAGTTATGCCCTCAAATATGTCACTTCCATCAACTGAACGAGAGAGATTGCAAACTCTTGGTCTCTATAAAATTAATGTGTAGTTTATTTTTACTTGGATTTAGGCTTTTAAGCTATTCCTTGTTTTTATGGATCATATTAAGTTGGATACAAGTTTCAGATGATCATCCAATTGGACAATTAAAAATGATTTTAGATCGTTTTTATGGAAGGTTGTTAGAACCAATCAGAAGTAGAATAGGCCCGCTTAGAATCGGCATGGCAGGTATTGACTTATCACCAATTGTTCTTATATTGGGAATTAACTTTCTTCAGCCAATCATTCTTAGATTTGTTTGTTAGATCTTTTCAATAATTGTGTCTAATTTAAAATCAAGAAGAACGTTTGATGCTTTTTTCTCAACTAAGTTAATCTCAGTTGCAAGAGTTTCTTTTGCTATATAATCATTAAAAAGTTTAAAACTTGCTTTCGCTTTTTCGTCATCTGTTAAAATCTTAAGTTTTATTCGATCAGTTATGTCAAACTTTAAATCTTTTCTTTGATTTTGGACAATCGAGACAATCTCTCTTGATATTCTCTCGTAAAATAACTCATCTGATATTTGAATATCAAGATTAATGCTAAATTCTTCAATAATTTCATGGCTTTCTCTTTCCTCGAGCTTTACAAGTCTCATGTCTAAATCATTTAAAGAAATTTTATTTTTTTTATAAGACAAACCATTGTTTTCTATTATTTCTTTAATTTCATTTTGTTTAAGTTCATTTAAAAAACTAGATAAGTTTGTAATTTCACCACCTAATTTTGGTCCTAACTTTGAAAAATCTGGTTTACATTCATATTTATACCAATCATCAACTTCATTAAGATAGTCTATGTTTTTTAAGTTAAGTTCATCCAATATTATTTCTTTTACACTTTCAATATCATTTACTAATTGAGGATTGTTCGATATTATTGAGATTTTTTCTAATGGTTGTTTATTTGGAAGATTCAAATTTAATCTTATATTTCTTCCTGTCTTGATAATTTTTTTAGCAATAACTATCTGTTCTTCCAGTTTCTTATTTATTATTTGATCATTTGCTTCAGGGTAGTTTTCGAGATGAATGCTAGAATTTTGTTCTTGTATAAGTCCTTGATATATTTCTTCGCAAATAAATGGAAGAACAGGCGCCATTGTTTTAGAGAATTCTAAAAGGACTTCATGTAAAGTTTTAAAAGCGTTTAATTTATCAATATCATCAACATCTTTTTCCTTCCAAAATCGTTTTCGGTTTGTTCGAACATACCAGTTAGTTAGTTCATCGATAAAGCCTATAAGTGGAGGTATTACTTCATAAAGATAATAATTTTCCATTTTCTCATTAACAGTTTTTATTAGTGATTGAAGGCTAGAAATTATCCATTGATCCATTAAAGATCTATTTTCTATTGGAGCAGCCTTATTTAATTCTTCAATTGTTATATTGTCTGCATTTGCATAATTTGAGAAAAAAGAAAAGCTATTCCACAAAGGTAAGATAACATTCCTAGTTACTAATTTTACTCCTTCTTCTGAAAATTTTAGGGGTTCCCCTCTAACGACTGGTGAATTTATTAAATAAGCTCTCAAGCTATCACCACCATATTTGTCTAGCAAATCTTCCGGATCTGGATAATTCTTAAGACTTTTACTCATTTTTCTACCATCTTCTGCGAGAATCATTCCAGTAGTAATACAATTTTTAAAAGCAACAGAATCGAAAAGTGATACTGCCAGAACAGTTAATGTATAAAACCAACCTCTTGTTTGGTCTAATCCCTCGGCAATAAAATCAGCGGGAAAACCATCCATAAAATTTTCTGAATTTTCAAAAGGATAATGTTGTTGGCCATAGGGCATTGAACCAGATTCGAACCAACAATCAAGTACTTCAGGGGTTCTTGTGTATGTCTTGCCATCTATTTCAATTTTTATTTCATCTAAAAAATGTTTATGTAAGTCATCTACCTCTACTCCTGAAAGTTCCTTAAGTTGTTCTATGGAACCGACACAGATTATGTCATCAGGATCATCATCATTTATCCATATTGGAATACAGCTTCCCCAGTATCTGTTTCTACTAATAGCCCAATCTCTTGCATCAGCTAACCAATTAGAAAACCTTTTCTCACCTATAAATCCAGGGACCCAATGGGTTTCAGCATTAAGTTCTACCATTCGATCACTAATTTTTTCGACATTTACAAACCATGTCGGAATAGCTTTATAAATTAATGGGGTGCCTGTTCTCCAACAAAAAGGATAGGAATGCATTTCTCTTTTTGAACTAAAAAGTAAGCCCCTTTCATCCAATTGCTTAATAATTACATTGTCAGCATCCTTTACATTTAAATCTTCAAGACCTGCAACAGATTGATCAAATTTACCAGCCAATGTAACTGGATCAACTATTACGCTAATTCCTGCATTTTTCAAACAATAAAAATCACTTTCACCATAAGAAGGAGCTTGAGATACCAAACCAGAACCTGATGCAGTATTTGTATCATCACTATGGATTAATTTGAAAGCTTTACCTATATTCTCTTTTTCGAATTCAGAATATGCTGGAATGTACTCTCCTCCAATCATATTTTCACCATCACATGAACCATGGACAGAATAATCATAATTGTCTAGTTCATGCAATCTTTCAGTAGCAATCCAGTAATAATGACTATCAATTTTCACTCTTGAATAATTAATATCTCTTCCAACTGCAATAGCTAAATTTGCGGGTATACACCAAGGGGTTGTGGTCCATACAAGAAAATAGTCGCCTTTTCTAATATCGTTAAAGTCATCTCTTGCTTCTAATTGAAAAAAAATTGACGGATCTTCAACATCCCTATAGTCCATATTTGCTTCAAAATTAGATAGAGGTGTAGCTGCAGCCCATGAGTAAGGAAGAACTTTATAATCTTTATAAATTAAACCTTTATCATAAAGCTCTTTGAATACCCACCAAACACTTTCCATGAACCCAACGTCCATTGTTTTATAATCATTCTCAAAATCGACCCATCTGCCAATCTTTCTTGTAATCTTTTCCCAGTTTTCAGTATTTGTTTGAACTTGAGATCTACAAGCTTCATTAAATTTATCAATCCCGTAATCATCAATATCCTGTGGATCTTCCAAACCAAGTTCTTTTTGTACTTCCATTTCAATTGGAAGTCCGTGGACATCCCACCCAAACCGCCTTTCAACAAAGAACCCTCTCATAGTCCAATATCTTGGAACAATATCTTTGATTACTCCTGCAAGTAAATTACCGTAATGAGGACTACCTGTTGGAAAAGGTGGTCCATCATAAAATCTAAAAATTTTTGAATCTTTTCGTATATCTAAGGATTTTTCAAACGCATTTATTTCATTCCAATAATCTGAAATTTTGTTTTCGTTTTTTGCAAAATCAATATTGTTATCAATTCTTTTGAACATATCCTTAGAATTTTAATGATTATTCAATAAAAGACTTATTTTTTTAAATTTTTTAAAATATCTTTTTTTTAATCGAAATTTTACTAATATACATTCAACAATAAAAAGAATATGGCTAGAAAACTTTCACAAAATACGATAAATAAGTTTAAAAAAAGACTTGAAGCTGAACGAGAGCAGCTTTTGTCTATGTTAGAACAACATCAAGAGGAAAGAGAAAAAGTAAGACTATCTGAAGCATCAGCTGAAAGAAGTCCTGATCCAACTTCTGCGGATGGTGGATCTATGGCTTTTGAGCTTGAGAAAGAGCTTACACTTGATGAAAATACCAAACATTTATTAAACCAAGTTGAACATGCTCTTGTACTCATTAAAAAGAAAAAGTATGGCAATTGTGAAAACTGTGGTGAACCTATTCCAGTAGCAAGACTTGAGGCCCTGCCTTACGCAACCTTACGCAAAGAGTGTGCTGAATTACTTGATTCTTAATCTCAACAGAAAACCTTTAATTATCTCATTATGTCTGGGTATCTTTGATAATTTAGTAAAGTCATATATTCGCTCAAATAATTTTAAAGATTTAGTTATTATCGAAAACATTTTAGAAATTGATCTCAACTATAACACTGGGATTGCTTTTGGGTTTTTAAAAGATCAAGCCCCATTTACTTTTGTTGTATCTTCAGTAGTTCTAATTTGGTTAATTCTTCAATTTAAAAATGAATTTGATAAAAAAATTGAAGAATATGCCTTTGTATTAGTTTTAGGAGGAGCCCTGGGGAACTTAGGTGAAAGATTTGTGAATCTTATTAATGGAAATAATGGAAAAGTTACAGATTTTATTGAATTATTATTTATTCCATCATTCAATCTTGCTGATACATTTATTAGTATCGGAATTTTCTTGTTGATCTTATCGGAGCTAATAAGCTCTAGTGATTGAAATTATTTTTAAAAATGAGGATTTTGTTGTTTTTAACAAACCAAATGGTGTTTTAACTCATCCAGTAAATTCAAATTCAGCAATCTCTGTACGTGATAAATTATTAGAGATGGAACCTTCAATAGCTGAATGGGGGGTTGAAAAAAGAGAAGGGATCGTTCATAGACTAGATAAAGTAACTTCTGGACTCATAGTTGCTGCTTTAAACTTTGAAACATTTACTTATTTACAATCCTTATTCAAAGAAAGAAAAGTCTACAAAGAATATTCATGTTTAGTTGAAGGTCATTTAAAAACACAATCAGGTGTTATAGAACTACCATTATCAAAATCAAAAAAAAATAAGACTAAACGAGCCGTAAGCAATGAAGGAAAAATTTCTACATCCCACTTTGAGGTTATAGACGAGTATGAAAACTGCACCAAGTTAAAGATTCAATTAATTACTGGAAGAAATCATCAAATTAGATCTCAAATGGAGTATTTAGGCAACCCGATCTTAAATGATGTTTTATATAGCGCAAAAAAAATCGAATCTCTAAGTAAAGATCAGATATGCTTAATGTCGAAAAAACTTAAATTTAATCATAAAAGTAATAATTATGAGTTTGAAGCTACCGAACCAGATTTTTTTAATGGTCTCATAAATGTTTAATTAATCTAAATCATTTAAAATAAATTTATGGAAAATTCATTTGTTCACCTTCATGCACATACAGAATATTCAATGCTCGATGGTGCTGCAAAAATTGATTCTTTTTTAAATCGCATTGTAGAATTAAATCAACCTGGCGCAGCTATTACAGATCACGGTAACTTATATGGTGCACTTGAGTTTTATAATTCAGCAATAAAAAAAGATCTCAAACCCATTATTGGTTATGAAGCTTACGTGATTGAAGGTAGTAGATTTGAAAAACCCGATAGAGATAAAAATAAAAGATTTCATTTAACCCTTCTGGCCGAAAATACAGAAGGTTATTGGAATCTTGTCGAAATAGCCAGCAAGGCTTACACAGAAGGTTACTATTATAAACCTAGAGTTGACTATGACCTTTTAAAACAACACAGTGAGGGGATCATTGCACTTTCGGGTTGTCTTGGCGGTGAGATTGCTCAATTATTAGCTCCTGATGCCTCAAGGGAAGAAGGTAACCAAGGTCAAGAAAGAAGTTTTGATCGTGCTTTAGAAAAAGCAGACTTTTATCAAAATTTATTTGGGAAAGAAAACTTTTTCATTGAAATTATGAAGCATGGTATACAGCAACAAGAAGAAATTCTTCCTGATTTATTAAAGATATCTGAAGCAATATCAGCACCATTAGTAGCAACTAATGATTCACACTACGTTTATGATAGCGATGCATCTGCTCATGACGCCTTGCTATGTGTTCAAACAAATGCAACTTTAGATGATGAGAGTAGATTTAAATTTGATGGGAGTGGCTATTTTATAAAATCTTCTGAAGATATGAGAAAACTGTTTCCACACAACGATTTTCCAGATGCATGTAACAACACCTTAAAAATATTAGATAGAGTCAATTACCAATTTAAAAAGGATGCATACTATTTACCTGATTTTCCAATTGAAGATAAATCCCAAAATGCAGATGAATTCTTAAAGGATAAAGTTTTTGAGGGAGCAAAAAATTTATATGGTGCACTAAATGATGAACTTGAAAAAAGAATAAATTATGAACTCGAGGTAATAAATACAATGGGTTTCGCATCTTATTTTTTGATTGTTGGTGATTTAATCAATTATGCAAAATCAAAAGGAATAAGAACAGGGGCAGGTAGAGGCTCAGCTGCGGGATCTATAGTATCTTACTGTCTTGGTATAACTGGTATTGAACCATTAAAGTATGGTCTTCTGTTTGAACGTTTCCTAAACAAGGGAAGAAAAGAGTTACCTGATATAGACATGGATTTTGATGAACGCTATAGGAATGATGTTATAGATTATGTTTCTGACAAATATGGTAATGATAGGGTTGCACATATTGTTACATTTGCAACGATAAAAGCTAAACAAGCAATAAGAGATTCAGCTAGAGTATTGGGACTTCCATTTTCATCAGGTGACAAGGTAGCTAAATTGATGCCACCAATGATTTTAGGTATTTCGGCAACTTTGGGGGAGTGTCTTGATAAAGATGATATGTCACAAAGTGGTTACAGCAAAGAATTTTATTCAGCTTCTTCAGAGTTGAGAAAACAATATAAAGAAAACACAGAAGTTAAAAAAATAATTGATATTGCCCGTGGGCTGGAAGGCTTAAGAAGGCAAGATGGTATCCATGCAGCTGCAGTTGTAATATCTCCTGATAAGTTGACTAAATTTTTGCCTATTCAACAAAAAGGAGATGGAGCAGAACTAGTTACACAATACGAAATGCATACAGTCGAACAGCTTGGTTTGTTGAAAATGGATTTTCTTGGACTTAGAAATCTTTCAATTATTGATCGTGCCTTAGAGCTAATTAATGACAATTCTTTAAACATTGATGAGATTGATCTTAATGACAAAGCCACTTATGAATTATTTTCTGAGGGTAAAATGACTGGCGTTTTTCAGCTCGAAAGCCGAGTCGCTCAATCAGTTTCAAGAAACTTAAAACCTAAAAGATTCGAGGATCTTGTCGCTCTAGTTGCTTTGATTAGACCTGGACCTTTAGGAGCAGGTATGCACACTGAATTTGCAGAAAGAGCTACGGGTAGAAAAGAAATTGAATATCTTCATAATGACTTGAAACAAATTTTAGAAGAAACATATGGTGTAATTTTATATCAAGAACAAGTTATGCAAATAGCTCAAAGAATATCTGGATTTGATTTAGATGAAGCAGATGATCTAAGAAAAGCCATGGGTAAGAAAATCCCAAAGGTTATGGAGCAACAAAGAAATAAATTTACTGATGGAGCATTAAAGAATGGTTATTCAGAACAATTTGCAATTGAACTTTTTGATCAAATTGCATATTTTGCCGGTTATGGGTTCAATAAAAGCCATTCAGTCCCATATGCATTGTTGGCATATCAAACTGCTTTTTTGAAATCTAATTATCCAGCTGAATATTTGTCTGCATGTTTAACAGCTGTAAAAAGAGATAAAGATAGAACTGCTATCTTTCTATCTGAGGCAAGAGAAATGGGTGTAAAAGTTAATACACCAGATATAAATTTAAGCTCCGAAGATTTTTCAGTAAATAATGGTGAAATCTTGTTTGGATTATCCGCTATTCGCAATGTTGGAGATGTAACTGCACAAAAAATTATCATTGAAAGACAAAATTCAGATTATGAAAGCATTCAAGATTTCTTAACAAGAATGGACTCAAGATCATTAAATAAGAGAGGAATAGAAGCTCTTGTACAGGGCGGTGCTTTTGATAAATTTGGATTTCCAAGAAAAGGTATCTACGAGAAAATTATAGATCTAATTGAGGATGCTAAAGATTTAAAATCGACCAAAAATAGTGCTCAGGGTTCATTATTTGAATTTGATGATAATGGAATCAATAAAACAATTATTGAAGATGTTGAGTGGGATAAAAAAGAATATTTAAATCGAGAAAGAGAGATGTTGGGATTCTTTGTAAGCGAAGATCCTCTTGATGGTTATGGAGAAGTTTTAAGATCAGAATCAACCCATTCAATTATTGAATTAGTAAGTTCAGAAGATGAAGAAGAGATAAGCGTTGTGATATCTGGTTTATTTTCTAATGTACAAAAAAGAGTTTCAAGAAAAGGCAATCCGTGGATTCAATTTGATGTGCAGGATACAACTGGAACAGTGGGTGTATTACTTTTTAATAAACTTGTAGATAAATTTAATAATGATGTTGATGGGGAAAATTATGTAAAAGTAACTGGAAGCTTTGTTGGAGGAGCTGAAAACATTATTAGAGCTAGAGACCTAATAACAATAGAACCGTCAAAAATGTTAAACGATATGGATACAACCCCAATGAGAATAATCGTTGAGGAGGAGACTCTAGATAGGCAAAACCTAATAATGTTAAAAGAGTTATTACAAAAATATCCTGGTAATTCAAAAGTTGAACTTGAAGTAAATTCTTCAGAGGGCGTAAAACTTCTTGAACTAAAATCAATAAAAATTAAAAAAACTCAACAACTCAAAAACGAGATCAATACTTTACTTACAAATTAACTAATATCTAACTATGTCCTTTAATGTAGAAGAATTTAAAAAAAGATTTAAAGAAAGAGCAGACGCTGTAAAAGACAGACCTATGCCACCTGTTGGAGGAGATGAAAGAATGTTGTTCATGAAACAAGCAGAACTTGATTTTCAAGATTACATGATAATTTCAGACTCAACGTTTGAAGTTACGGATGAATTTTTAATTTTTAAATATAAGCTTGATACTTAAGTCAGATTCTTTCCCATAGGAAAAATTTTGTTGATAACTTCTGCACATGCTTTTGCTATATCCATGTGTTCTTTTTGAGTACCATTTTCTTCCCTCAATTGAATATAATGTATCCAGCTTCTTAAAGTTCCATTCATATAAATCCTACTAACAGTGTTTCCTTCAGGTAATACAGATCTAGCTTGTTCTTTAGCTATGCCATTTTCAATAGCCCAGTTATAGACTTCTGTTGCCTTGTCTATAACTTTAGATTGCATTTGTTCCCATTCTTCAATAATTTTTTCATTGTCTGTACTGATAGAGTTTTGTCTATTTTTTGGGTCTTGCAATCTAGCTTCACGAATTACAAATTCTAAGTCCTCAACTGGATTTGCATATCTCTGACTAAATTCTTGAAAACTAAAAGATCTATGACGAAGAATTTGTCTAGCAATATCCCTTGTAGTTTCAATTTCTAAACATGCACTTACCATTTCAAGTGGAGACCAGTGAGCATTTTTGATGAGATATTTAATTAATTTTTCACTAGTTTCTGTGTTTAATTGGTTGGAAGGATTAGAAACTCTTGCACAAAATGCTACTAATTCCTGTGCATTATCTATACCATCATTACTAATTGAATCCGTTGGTTTAGAATAGCTTATAAGTTTTACTTTCATTTCAAGATATATATTAAAATAATTTCATAATGTTTTTATTAAGATTAGTAGTTTTTTTAATTTTAGTTTCACTAGTTGTAATTCTTGCTTACCCTTTATTGATTATTTTTAATTTATCAAATGGTGGAGACGGATTTGGTTTATGTAATGACCTAATTGCATGTGAAATACCATTCATAGAGGGACCTAGAATTTTAATAATTTTAATAATTACTTTTTTCTTTCTTGTAGCTGTTTTAAGAATAATTATGAAATATCTTAACAATATTAACAAAGAGGAAACTATTCTTTAACAACATAAAATATCGCTAATAACATTAAAAGTACTCCAGCCCAATTTAATAAATTTAATACTTCTCCAACAAAAAATACACCTATCAATAATGCAAATACACCTTCTAAACCAAACAAGAGTGATGCTGTTGAAGCATTTATAAATTTTTGACCAAATAGTTGTAAGTAGAAAGCGCAAAAATTTACAACAAATCCAAGAAAAAAGATTGGTACAAAGAATTTGTAACTTATATTTAAATTCTCATAATTTATAAAAGGAATACACAAAATACTGCCAACAGCTGATTGCACAAACATTAATTTTGAAATATTTAAATCCTTTACATATTTTTCGACCATAACTATGTGTAATGCGTAGCCTGTTGCACAAATCAATGTGAATAGATTTCCAAATAATTGATCGAGATCATTCAGTGCTATCAATAAAATACCAGCAAATCCTGCGATTGATCCTATTAAGTTCTTTTTTTGGATTAAGTTTTTATTTATATACTTAGAAAAAATTGGAGTTAATACAATATAGAAACCAGTTACTACTCCTGAATTTATTGTAGACGTTGTTTCAAGGCCTATGGTTTGTGTGATATATCCAATCCATAAGAAAACACCCATTAGCAAACCAGGTTTCAAATATTCTTTTTCAGGTATGCCACCTGTAATTAGAAAAAGTATCGCAGCTAGAAGGTATCTTAAAAAAACAATGTTTACTGGTGTAAGGTCTGATATTAGATCTTTTACAACTGCAAAAGTTGACCCAAAAAGTAAAGCTGATGTAACAAGAGCAATAATTGCACGGCTTTTATCTTTTAAAATCATCTGAATAAGTGAACATTAATATCTTGTATAAAATAATGATATGAAAAAACAAGATAAGGTAAAAAAAATTCACAAGATTTTAGACGATCTTTATCCAGATCCTTCAAAACCTCTGAATCACAAAGATCCTTACACATTATTAGTTTCAGTTTTACTATCTGCTAGATGTACTGATAAAAAAGTAAATGAGGTAACACCAGAATTATTCAGTCTTGCAGATAACCCAAAAGATATGTCAAAAATTGATGTTCGCACTATAAGAAGGATTGTTAAACCTTGTGGGCTTTCACCTCAAAAATCAAGAGCGATATCAAATTTATCAAAGATTCTTGTAAAAGAATATGATTCAAAAGTCCCAAAAAATTTTGAAGATCTTGAGTCATTACCTGGAATTGGTCATAAAAGTGCATCAGTCGTAATGGGACAAGCTTTTGGTGTTCAAACGTTTCCGGTTGATACTCATATCCATCGATTGGCATGGAGATGGGGTTTATCTAATAGAAAAAGTGTTGAGCAAACAGAAAAAGACCTAAAAAGACTTTTTCCTGAAAAATCGTGGAATAAATTGCACCTTCAAATTATCTTTTTTGGAAGAGAATATTGTCCTGCTATTTCACATATAAGAGATTTATGCCCAATATGTAGTAAGTATGGTCGTAAGGATATGAAATAGATGGAAGTAAATTTCTTTATAGCTTTTTTGTTTGGAATTTTATCTTTCATATCACCTTGTGTTTTACCATTGGTGCCTGGTTATCTTGCAATTTTTTCTGAATCAGAAAAGGATGTCAAAGTTAGGTTATTTGGATCAATACAATTTAGCCTAGGTTTCTCAATTGTATTTATATCACTTGCTGCTATTGCAACAAATATAGGCTCTTTTTTTAGTAGAAATTCTGAATCTTTATCTAGGGCTAGTGGAATAATTATTATATTGTTTGGTTTAATTTTAATGTTCCCAAATCTCAATAAAAAATATTTTTATAGTTCAAACTTTATTGATGTGAGAAATTTTAATCTTTTCAGAAATTTTATATTAGGCCTTACTTTTGGTTTTGGATTTACTCCTTGTATTGGTCCTGTACTCGGTGCACTTCTTACTCTCTCATCAAGTACAAGTACAATTAGAGAGGGCGTAACTTTATTGGTTTTCTACTCAATAGGATTAGCGATCCCATTTATATTGATGCCTATCTTTTCTTCCAAGATAAATTTAAAATCTAAGATATTTATTCTATTTCAAAAGTACTCATCATTACTTTCAGGTTCCACATTAATTGCTATTGGGGTACTTATTTTTTCAGACAGAATGTATGTTTTAGCATCATTTTTTCAGGAATTGTTCGTTCTTCTAAATCTTGAGTGGCTGAGTACAATTTAAATATGTCAAATATATTAAATATACAAAAATGTTTAAAGATTAAAGGCAATGATGCCTTCTCATTTGTTGATTCTTTAATATCTAACAACTTAGATAATGAAAAATTAAAGCCTTCATATTTACTTCGACCTGACGGTAAGATAAATCATTGGTTTTTTACGCATATAAAGAATAAAGAAATCTCAATTTATCAAGAAAGTAACGAACTTGAAAAAATATTAGATAGTTTTATGCAATATGCAATACGAGTTGAATGCGATTTTTTAATTGAAAAAGTTAACTACTCATTGATTGGAAAAATTGGAAATTCAGAAATTAAAATAGTTGATGAAATTTTGGATGATGCAGTTTCATGGGAAGTTTATGAAATTATAAATGAGATACCATCAAGAAAAATTATAAATGCGGGTCTTCTTCCTAATGAAACAAAATGGTTGGACGATTTTGTTGATTTTGAAAAAGGTTGTTTTCTAGGTCAGGAACAAGCATCAAGAATAAAATATCGCGGTAATCCTAGAAGGGTTCTTATTACTAATGAGAATGGTCTACAAGAAATGTCAAAGATTTAATTAATGCTACGTTGCGAATATTGTGCAAGAATATTAAAGATAAATCGGTCAGATACATATTTATTGTGTTCGCAAAAATGTAAAAGTAAATTTAAAAATAAAAATCAGATAAAAAAAGTTGATGAGTATGTTCTAGGTTCAATAAATAACGAGTGGTATTTTGTGAAAGATATTGTTTTACCAAAAAAATCAAACAAATTTGAAATAGTTTCTTCAATATCTAGAATGATATATTTTGAAAATCGTTTAATTAAAAAAAATAATGACGAAGTTAATTTACAGACCAGAGTTACTTTAAAGAAAAAATAGCTCCCTTATCATATCTTTTAAGTGAAAATTGTACAATTGGTCCAACAATTATAACCATGAAAATTGTTCCATATCCATAAGATCCTCCAAGTAATACTCCACTTACAAAAGCTGTAAAGTCTATAGCTATCCTAGTCAACCTGACACTCGGACCTCTTTTTGCAATTCCAGTCATAATTCCATCTCGAGGTCCAGGCCCTAGACCTGACCCAATATATATGCCTACACCCATTGCAAATAGAACTGTTCCAAAGTACAAATATCCATGTCTCATGATTATTGATTCAGGTGTAGGAATAAAGTACATAGTTAGATCAAGAACATTACCAATTGTTAGAATATTTAGAATCGTACCTAAAAATGGTTTTTGTTTAAGTGGGATCCATCCAAGTAGAACTATAAAACCTGTTATGACCCCTGCAAATCCAATCCGTACATTAATTAGTTTACTGAAGCCATCATGAAACACATCCCAAGGATTAAGTCCAAGTTTTGCTTCAATTGTAAAAGCTAGCCCAAAACCACATAAAAATAATCCAAAAAAACACTGGGGTAATCTTTGAATTATTTTTTTATTCATTTAAAGTAAAAATCTTTTCAAGGTATGGAATATTTTCGGGACATAATTCGTATACAGATTGAAATCTAAGAATTGGAATTATCCTGTTGTCTTCTCGAACTTCAATTTGGTTATTTAGTAACTCTACCCTTATAAGATTTTCTGAAATATCTACGTCACTCCATTCTGGAGATGATAGGCATATATTTTTACCAATATTTACTACGGAGTTATCTGATATATTTTCAAGAGTATTTTCTGCATCTGCAATTCTTATTTGTTTTACAAATTCGCTTCCGTATGATTCACTAGATAAATTTTGATATACGATATATGAAATGCTCAAAATTATAAAAATTATGACACTAAATATTGGTATTTTCTTCACACTATATTATTAACCATTGAATATTTTAGTTTTTAAAATGTACCCGGAGGGGGAGTCGAACCCCCACATCCGAAGATACTGGATTTTGAGTCCAGCGCGTCTGCCAATTCCGCCATCCGGGCCTATTTAAAGATTATATTTGATATCTACAAAAATAAGTGAATTTATTTTTTAAGTTTAGACTGGATTGGTGATAGTTCTTATTGATGGCTTTAGTGTTGCGTTTAGAGCATTTTATGCTCTTCCAGACACACTAATGACTTCTAGTGGTACCCCAACAAATGTAATCCATGGTTTTTTATCGATGATAAATAAAGTCATCAAAGATTATGAACCTGATCAATTAATAATTACCTGGGATTTACCAGGCAAGACATTTAGGAATGAAATATATGAAGAATATAAAGCCAATAGAACTCCTGCTCCAGATAATTTTAATATTCAGATACCCCTCCTTCACGACTTAATTGACTCCTTCAATATTCCACAAGTTTCTAAAAGAGAACACGAAGCAGATGATGTACTTGGATCATTATCAAAATTATTTAATGAAGTTAAAAAAGAAGTATTAATAGTCACTGGAGACAGAGATATTTTTCAACTAATTTCAAAAAAAACAAAAATACTTTATACAAAAAAAGGAATATCAGAAACAGATACTATGGATGAAAAATCATTTAAAGAAAAATATGAAATTACACCTTCACAGTACATTGAGTATTTAGCTTTAAAAGGTGATCCCTCTGATAATATTCCTGGATTGCCAGGTGTAGGTGAAAAAACAGCAATTACACTCTTAAAAAAATATAAAAATTTAGACAATATTCTTCAAAATCTTGATGAGCTTACACCAAAATTAAAAAATACATTTAAAACAAATAAGGATATTTTATTTATAAGTAAAAAGTTAGCCACTATCAAAACTGATTTAGAACTAGATTTACCTGATTTGAAGTTGAGTGATTCTGCATATTTCTCTGATGATGTTTTAGAAAATGCACAGGAAAAAGTAAAAAATCTTGAATTAAACAAATACACCTTAAAAAATAAAAATGAAATTGATAAAGATAAAGAAAATACAGAAGATAAAGATATTCACGAATATGAATCTATAGAGGGTGAAATTTTTATCATAAGTTTTGATAATGAAACCTATTTTTTTAATAGCAATAAATTTGGAAAATATACTGGGAATTTATTAAAGATAAATAATTATGTTCTAATTACATCACAAAGTACGATTTCACTAACTGAAGATAAGTTAGATTTTGATAATTTTGATGCATATGATTGCATGTTGTTTTTAAAAGATCCAAGCATTAAGCCAGACAATCTTTTGAACATAGCTAAACATATAGATAGGTCATCAGGCCTTTCCAAAAAGTCAGATATTATAGATTTTCTTAAATTCTTCCAACAGAATACTTCAATTATCAAGAATGAAATCTCAGAATTTAAGAAAGACAAAAAACTTAATTTGTTATATAAGGATTTAGACTTTCCAATGCTAGAAATTTTGAGTTCAATGAACAAGAAAGGCGTAAAAGTCTCATTAAAAAAAATCGATAAACTTTCTGATGAAATAAATGTTGATTTGAATATTTATAAAAAAAATATTAAATCTATAACTAAAAAAGATTTTAATTTGAATTCACCTAAACAGTTATCTGAAATTCTTTATGAAGATATGAAATATCCAATTATTAAAAAGACTCCTAAAGGAGCTCCTTCAACAGATGCTTCAGTGTTAGAAGAATTATCGAAATCACATGAGCTTCCTAAGTTAATTTTAAAATATAGGGAGTATGAAAAATTAAGATCTACATATATAGAGGGGCTCAAAACTGTCATTGAAAACAATAGAGTTCATACCTCTTATAATTTGTTCGGTACAACAACTGGTCGTTTATCATCAGAAAAACCTAATCTACAAAATATTCCTAACAAAACAGAAATGGGCCAGAAAATACGAGAATTTTTTGTTGCAGATTCAAAACACACTTTTGTAATAGCTGATTATTCACAAATAGAATTAAGAGTTCTTGCACACTTAAGTGATGATAAAAATATGATAAATATGCTTAAAAACAGAGATGCAGATATTCACTCAGAAACAGCAGCCAAAGTATTTAATACAAATATCGATTCCGTAACTAAGGATATGAGAAGAAAAGCTAAAGAAGTAAATTTTGGTTTAATTTATGGAATGGAATCATTTGGATTATCAAAAAGCTTGGATATTACAAAAAAAGAAGCTGACGAATTGATAAAAGCTTATTTTGGTCAGTTTCCAAAAATTAAAGGTTTTCTAGAAAAGATAGTTGTTGATGCGACAAAAAATACATATACGGAAACCCTTTATGGTCGTAAAAGATTTATCAGAGAATTATCATCTTCAAACTTTCAAGTAAAAGCTATGGGAAAGAGAATTGCAATGAATGCACCTATACAGGGAACTGCATCAGACATTATGAAAATAGCAATGATAAAATTAATCAAAAAATTATCACCTTTAGAGTCGACAAACCTTCTTCTGCAAATACACGATGAAATTATCATTCAAACTCCAAAAGTTTTGTCTGATAAAGTTTCGAATATAGTGCAAAAGGAAATGGAGAATGCCTCATCATTAAAAGTACCGTTGTTTGTGGATATTAAAGAAAATTTAAATTTATCAAATTTAAATTAAATACTTGCAAATTTCATAAATATGTTATCCTAAGAAACGCAACACTATGATTGGAAAAAACAAAATATATGTCTGATAACCTAAATGAGACGGTTAAGCCAATCAATGACGTAAACCTTCCCGAAAATATTAATCCGGAAGACTTTCCTATGTTATTAGAACAAACATTGGTATCTTTTAAAAATGGTGACGTAATCGAGGGCACAGTTGTCAGAATTGATAGAAATGAAGTTATGGTTGATGTCGGCTACAAATCTGAGGGAGTCATACCGTCTAGAGAACTATCGGTTAGAAAGTCAGTAAATCCAAATGAAGTTTTTAAAGTTGGAGATAAAGTTCAAGCCTTAGTTCTAGAAAAAGAAGATGATGAAGGGCGACTTATTCTCTCTGTAAAAAGAGCTCTATATGAAAAGGCATGGGGAGATATACAAACTATCTCAGATAATAATAAATCTGTTAAAGGAACAGTCATTGAATCAGTTAAAGGTGGTCTTATTGTCGATATTGGTGTGAGAGGTTTTTTACCAGCATCATTAATTGACGTAAGGAGAGTTAAAGAACTTAGTTCCTATGTTGGTGAGGAAGTAGAAGCTAAAATCTTAGAATTGGATAAGCAAAGAAACAATATTGTTTTATCTAGAAAAGCCCATCTTGAGGAAGAACTATCTGAAGAACGCCAAGGATTTTTGGGAGATTTACAAGTTGGAGATATTAAAGATGGAAAAATTTCTTCAATTGTAAACTTTGGTGCTTTTGTAGATATTGGTGGTATGGATGGATTGGTACACGTTTCTGAGCTTTCATGGAGACATGTTGAAAATCCAAATGAAATTGTTAAAGTTGGAGACTCTGTAACCATAAAGGTGTTAGAGATAGATAATGACAAAGAAAGAATTTCATTATCTATTAAGCAAGTCACAGAGGATCCATGGTTAGATTTTGAATTAAAATTTAATGAAGGTGATGTTGTAGATGGTGAGGTAACAAAGGTTGTCCCTTTTGGTGCATTTGTAACTATTGGAAAAGGCGTTGAGGGACTTGTTCATGTATCTGAAATTTCAGTTGATAAAATTGATTCACCAGAGCTAGCTCTTGCTATTGGCCAAAGTGTTAAAATTAAAATATTAGAACTAGATATCCCTAAGAGAAGAGTTAATTTATCTATAAAACAAGCTGATCCAAATTGGGAAGCAAAAGAAGAGGAAAAAAACAAGCCTAAAACTCACTCTACTCAATCAGAAGACAAACCTGCTGAAAGACAAACAGTTGAAGGAGTGGATGAATCTCTAGAAAATATTTTACAAGAACTCAAAGAAAGAGGAATTGGAAGTAACTAACAATTCAAGTTAAATTCTAATTTTCCTTAATCTTATATATATGTATAAAAATGGAATTATATTAACTGGCCCGATTGGTTCAGGAAAATCTGAAGCTTTATCAATAGTTTCTCGATTAGGATATAAAACAGTTGATCTAGATATTATTTCAAACAACATATTAAATAGTGAAGATTCGATTGACTTTTTAAAGACAAATTTTTTAGATTGCCTAGAAAACGATAAAGTAGTCAGAGCTAAATTAGCAAACATTGTTTTTAGAGACAAAGAAAAATTACAATTGTTAGAAACGTATTTACATCCTAAAGTTCAATCTCAATTGGTAGATATTTTGAGTAACAGTGACCAATTAACATTCATTGAAGTATCAGCTCCTAAAAACGTAATAGATATGTTTAAGACAATAGTTTTATGGAGTCCTGAAAAGGTAAGAATTGAACGACTAATTGATAGAGGAATGGATTTAGAAGATATTACAAATAGGATAAACAATCAACCAGACGATGATTGGTGGCACTCAATAGGTACAGTAATTAATAATGATGTCAAAGAAGATTTAGAAGGTGAACTTAAAAAAGTAATAGAAACTTTGTAATGAATAAATTTAAAGTGATCTCAGAATTTACTCCAAAGGGGGATCAACCTGCAGCAATTCAAAAGTTAAAAAATGGGATTGACAGTAATATTGATTTTCAAACATTAATGGGTATTACTGGTTCAGGTAAATCTGCAACAATAGCTTGGCTTATAGAGGAAGTTCAAAAACCTACTTTGGTACTTGCTCCGAATAAAGCTCTTGCAGCTCAATTAGCAAATGAGTTCAAACAATTTTTTCCTGAAAATAGAGTTGAATATTTTGTTTCTTACTACGATTACTACCAGCCAGAAGCATACGTTCCGAGAACAGATACTTTTATAGAAAAAGATGCAAATATAAATGAAGAAATCGATAGATTAAGACACTCTGCAACAAGTGCTTTACTACTAAGGGATGATGTCATAGTAGTTTCATCTGTTTCTTGCATATACGGTCTTGGTTCTCCGAAAGAATATAAAAATAAAATAATTCCAATTATTCAAGGTAAAGAATTTGATTTAGATGATTTGATTGGTCAGTTAGTAAAACAGCAGTACATTAGGAATGATTTAGTTGTTACTCGAGGTGCGTTTAGATTGAAAGGTGACACATTAGATATATTTCCTGTTTATGAAGAAACTATTTTTAGAATTGAATTTTTTGGGGATGAAATTGAAAAAATATCCAGAATTGATCCAGTTACAGGTGAGATATTAGAAAAATTAACTGAGTTAGCTATATTTCCTGCATCTCATTATGTAACTTCAGATAAAGAAAGAAAAAATGCATTAAAGGAAATTGAAAATGATTTGGCAAAACAAATTTCAAAGTTTGAAAAAGACAATAAATTACTTGAAGCACAACGTATAAAACAAAGAACAATGTTTGATTTAGAAATGTTAAGTGAACTTGGTGTTTGTTCAGGAATAGAAAACTATTCTAGATATTTTGATGGTAGAAAGCCAGGGGAGGCGCCATATACATTAATTGATTTTTTTCCCGATGATTTTCTGATGGTTGTTGATGAAAGCCATATTGCCATACCTCAAATTAGAGGACAATATGAAGGCGATAAGTCAAGAAAATCTACTCTTGTGGATTATGGATTCAGATTGCCAGCTGCCCTTGACAATCGTCCACTAAAATTTGATGAGTGGAGAAATAAAGTAAATAAAACTATTCTTGTATCCGCAACTCCAGGTAAATGGGAGAATGAAAATTCAGAAATTTTTATTGAACAAGTTATTCGACCTACTGGTTTATTAGATCCAAATATAGATGTCAGACCAACTAAAGATCAAATTCAAGATTTATTAAGTGAAATTAAATCCGTAATAAATAATGGGAATAGAGTTCTTGTTACAACCTTAACAAAAAAGATGAGTGAAGCTTTAAGTGATTATTTTTTGAAAATGGGAATAAAAACACGTTATCTTCATTCAGATATTGACACCCTGGAAAGAATTGAAATTCTAAGAGATCTAAGAAAAGGAGAATTCGATGTTCTTGTAGGTATTAATTTACTAAGAGAGGGACTTGATTTACCAGAAGTCCAATTAGTTGCAATTATGGATGCTGACAAAGAAGGTTTTTTAAGATCTGAAACAAGTTTAATTCAAACAATTGGTAGAGCAGCTAGAAATAAAGATGGTTATGTAATAATGTATGCCGATAAAATTACAGACTCTATTACGAAAGCAGTTGGAGAAACAAAAAGAAGAAGAGAGATTCAAGATAAACATAATAAAAAATATGATATAAACCCAGAGACTGTCAAAAAGGAAATAACTGATATTCTTGAAATCGTTGAAAGAAACAGACCTTCAAAAGACGATATTTTATTTAGATCAAATTTGAATTTGAAAAATGCTTCTAAAGATGATTTGTATAAAATATCAAAAGATATTGAAAAAGAAATGAAAGTGGCAGCCGATTTATTGGAGTTTGAAGTTGCTGCTAGATTAAGGGACGAGCTTAAAGAGATAAAAAAAGAAATTATGGAGCTTCCTAGCTAATGGTAAATGATTATTTAAAGGTAAAAGGTGCTAAAGAGCATAACTTAAAAGATATCAGTATTGATATACCAAAAAATCAATTAGTAGTAATTACTGGCCTGTCAGGTTCTGGTAAGTCTTCTCTTGCTTTTGATACTATTTATGCTGAAGGTCAAAGAAGATATGTTGAAAGCTTATCTGCTTATGCACGTCAATTTCTTGGGCAAATGGAAAAACCAAATGTTGAACAAATTGAGGGTCTCTCACCTGCTATAGCTATTGACCAAAAAACCTCATCAAGAAGCCCTCGTTCAACGGTAGGCACTGTCACGGAAATACACGATTATTTACGTCTACTTTGGGCAAGAATAGGTATCAGTTATTGCCCAAACTGCGGCTCTAAAATAGAAAAACAATCTACTGATTTTATAGTAAATCAAATATTAGAAATTGGTGAGGACATATATGTTGAAATTCTTGCACCAATTGTTAAATCAAGAAAAGGAGAGTTCGAAACCTTATTTAAAGATCTCTTAAAACAAGGCTTTAGTAGAGCTTATATTGACGGGGAGTTGGTCAGATTAGATGAGGCAAAACGGCTGGATAGATACTTCAATCACAATATCTCAGTGGTTGTAGACAGAGTAAAAATTAAAAAAACCGGTGGAAGAAGACTTCCACAATCTGTTGAGGCAGCAATTAATTTAACAAGCGGATTAGTTGATATTAAGATTGACGAGGATATAAAGTCATTTAGTCAAAATCTTGGTTGTAAACAATGTGGTACTTCATATGGCAAACTAGAGCCAAGAGATTTTTCATTTAATTCTCCATTTGGAGCATGTGAAAGATGTAATGGTATTGGTATAAACTACGAAATTGATGAAAATCTATTAGTAAAGGACGAAATCCAATCCATTGATGAAAATGTTTTTCCGGAAATGTCAAAAAGAAAATATTTTCGTGCACAGATTTACGGGGTCTGTGAATATTTTGACATACCAAGAAATATTCCATATAAAGATTTATCTGATAACGACAAATTTATTCTCCTTTTCGGTTCAGATGGAATAAAAACTCCAATCAGATATACAAATCGATTTGGAAATTCCAGAACTTGGGAAAGAGAATTTCCTGGAGTTATACCATTATTTAAGAAAATTTACGAAGAAACAGAATCTGATCACAGAAGAGAATATTATATGCAATTTATGAGAGAATTGCCATGCACTGATTGTGATGGTGAAAGGTTAAATCCAAGATCAAGAAACGTGAAAGTAAAATCACTTACACTTGGTGATTTTAATAAATTATCTATTAACAAAGCTAGTAAGGTGATTCAAAATTTAAAACTAACTGGTAACGAAAAAGAAATTGCTGAAACAATTTTAAGAGAGATTAATGAAAGATTACTTTTTTTGAATGAAGTTGGACTTACTTACTTACAGTTAAACAGAGGTGCTGCAACTCTATCAGGAGGTGAAGCACAAAGAATTAGATTAGCTACACAGATAGGTTCTGGATTAACTGGTGTGCTCTACGTTTTAGATGAACCATCAATTGGTCTTCATCAGTCTGATAACAAAAAACTAATCGAAACATTATTAAGATTGAAAAATTTAGGAAATACAGTACTTGTCGTGGAACACGATGAAGAAACAATGAGAAGTTCTGATTTCATAATTGATATTGGTTGGGGAGCTGGAGAAGAAGGTGGAAATATAGTTGCTGCTGGTGATTTTGAAACTGTATCAAAGAATAAAAAATCAATTACTGGGCAATATTTATCTGGAAAACAAAAAGTACCATACCCAAAAGTTAGAAGAAAAGGAAATAATGAAAAAATTGTTGTAAGAGGAGCAAAAGAAAATAATTTAAAGAATCTTACTGCTGAATTTCCTCTTGGGAAATTTATATCAGTTACAGGAGTATCAGGGAGTGGAAAGTCAACATTGGTATCAGAAATATTGTCTAAGGCAATACAAAATGAGTTTTCCCGGAAAAATTGGAGTCCGCCTGGTGTCCATAAAAGTGTAAGCGGATTAAATTACATTGACAAATTAATTGAGATCGATCAATCACCTATAGGTAGAACTCCAAGATCAAATCCTGCAACTTATTCTGGTGTTTTTGACATGATACGTTCTCTTTATTCTCAAACAGAAGAAGCTAAGATCCGTGGTTATAAGCCTGGAAGATTTTCTTTCAATGTACCAGGAGGTAGATGTGAAGTATGCAGAGGTGATGGAACAATAAAAGTAGAGATGTATTTTTTACCTGATGTTTATGTGATGTGTGAGGATTGTAAAGGTTCAAGGTATAACAATGAAACATTAAATATACGATGGAAAGGCAATACAATTTCCGACATACTACATTCTACAGTTGAAAATTCTCTTAAAATATTTGAAAATCAACCTCAGATTTCAAGAATAATAAAAACATTAGATGATGTTGGCTTATCTTACATAACACTTGGTCAATCAGCCACAACTCTCTCAGGAGGGGAAGCTCAAAGGGTGAAACTAGCAAAAGAGTTGAGCAAAAGATCAACAGGTAGAACAATGTATATACTGGATGAACCAACTACGGGTCTGCATTTTGCAGATGTTCAAAAGTTATTAGAAGTTCTACATATGCTTGTTGACAAAGGAAATACTGTACTTGTTATCGAACATAATCTTGATGTGATAAAAAATTCAGATTGGGTTATAGATCTCGGACCAGAAGGAGGAGAAAATGGAGGAAAAATTATCTCAGAAGGAACTCCAGAAAGTTTAGCATCAGATAAAACTTCTTTGACTGGTTATCATTTAAGATCAGTCTTGTAATGGAAAAAATAGAAATAAAAGAAATTCCAACAAGTCCTGGTATTTATATCTTTAAAGATGAATACGAGGAACCATTGTATGTTGGAAAAGCTAAGAATTTAAGAAAACGTGTGCCTTCATATTTTAGAGATAGATCCTCATGGAAAGTAAAGAGGCTTGTTGCAGAGTCTGAGAACATAAGCTTTGTTGTTTCAAAAAATGAAGCAGATGCTTTATTAGCCGAATATTCTTTTATTCAACAATATAAACCTAAATACAATGTTCAATTTAAGGATGACAAGTCTTATCCATACGTTACCTTATCAAATGAAGAATGGCCAAGAGCATATATTTCTAGAAGAATTAGTCAAAAAAATAAAAACTTTGGTCCCTTTCCATTTATAGGATCAGCACGAAGATCACTTGATCATTTAATTAATATTTTTCCAGTAAGAACTTGTTCAAAAAATGTTTTTGAACGACACCAAAAATTAGGAAAAGCCTGTCTTCTATATGATATTGATAAATGTGCAGGACCCTGTATTGATGCAATTAGTAGAGATGAATATGTTGACTTAATTTCAAAACTTGAAAATTTTTATTCTGGAAAGTCTGATCAATATATTGATGAAAAAATAAATGAAATGATGACATTTTCAGAAAACCAAGAATATGAAAAGGCTCAACAAGCAAAAAGCATTATCACTCATCTTGAAAATGCTAGGACAACACAAACATTAATGGTTGCAGATAAAAAATCTGTAGATGTTGTAGGAATCGATATTAGTAATTTTGATGTAGTTATTTCTTGCCTGCTGATAAGAAATGGAAGAATAATTGGTGAAGTCAAGAAAACACTAGAACCAATTGATACAGAGCAGTATGAAGAATATCTCCCACAGATAATACTTTCAATTTTTTCAGAAAATCAACCATCTGATGAAATATTAGTAAGTCACAATTTCCCCTATGTTGAGACTGTTCAAAAAAGTCTATCTGAGAAATGGGATAAAGATATTCAATTAAAAACACCAGTCAAGGGGTGGAAAAAAGATCTATTAGAAACAGCTATTTTAGATGCTAAAGAAATACGAAGGGTGGTTAATTTTAGACGAAGAACAGATTTAGAATTTCGATCACAATCATTAGAACAATTAAAAAATAATTTAGATCTCAAAAATATTCCTTATCGTATAGAAGCATTTGATATTTCAAATCTTGGAGCTGAGTATAGAGCAGGCTCAATGGTGGTCATGGATGATGGTATCTGTAAACCATCATTGTATAGAAAATTTCATATAAAATCTTTTTCGGGACAAGACGATTACAAATCAATGGAAGAAGTAATTTTTAGAAGACTCAAAAGACTTTCAAAAGTAGATGAGAAAGATAAAAGCTTCAAGAGGAAACCGGATCTTATTTTAATTGATGGTGGCAAAGGCCAATTATCTTCTGCAAAAAGTGTGGTTGATCATTTTGAGTTAGACATTGAAATAATTGGTTTGGCCAAAAAATTTGAAGAGGTTTTTAAACCTAATCGTAAAGAACCGTTTATTCTTGATAAGAGTTCTGAAGCCATGTTTTTACTTCAAAACATAAGAGATGAAGCACACAGATTTGCAATATCTGAAAATAGAAGATTAAGAATTAAAAATTTTGATGATCAAACCTTATTAAGTATTAAAGGAGTTGGTAACAAGTCATCTGAAATATTATTAGAAAAATTTAAGGATGTTTCTAGACTTTCAAAAGCTACGTTTGAGGAGCTCAATGAAGTTGTATCTGATAATATAGCTAAAAAAGTTTATTCCTATTTCAATGGGGATTTTTAAGTTAGATATCATACAATAAGAAAATTTTTCCATGTAAATACATCACAATTAGAATATCATTAGGTTAACTATGGTATCTAAACGCCCAGAAGTATTATTACTTGTAGGAATGTCAGGAGCTGGTCGCTCCGCAAGTGCTAATGTATTTGAAGACCTTGGGTATTATGTCATTGAAAATTTACCAACTAATTTAATTCAATCAGTAGTTGAGTCTAATGATGTTGCTGAAACTAACAAACAGTTAGTACTTACTGTTGATGGTAGAGAAACTTCTGCTCAGAGTGAGTTAACAAAAAGTCTTGATAGGCTAAGTCAATCAGGTGTTCTAACTAGAGTTATATTTTTAGATGCAGACAATGACTCACTCATAGAAAGGTATGAAGAGAATAGAAGGCCACATCCTATGGGAAAGGATTCTCTAGAACAGTCCGTTAAAAATGAAAGAGAATTATTAAAGCCTATAAGAGAATTAGCAGATCTTGTAATAGATACATCGGACATGAATGTTCATGATTTAAGAAAAAGAATTATTGAGGGCTTTCAAGGAACAGCAAGCAATCAAGATTTAAAAATTTCTGTCACTTCATTTGGATTTAAAAATGGATCTCCAAGAGATGCCGACTTGGTATTGGATGTTAGGTTTTTACCTAACCCCCATTGGCGAGATGAACTTAGAGATTCCACAGGTCAAGCGCCAATGGTAAGAAATTATGTACTTTCTTTTGAAGATGCACAGATATTTCTTGAAAAAACAAAAGATATGATTGATTTTCTTTTGCCAAGGTTTACCTCAGAAGGAAAATCATATGTTGGGATTGCAATCGGTTGTACTGGCGGGAAACACAGAAGTGTAGTTATGACTGAAGAAATTGGGAAATGGTTAAAATCCGATGGTAAAGATGCTGTCATTATTCATAGAGATATGAAAGAAAATTAATCTTTAAATTTTGATAATACTTTTTTGAAATAATTAATAAAAAAAGGATTTTTAAGTTGATAATAAATTCAGTAAGTGAAGAAAAATATCTTGGAGATGTCCTTGTTAGATCTGATTTGAATGTACCTATAGTAAATAATGAAATTAGTGATGATTTTAGAATTTCTAAATCTCTTGAAATTATTGATAAGATTTATGATTATTCTCGTTCTATCACATTTGTTAGTCATTTAGGTAGGCCAAGGGTTAATGATGAGGATAACTCACTAAGACCAATAGCTGAAAATATGCCAAAACAACTTAAAAACGAAAAAGTACATTTTATAAAAAGTATTTATGGTGATGATGTGAAAAAATCTATAAAAAATCTTACTTCAAAGATATTTCTTCTAGAAAACTTAAGATTCGATGAAGGTGAAATGAAAAATGATATCGAATTTTCAAAATTAGTAACGAGCCCATTTGAAACTTATATTTTTGACGCATTTGGTGCTTCACATCGTCAACATGCGTCTGTAGTAAGTTTTGGCAATTTTCTTAATTCTTATCAAGGACCATTAATGAATAAAGAAATTTCAGAACTTGACAAATTATTAAATAATGAAGAATCTGGTTATTCTGTTTTGTTGGGTGGAGCAAAAATATCAGATAAATTGGGTATAATCGATAAACTTTTACCAAAAGTTGAACATCTAATGATTGGAGGGGGAATGTGTTTTACTTTTCTTAAAGCAATGGATTATGAAATTGGAAAATCTCTTGTTGAAAATTCATTTATTTCAAAAGCAAAAGATTTAATCAATTCAAAATATGGAAAAAAGATTGTCCTACCTACAGATTTTGGAGTCACTGAATCTATTGAAAGCAATATTAGACGTGAAATAAATAGTAATAATTTTTCTAAAAACCAGATAGGTGTTGATATTGGACCAGATACAATTACTAAGTTTTCTGAAATTATATCTGCATCTAAAAATTTATTTTGGAATGGACCTATGGGTATTTTTGAACTTGATCAATTTAGTCATGGAACAAAGGCAATTACTCAAGCAATAGCTAAAGCAGATGGATATACCTCTGTTGGAGGGGGAGATTCAGTGAGTGCTATAAACAAATTTTCAAATCTAAATAACTTTAATCATGTTTCTACTGGTGGCGGGGCATCTCTAGAGTATTTAGATGGTAAAAATTTACCTGGAGTAAACATTTACAAACCACTTATAATTTGATAATGAAAAAAATAATTATTGGAAACTGGAAACTTAACTTAGATCATTTAGAAGCTATCCAACTTTTTCAAAAATTAAATTACTCGTTAAATGCTGATATAGACGAAAAAATCTCAATTGTTGTAGCACCATCTCACACCTCTTTAAGATCTATACAAACGATAATAGATGCTGATAAATTAAATATATTTTTATCATCGCAAGATGTATCAATGTTTAATGATGGAGCATATACAGGTGAAGTCTCCGCACATCAGTTAGCTAAATTAAATATTTCCTATTCTATTGTTGGTCATTCGGAAAGAAGACAACATTTTAATGAAACAGATGAATTCGTAAATATAAAAGTAAACAATCTAATAAATAAAGAAATTACTCCCATTATTTGTTTTGGTGAAAGTAATGACCAAAGGACTGAAGGGAACTATATGGATTTTTTACTTAATCAGATCGAAAATTCAACAAAAGGGTTAAGAAAAGATAAAGTAGATGAAATAATATTTGCCTATGAGCCAATATGGGCAATCGGAACGGGTCAGAATGCATCTCTTCAAGATATTGTGGAAGTAATTTCAAAAGTAAAAGAATTTATATCTAAAAAATCATTTTTTAATGAAGAAAAAATTAAATTTATATATGGTGGCTCTGTTTCTCCTGATAATTCTTACGAGATATTAAATTCAAAAATTATTGACGGTGCTCTTGTTGGAGGTGCTTCACTTGATGTAGATAAATTTATAAAAATAATTGAATCTGTAGATTTATGAATCTGATTTTTTTAAGACACGGTCAAAGCATTTGGAATCTTGAAAATAGATTTACTGGTTGGGTTGATGTTGGACTCTCTGATGGTGGGGTAGATGAAGCTTTAAAAGCAGGTAATACATTATTAAATAAAGAATATGTTCCTGATATTTGTTTCACCTCCTATTTAAAAAGATCAAAAGAAACTGCAAATATTTTGTTATCTCAATATGCAGATAAGGTAAAACAAGATATAGAAATTGTGAATGACTGGACATTAAATGAACGTCATTACGGATCTCTACAAGGTTTGGATAAATCTGAAACAGCTAATAAATATGGTGAAGAACAAGTCCAACTGTGGAGAAGAAGTTATGACACTCCACCTCCTTTAGCAGCTAAAAATTCTGATTTTGATCCAAATTATGATAAGTTATACAAAAATATCAGTCAAGATCTTCCATTAGGGGAATCTTTAAAAGATGTAGTATCAAGAGTTAAAAAAACGATTTCTATGATATTAAATCTTTCAGAAACAAAAAATGTTTTAGTAGTCGCACATGGAAATAGTATTAGGGCAATCCTAAAAATTATTGAAGATATTAGTGACAACGATATTATTGGAATAAATATACCAACTGGAATACCATTAGCTTTTAACTTTCAAGATGATAAACTAACTAAAATTGGATATCTTGGAGACCAAGAACAAATTATTAAATTACAAAAAGAAGTTGAACAACAATCTAGAATAAAAAAAGGTTAAAGATGGATACAATTACAGCAGTTTTAATATCAGTACATGTTGTCGTTTCAATAGCATTAATAGCTTTGGTTTTATTAAATAGTGGAAAAGGTGGAGGTTTGTCTGATATGCTTGGTGGACCAGGAGCGTCTGGAAATATTGGCCAAACTTTAGCTGAGAGAAACTTAAGTAGAATCACTGCATTTGTTGCTTTTCTTTTTGCTGTAACAACATTATCTTTATTTTGGTTTTTAGACTGATATTAGCGCGGGTGGCGGAACTGGTAGACGCGCAGGATTAAGGATCCTGTGGGGTAAAACCCGTGGAGGTTCGAGTCCTCTTCCGCGCACATAATAATGAATAAATCTGAAACTGTTGCCATAATTAATGATCCTGAAGTAACTTTAGGCCATCTTGAAAAAAGAAGCATAACGACTTTAAATGCTTGGGAAATTAACTGGAATGATTTAAATCCAGAGTCAAATTATATCCTCTTAGGTGGTCACATGGGTGCTTATCAATCTGAGGAGTATCCATATTTAAAGAGTGAAAAAAAATGGATTGCTGAGGCAGTTAATAAGAACATTAAAATCCTGGGAATATGTTTGGGCTCTCAATTAATTGCAGACTCATTAGATGGAGAGGCTTATTTAGCAGAAAATATTGAATTCGGTTTTAAAAAGCTTTCATTTCTAACATCCTCTTATATTTTTGAAGATTACGAAAATATAGAAATATTTACATGGCATCGGGATACTTTTAAATTGCCCTCAAAGGCTAAATTAATAGCTAAAACATCATTTCCCCAAATATTTACAATAAAAAAAACAATAGGCATACAATATCATCCAGAAATAACAGAAGATCTATTTTTAAAATGGTATGAAGGTGAAAAGACAAAGCAAGAGTTGGAAGAATTTAATATCGACACGGAATTTAAAAAATTAAAAAAAAACGAATATTTGATCTCCGAATCGGTTAATAAATTATTTGATAAATGGATATCTACCTAAAAGGATCTTTTAAAATTCTTTTTACGTAATTGTTAAGTACATCGTACCTGTCATCAATAGAATTAATTGAAAGTATTTCATTTCGCATTTCTAAAGACATAGGCATTTTTGTACATAAATTCCAAAGACTAAGAATTCTATTTTCTATATCAATTTCAAAATCAGGGATTTGCATATCTATGCCTTGCTCAATAAGAATACTTATTGCCTTTTTGATATCTGTTTGAAGATCCATTAGTTCCTCTTCAGAAGGAGGCAATCCAACA
>CACASI010000005.1:0-125176 GCA_902535055.1 uncultured Candidatus Actinomarina sp.
AACTATTCCAACTGTTGACATAGTTTCAGCTTGTATAACGACACCAACTACAGATAAAATTAGTGGCAATTCATAGGCAATAAGTTGGCCCGCTGCTCTTAAACCACCCATTAGAGAAAATTTGTTTGCAGAGGACCATCCAGCGGTAAGCACTCCGATAGTGGAGATGGAGCTGATTGCAAGTAAAAAGAAAACTCCTAATTCCAGATCGCGGACAATTAATGTTGGGCTTAATGGAATAATTGTGAAAAGGCCTACTACAGCAGCTATAACCCATGCTGGCGCCCACTTAAATACGGGCTCATCAACATCTTTTGGAATGATTGTTTCCTTTTGAAAATATTTTGCAGCTGTTGCAAGTGGAAATATAAATCCTCTTAAACCAACATGAAGAGGTCCAGGTCTCCTTTGCATCCAGGCAGAACCTTTAACCTCTAGCAAAGTAAGTCCTAAAGCCATAACTGGAGCTGTCGCTAAAACAACTAAAACTTTAATAAGTAGTTCACTACTAAAACTCATCTATCAACATCTCCAAGAACAAAATCTAAACTACCCATTATCGCTATCAAGTCAGGAAGCAATGCCCCTTCAAGCATGATTGGCAAAATTGAAATATTACTAAATGAAGCTGTTCTTATTTTCAATCTATATGGTCCTAAACCACCTTCAGAAATAATATAATATCCCATTTCACCCTTTGGGTTTTCTGCTCTTACATATGTTTGTCCTTTAGGAACTTTTATAACTTTTGGTACCTTTGCTTGAATTGGTCCAGAAGGCATGTCTTCAATTGCTTGTAAAATAATTTTTGCAGATTCTCTCATCTCAGATGTTCTTACAGACCATCTGTCAAAACAATCACCATTTTCACCTATTGGTATTTCAAAATCAAATTTGTCATATGGCAAGTAATCTGATTGTTTTCTCAAATCGAACTCAACACCTGATGCCCTTAATATTGGTCCAGACACTCCATACTCTTCAGCAACTTCTTTTGTTAGAACACCAACCTTTTTTGTTCTAGCTTGAAATACTTCATTCCCACCTATTAAATCTTCAAATGTATCAACAGCTTTCAAAACTTTTTCCATTGCAACTTTGGTTTCACGATAAAATCCTGCTGGCAAATCCTGTATATCTTTTTTTGTTGTTGGTCCAGCACCTGCCACAGGTTTTACACCACCAATACGGTTAAAGTTTGGATGGAATCTTCCACCAGTGACTGATTCGAGCAAATCAAGAACTCTTTCTCGATCTTCCATAGCTAGGAATATAGGTGTTAGTGCACCAATCTCAAGAGGGAAGGCACCATTAAAAACAAAATGTGAACTTATTCTTGCCATTTCAGTCAAAATTAATCTAATGTATTGTGCCCTTTCAGGTACTTCAATTTCCATAAGTTTTTCTGCGCCAGCGATAAATGGAATCTCATTCGCAAAACCTGAAACCCAATCAATTCTATTAACTAATGTTGTTACTTGTGGATAAGTTCTTACCTCTGCAAGCTTTTCATAACCTCTGTGCATGTATCCAAGAACAGGTTCAACACTAGATATTTTTTCTCCATTGACTTTAGCTACTAACCTTAAAACTCCATGAGTTGATGGATGTTGAGGGCCGATATTTAAAGTCATATCCTCTGTTTCAATTTCTACAGAAACTGATGCTTCAGATAAAAATGGCATACTGTTTGGATCCATAGTTTGAGACATTAGCTACCTTTTTCTTCTACAACGATACTATCTTCAGGCATGCCTTCAACATCAACATCACCTGGCCAAGGTTTTACTTCTCTACTAATTAGTTCAAAAGATTTCAAAAGAGGATTTCCCTCATAATCATCAGGTAAGTAAAGTTTTGTGAGATTTGGATGGTTCAAGAAATTTATTCCAAACATTTCATATGCTTCTCTCTCGTGCCAATTAGCACCAGCAAATACATCAACTAAAGATTCAATCTCAGCATTTTCTTTTGAAATTACTGTTGAAGAAATAACTAGATTATTTGAATTTGTTTGTGACAGACAGCTAAGTATTTCAAAACTTGGTGTTACAGGTTCTTTGGGTGCATCTCCAGTTTTTACTTCGTTGTCCCAATCAACCGCTGACAACCAATTAAAAAAACTTAGATTAAAATCTTTTTTTAAAATTTTATGAGTATCAATCCAAGATGAGATATCAACATTTATTTTTAAAGTATCAAAGTTATAAGACGTGTTCTTAAAAGAACTTTGTATTGAATTTATAAATTCGTTTTGGTCAGACTGGTTCAATGTCTTTCTCTCTCCACTTTTCATTCATATTTTCACCTTTTATTTTTTTCTGAAGTAAAACAATTCCCTCTTGCAGTGCTTCTGGTCGAGGTGGGCAACCTGGGACATATACATCCACAGGTATGAGCTGATCAACACCCTTTGTAACTGAATATGAGTCCCAATAAGGACCCCCACTATTAGAACAAGAACCCATAGAAATCACATATTTTGGTTCAGGCATTTGATCATATAATCTTTTTACAGAAGGTGCCATTTTGTCTGTTACAGTTCCTGCGACTACCATCAAATCAGCTTGTCTTGGAGATGCAGGAAGAGGAATGATTCCTAATCTCATAAAATCATGTCTTGGTCCGCTAGCAGCCATGACTTCGATTGCACAACAGGCTAGTCCAAATTGAAAATACCACATATCATAAGCTCTCGCCCAATTAAGTATTTTAGAAATAGGCTTAGGAACTCCAAATTTGTCAATTACTCCCATTTCAACACATCCTTTCTAATTGCATAAATTAAACCAAGCAGAAGAATAAAAATAAAAATAAACATCTCAATTAAACCAAAATATCCAAGATTCTCCAGATTTAATGCCCATGGAAAGATAAATACGGCCTCAACATCAAATATTACAAAAAGTAACCCAAAGATATAGTATCTAACATATGTTTGGCTCCATCCCCCTCCAACAGGATCTACACCACACTCATAAGTCTTAATTTTTTCTGGAGTAGGTTTTTTTGGACTAAGCAATGCAGATAAAGAAATAAAAACTAAAAACAATAAGAGTCCCAAACCTATCATTGCTCCAACCGTTACGTAATCTTGAAAATAAGAAATCATATATTAACTTTAGTATGCTTCTAAAATTTTAGTTTTTTTTAAAACATCGGTGGAATTCTTTTGTAAAATTTTTTGATGGATAAAAAAGAATTTCTCAATTCTCCAAACATAACAGACTTGATAAAAACAATTGTAAACAAATTATGTTCTGAAGAGGTTTTCAAATCAGATAGTAAATTGCGTTTGAAGAAATATGAAAGCTCAATGAAAAAAATTAACTTCATATTAGTAGATGGCCTTGGAAGTAAAAATATTGAGAATTTAGACAATATACTTACACAGAACCAGACTGATGAAATTGTCTCAACATTTCCAAGTTCCACAAGTGTAGCTCTGGGATCAGTCAATTTAGGAAGCGACCCAATAGAAAATGGGTTGATTGGATATTACCATTTTGATAAATCCGAAAATAAATTAATTAATACATTGAATTGGAGAGGTTCGGAAAATTATTTACAGGATAAAAATTTTTTTTCTAATCAAAAAACAATTTGGAACATTCTCAATGAAAAAAATATAGTTTTTAATGTCATTCAACCTAAAGATTTAATCAACACATCTTTATCAAGACATTTATATAGAGGGGCAAATCAAATTGGATATGAAAGTTTAGATGAACTTGGTGAAATATTCACCCTTCCAAATATTTTAGATAATCAATTTAACTTTTTATATTATCCGGTAATTGATGTTGCTGCACATGTTTATGGTACAAATAGCGAAGAATGGTCAATAGAAGTTAAAAAGTTTTCTGAGTTTCTATCGGAAATAACAAAAAGTGATGAGGGTCGATACACTTGTTTAACAGCTGATCATGGTGTCATAAACGTGGATGATAAAAATAGGCACAAGATTATATATGATGATTCAGTAAAGATTTATGGAGATCAGAGATCTGTATATATAAATGGAGACATAAAAAAAATTAAAAATATCTTTAAAAATATCCCTGGACATTTCTTAGAAAAACAAGAAGTAGAATCACTCATTGGATTGCCAAATGACGATGAAAGAAATAACTTTTTTCCTGAACATGTGTTTTTACTTGATGATGGTCATATTATTTTTCCAAATCATCTGAGTGCAAATTTAAGAGGATACCACGGTGGACTTTCACCCAAAGAAGTCTCTATACCATTAATTGAGATTGTGAGTTAAAAATGGTCTTGTCATATATAGGTATGGTTTTTATTTTTGTTTTAATGTTTTTTTTAATTAAAAAAATTAAATAATTTAATTAGGTTGATAGGTTCCAAAAAATACTTGCCAAGCTAAAGCTGTTTTTGCTAAGAGACTCAACCATATATATGCTCTTTCTCCATACAAATAGTCTTTCCATTTTCCAACACCTTTATATTGGAGAACCATATTTATTGAAAAAGTATTGAAGAATAAAAATATACTTACAAATATCCAAACAACAAATTGAGGAACTCCTTGTGGATTGGAATCAGTAGCTACTCCGTCACCTATCAGATTGATAAATATAAATATCCATGGTGTAACACCAACTAAACACCCCATAATGTAACTTGTCCAATCAACTTTATCTGTATATTGATTATTAACTTCCATCATCCATCCAAACCAACACATGGCAGCATTCATAAAGAAAATTCCAAGTAGGGCCCAAACATCATAAATTCCAACAAGTAATGCAATAAGGACGATCATTACAGAAGCGCTTATTGAATATTCAATCCATCTAACTTTGTTGATTCCTTTTGCAAGATCTTCTTGATATTTATTATAAAATGGACCAGAAATCAAAAAATGTGCAACAGCTGAAGCTAACAAAAATGTAGCCACAGCTGGGCCAAAGTTCGTTATTTCTCTCCAGATTTCTAATTCTGGAACAAGTGCAAAAGATGAGGGATCTTCTGGGCTGCCTACACCAACCAGTTGAGTAAGCGTAATAGGTACAACAAAATCTGAATTTACAACAGTTCCTAGCCAAAATAATCCAGACCCTTGAATCAAGTGCATGAAGCCCATGATGATATTAAAACGTCTTAGTTTCCCTATTTTTTCAGATATCAAATTCCCCCCTTTGACACTCACATATTAATATGGAATTTACAAACATCTACTTAAATATGAATAAACAAGAAATGTATCAAGAAATTCAAAAAATGCTTAATGAAATTCAGGTTATCTCAAAATCGCTATCCTCATCAAGGGAATTTATTTCAGAAAATTCTAATAAAAGAGCAAAAGAGAGATTGGCCGAAATAGAAAGCGATTTACAAAATATTGCAGGTAAAATTTCAAAAATTAATTCAGAGCTTTGAGGGAAAAGTAGTAACTTCGGTTACATCGATACATACTTGATCCCCTGGCTCAAAAATCATTGAAGGTAAGGATCTTGCCCTAAAAACTTCCCCATTTTTATTTTCAAATGAGATCACTTGATCATGTCCATAGAATATACATTCTTTTACAATGTAATCCCCATTAGAGTCTAAATTAACTTCTATACATTCTGGCCTAATTGATACATCTAAGTCTCCATCATATGCTGAATTGAATGTACCAAGCGAAGTTTTTACTCTTCCATTTATAGAGGTTCCTTTTATGATATTTGGATCACCCACGGAGTTTGCCACTGTTTGACTGATAGGATTTAAGTAAATCTCTTGTGGGGTTGCGCTTTGTATGACTTTTCCCTTTTCAAGGACACTTACAATATCACAAACTGATAGTGCTTCTTCCTGATCATGCGTAACGATAATTCCGGTAGTTTTTGTTGCTCTCAATAAAGAAACAACCTCTTCCCTTAAATCCCTGGCCATTTGTGCATCTAAACTTGTAAAAGGTTCATCCAATAATATGACTTCTGGTTTTGGGGCTAAGGCTCTTGCAATAGATACTCTTTGTTGTTGGCCTCCAGAAATATCTTGTGGATACTTATTTCTATATGGTTGTAAGTTAGTCATGTTAATTATTTCTTCTAATCTTCCATTTTTAATTTCGTCCTTTGAAAGACCAAAAGCAATATTTTTTTCAACAGTTAAATGAGGAAAAAGAGCGTAATCCTGAAAAACCATTCCAATTTTTCTCTCTTCTGGTGGTATATTAATTTTTTTGTCATAAATTACTTTATTATGCATTTCAATTGTTCCCTCGTCAGGATTTTCAAATCCAGCCAATAGCCTTAAAGCTGTTGTTTTACCAGATCCGGAAACACCTAGAATTCCAAAAATTGAACCATACCAAATATCAATATTGAAGTCGTCTAATACGATTTCGTCGCCATAAGATTTTGATAATGATCTAGCTCGAATAATTAAATTATCAAATACCATTTTTAAACCTCTAAATTCCTAGTACTTAATATATAAGTCGGAATTGCACTTATTGCCAACAATATAAAGGCCGAAAATGCAGCTTGAGTAAATAAGGCTTCAGATGCAAATGACCATACGTCAACTGCCATAGTGCTGAACTCTGTTGGTCTTAGTAGCAGGGTCTGAGGTAACTCTTTCATTGTTGAAAGAAAAACAAGTGCACCGCCAGCAAATAAACCTCGATATATTAACGGGAAAGTAATTCTTCTAAATGTTTCTATTTTTGACTGTCCAAGTCCAAGACTTGCTTCAATATAAGATGACTTCACTTGTTCCATTGAAGCTTGACCTCCACCTATTGCCTGAGGTAAAAAAACAATTAAATACGAAATTACTAGTGCAAAAAAACTTTGATAAATAGTAGGAAATAATTTTATGGAGATGAATAATATTGAAACACCTACTGCGAGATGAGGTAATCCATAAAGAGATAACATTATCTTTTCAAGAAGGTCACCAAATCTAGATTTGTATTGAGATATCAAAATTACGATAGGCATAGCTATAATTATTGCAAAAAATGAGGTTGTTATCGCAGCTGAAAAAGATCCAAGGATTCCAGGAATTGAAGAACTAACATCGTTCCCATAATAAATTCCTCTTACTAACCAAAAGCTCAATACAGAAATTGGAATAATCAAGCCAAGAAAAACTACAAGGCCTAGAAACGAGTAGGCGATTAATTTCCCTTTACCATTAAGTAATATTTTTTTTGGTATTCTTGGCGTTCCTGATACTTTTGCAGACCTTGAGGTATCAGATCCTCTTTGAGCAAAACTAATTATTAAGGCTAGAACAATTAGAAGGCTTGAGTAAAAAATTACAGGGTCTCCAAGTATGCTCAATTCATAATATGCATAAATAGCTTTCGTAACTGTAGAATATCGCATTAATGAAACTGCTCCGAAATCAGATATAACATAAAGGCCCACCAATAATCCAGAATATATTATGGGCTTTTTAAGCCGGGGAATAACAACATTCGTATAGACCTTGAATTGATTTACGCCGAGAGAACGGGCAGCATCTTCAACTGTTGAATCAAGATTCCTCAATGCACTTGTGCAAATGAGCTGTACATAAGGGTAAGTAAACAAAGTTAAAACTAACCAACTTCCTAAAAAACCCTCTATTCCAGCGATTTCATTAATACCGTACCTGTTAAAAATTTGAACGAATAATCCTTTGGGAGAAAATGCTGAAATATATGTCAAGGCCCCTATATATGAGGGTATAACTAATGGAAGTGCGCATAAGGTAAATAAAATTTTTGATCCAGGAAAATCAAACCTTACGGTGATAATTGATATTATTAAACCAATTATCAAGCTTGAAAATACAACAGCAAAAAATACTATTAATGTATTAAACACTAAACCAAAAACATCCCATGATTCGAAAAAACTGGAAATAGATCTTGAGAAATTAAGAAATCTCCAAAGCATATAAATTACAGGAGAAATAAATATTACTAAAATTAGCGAATTTATTGTTAACAGAGTTTTTGGGATCCTCACATTTATAAGGATATCTATGATTTTAAGTTATTAAAAGAAAAATTCTGGCCAAGTTTCCTTGGCCAGAATCTTATTCGGTTTCGAGCTTACTAGTTAATTTAATGACTGACTAGAAACCTGCCTGCGCAATCAATTCAACAGCTTTTTCCTGCCAAAGTGCTAACGCTGACCAATTTAAATTCGATGGAGAATTCAAACTGTTTATATCTGGTAATAATGCATTTGGTGTTACACCTGGTACGAGAGGGAACTCATATACGGTATTAGTAAAATGCTCTTGAGCACTTGTTGAATGTAAATATTCAATAAATGCTAAAGCTGCTGGTTTGTTTTGACTAGTTGACAAAACACCTGCACCTGCTGGCATCACCATTGCACCACAACCACCATCTAAAAACACATTCTTAATAGGAGTATCACCAGCTTCAGCCAATGTTCTCAATGTGTAATAGTGATTAATCATTCCAATGTCTAGTTCACCTGCAGCTGCGGCAGCAACTTGAGGTGAGTTCTTTGGATATTCTGTATATCCCAGTCCATTGATAGCAGTTAACCACTCAAGAACTTTTTCTTCACCATCAGACTCAATCATGCATGCAATCATTGCAATAAAAGATGAGTTTGTTGGTGCAAGTCCCAATCTATTTCTAAATTTTTCATCATTTAAACCATAAATATCAGAAGGTAATTCGGCATCTGTTACATCTCTTGTGTCAACAACTAAAGATCGAGATCTTCCTGATGTACCTACCCAAAAACCATTTTTGTCAACAGCCCATGATGGGACGTTATCAAGTAAATCAGCTGGCAATCTATCAAATAGACCTGCTTTGGCTACAACGCCTAGACTTACTGGATCTTGTGAAAGAAAAACATCAGCTGGGCTAATTGCACCTTCAAGTTCTAAAGTCCCAGCTAGTGCAGCACTCTTTGCATATCTAACTTCAACTTTTACCCCTGAAGTAGCTTCAAAAGCAGCAATTACATCAGCAACTAAGCTTTCTTTTCTACCACTATATATAACAAGTGTCCCTCCAACTTCTGCCTCAGGTTCAGCCAGAGCAGCTTCAACAGCAGCGTCAATAGCTTCTTGAGAAACCTCGCCTGCTGGTCCTGCTGGTCCTGCTTCACCTGCTGGTCCTGCTTCACCTTGCTCGCCTTCGGCGGCACATGCTGCAAAAACCATGATCATTACAGAAATCAAAGCAATAAATTTTTTGTTCATTTTTTACCTTTATTAGCTTATATTTTGTTAATAGTAGTTAACAAATAAAGTTAACAGTAATTATTTTATAATTTTTTTTATTAGCCTCCTGATTACTTATTTTTAAAATAAAAAGTTACAATTAATGATCTTATGAAAAAAGCAGTTCTTCTTGTTAACTTAGGTTCACCTAGAGACTTAAACAAAAAAAGTGTTAGAAAATATCTAAATATTTTCTTATCTGATGACTATGTAGTTGACATACCAAAATTTCTTCAACAACTTATTTTAAAGTTATTCATTTTACCTTTTAGGCCTAAACAAACATTACATGCATATTCACAAATTTGGACAGATAAAGGCTCCCCACTTATAATTTCGACATTAAAAATTAAGGAAAAGTTATCAAGAAAAACAGATTGGCATGTAGAAGTTGCGATGAGATACGAAGAGCCAAGTATTGAGTCAGCGCTTAAAAATTTACAATCTAAAGGTTATAACAAAATATTTGTTTTACCGCTTTATCCTCATAATGCTATGTCAACTACTATTACTACTCAAGTAGAAGTGGATCGTATCGCAAAAGAAATTATTCCTGATGCTGAATTGGTATATATAAAACCCTTTTACAAAAATCAAAAATATATCAGTGCTGTTGCAAATTCTGTTCAAAAATATCTCAATAAAGAAAAATTTGATAAGTTAATATTCAGCTACCACGGTATTCCAAAGAGGCAAGCTAAAAAGACAGACGAAACTGGATCTCACTGTTTTGCTACCAATGAATGTTGCGAAGTAGAAGAACTTGGTTCAGCTGATTGTTACAAGGCTCACACAGTACAAGCCTCAATTAAGATCGCAAAAGAGTTAGGTCTAAATGATACAGAATGGGAAATTGCATATCAATCAAGAATTGGTCCAGGATGGTTGACTCCTTTCACTGATAAGAGATTGGAAGCTTTACCAAATGAAGGTAAATCATCAATAGGAATTCTATGTCCTTCTTTTATTTCAGATTGTTTAGAAACATTAGAAGAAATTGACATCAGGGGAAGAAAAACTTTTTTTGATGCAGGTGGAGAAAAAATGACTTACATACCTTGTTTAAATGATTCTGAAGAAACTATAAATCTTATAATTTCCATAGTTAATGATGCTGAAAGTTTAAAAGTTAAATCTTTGAAAATTGCTTGAATAAAGCGCGTGGAAATATTTTTCCGCCATTACGGACTACCCACATAAAAGCTACTAGTAAATATGCAAAAGGACATGCCATATTATTATTTTACAACAATGTTAAAATAAAAGAAATGGATAACAATATTAAAGAATTAGAGGATAACCCTAAGTTAATAACTAAGTTTGAGCCATTAGTATGGTTAGCCTTTATTGCCCTTACCGCAGTTGTCGGTTGTCCTGTATTTTAGAATTTCTCAAAATGGCGATTATGTTAATACCTGTTAACATATCTACAATATGCAAATTGATGATTTAAACTCTCAAAATATCTCAAATGAAGATCAAATATTGAGCTATGAAGAGATAGAAAAATTTCCTAAATCATTTTATACCCATGCTGAAGCCATATTTCACTTAAAAGAAGTCGGTATTGAAATAAAACAAACTCGTGTTGCTGAGTGGCTTGGTGTTAGTAGAGCAAATGTATCACAAGTAGTTGGAAGAATGCAAAATACCGGTTTAATTGAATTTAATGATGAATTGAAACTCACTGAAACTGGCGAATGTCTTGCAAAAAATATTGCAAGAAGACATAGAATAACTGAACGATTTCTGTCTGAGATATTGAACTTACCTTGGGACCAGGTTTATGAAGAAACCTCCAGATGGGAAAATGTTTTAAGCCCAATTACTGAAAAAGCAATGTTAAAAATGTTAGGTTATCCACAAACAGGTCCTTTTGGAAACCCTATTCCATATTCAAATTATCAAGAAAAAAGTATGGTGAGTTTATTAAATGTAGAATCAAATAAAACTTACTCAATAGAAAAAATAACTGAAGAGCTAAAAAAAGACTCATCTATGATTGATTTTCTACAAACTCATGAAATGATTCCTGGATCAACAATTAATGTTGCTGACGCAGGAGATTATTCAATAACCATTAGTACAAATAAAAATGATTATTTTGGTATTGATCAGTTTATAGCAAAAAGAGTATTTGTCGTCTGATATAATTTATGATTATTTCTAATCTGCTTAATAATTAGTATATGGCAAACTTTTTAGAACAAATTCCTACAAATTTATTTTTATATATAGGTGTTGGTATTTTCGTTTTGATCATTCTTTATAGGTTTTTTCCAAAAGTTTTTATCAAAATACATAAGCCATTCTTCTTTACGCTTGGTGTATTGTCATTATCTCTTGGATATATTGGAATAATAATTCCTGGACTTCCCACAACTGTTTTTATTTTGATCGCAGCATGGGCTTTCTCAAAATGCTCAGATAGATTTACATTATGGTTAGAAAATCATAGACTTTTTGGTCCAATGATTTTAAATTGGAAAACATACAGAGGTCTTTCAAGAAGAGCTAAAAAGCTAGCTATTTTGATGATAGTTCCAACTTTTGTTTTAACTATATTTCTAGTATTTTCACTCGTTGGAGATTTAATATTTGGTTCATTTGGAGTAGCCCTTTGTGTTTGGTTAGCTACAAGACCTGAGCCACCTTTAGAAACCAGTTAAAACTAATTAGCTTCTGGGATTTGATAATCTATAGGTGAAACTTTATCTAATTCAAATACATCTCTAGCTTGAGCCTCATAATTTAAACCAATTGATATTTGGTCGCCTTCTGTAACTCTGTTTCCGTTTTCATCTAATCGAGCATTAAAGGTTGCTTTTTTTCCAGATTTACAAATTGTTTTTAATTCAGTTATTTCATCTGACCAGCCTAAAAGATATATACTTCCGGGAAATGGTTCTCCTCTAAAATCAGTTCTTAAGCCATAACATAAGACTGGTATTTTTAATTTGTCTACTACTAAGGAGAGCTGGAGTACTTGTTTTGGAGTAAGAAATTGAGCTTCATCAACTAAAACACAGGAGATTTTCTCTCTTTGATGTTCATGAGCTGTCCAAACATATAAATCATCTTCACCCTCGAATTTTTCTACATCCCTCTCAAGTCCGATTCGAGACGAAACCTTTCCTTCACCAAACCTATCATCAAGTTTTGGAGTAAAAATTAATGTTTTCATGTTTCTTTCTTCATAGTTGTGCGCAGACTGAAGTAAGTTTGTACTTTTACCAGCATTCATTGCCGCATAATAAAAATAAAGTTTTGCCATGTTTTTATATTACCGTTTTATTGTTATCTTTATCCTTTTGTATCATATAAATATGGAAAATTTATTAAAGTATAGTCATATTCTAGGACTTTCAATATGGCTTGGTTCGATGGTGATGTGGGCAATGTTTGCTCCAAAATTATATAAAATTGATCCGACAAGAAATACAACAAACGTCTTAAGAAAAACCTTCAGCAATCTTTCTTGGGGTTCTTACGCATTATCTTTTCTAACTGGAGTTGGGCTATTTTTTTCAGTTGATAACCCCATGTCATCGTGGGGAAGAGAGCTTTCAGTCTTAGCTTTTGCAGGTCTTCTAATAGGGCTTCATAGCTTTGCTTCAAACTTAAGTTCAGGTATTAGAGGTATGCTAAATGGATTTATGTTAGTGAGTGCCTTAATTGTTGTATATCTAGCGACAATTTATATCTAATTTGACCTAATCAAATCTAATTCTTGTTCAGTAATTACACCGACTCCTTGAAGGAGTATATTGCTTGAGCCTTCTTCAATTAAAAACCAATAAATTGTATCTTCATTTGGTATATCCAGATCATTTTTAAAAGCCTCTTTATCAAGGTAAGCAGTTATTGTTCGATTACGAATTCTATCATCTCTGATTCCAGCCCTCATTACCCCATCTAAGTAAAGCTCGTTTAATTTATTTGTTTTTCTAATTGTTGGAACCTCAATAATATTGTGAGTGGAATCCATTTCATTTCCTTCCAATAGATTTATTGATTGGTCTACTAAGCCTTGATGCCATTGTTGAAACGCGACAATTATAATTAAATCTTTATCCACAAAATCATCTGGAACAATTTTTTTTTCTTTATTTAAATTATTTCCTTCAATTGAGGGAAACTCATTAATTTCACCACTCATATATATATTTTCGCTTGATTGACAACTAATTGTAAGTAGAAAAATTAATATATATTTTTTAAATTTAAACTGGACCAAGGACTTCCTCAAGATTTTTAATTTGTGTATTCATAAGCTTTGTCCAAATTGGTCCAAAGAACAAGCCTACAATAATGAAGATTCCTTTGTATTTAACTTCTACACTATAAGTTAGTTCAGTTCCTCTTGAGTTTGCAGATAAAAATATAGTGTCAATGAGCTTAAAGTTCTTTGTTTCGGCCTGTAGAGAGGCTCTTAAAGGTGCTCCCCACTCAATCACCTCATAGTCTAAAACCATTTCTCTATTGTTAAAATCTGTAGTGGCTCTAAAAATAGTTCCTTCTCTTATAGGTTCATTAGTAACTAACTCTGCAGTACTAGCGGTATCCCATTTCTCAAGATTGCGAAAATCAGCAGTGAAATTGAATGCTGATTCGATATCGCCTTTAACAGTTATTGTTCTTGAATATAATGGCATGTTTATATTTTAAGCGAAAGGATGTTTAGTTTGAAATAAATTTATCTAAGATTTAAGGATCTGTTCCTAAATCCTATAAAACCTATTGCTATGAATATTATTATTTTTGCTATTACAAGGATCATATCTTCAGCAACTAAACCGTCTTGATAAGGATTTCCATATGCTCCAAAGGATGAAATATTGTCATCAACCCATTGAAAGAAATCATTAGTTCCTGAAAGTGAATTTGTTAGGTACTCAAAAGCCATTAAGCCTCCACCAAAAGCCCATGCCATTGAGGACTTTCCAGTGAAAGCCCCGAGTGCAAAACCGAGTGCACCAAAACTTACACCAGCTAATGCTGCTTGAAGTGTTGCTTTCATCAACGGCCCATAATCAAGTGTTTGACTAAGCTCCATTGTCGCAATTGGAATAAACATTATATTGGTCCATGCGAAGGTAACAAACAAGCCAAAAAGCACTGTAATAATTGCTTGTGATAAATATACTGTTGACCTTGTCATTGGTAGTGAAGCAACAAATTCAAAAGTTCCATCTTCCTCAGCTTTTGATCCCAACTTATTTAAAAGAATTATTGTCGCTGTACCAATCAAAAGTGGTACAAATGGTACTAAGAAATAGGTTGTTACCATTCCTTCTAGTGTAAAAACATTATCCCAATCTGATATTCCCAATAAACTCATCGCAGTATCATTTTCAGACATTCCTCTAAAAGCTTCTCTTTGAGTATCAATAAGTAGACTTTCTACACTTGAGTTTGCGAAAGCTAATGGAAGTATCAACAAATAAACTCCCCCAGATATTGTCCAATTTAATATGAATTTTCTAGGTACCCTAATCATATACTTTAGATAATTAAGCATTTGTTTCCTTTCTGTCATAAAACGCAAAGAAAGCATCTTCTAAATCTTTTCCTTCTTCTTGTGCTTTACTTAAAAATGTTTCATAAGTTTCATCATAAACTTTTACACCTTCTCTTAAAACGGCCATCGAGTTAGCTACTTTCTCAACTTCAGAAATTATATGAGATGATAAGAGTATGGATGCTCCATTATTTGAAAATTCTTCAACTATTTCAAAAAATGACCTCTGGTGAAATGGATCTAGGCCAGAAGTTGGCTCATCTAAAATTAAAGCTTTTGGCTTGTGTAACACTGCAAGGATTATGGCTGCTTTTTGTCTATTTCCTTTGGACAGCTCTTTAATCGATGGGTCCACTTCTAATTCAAATTTGTCTGCTAATTCCATTGCGTAGTCAGTTGACTGTCCTCTCATATCAGCACCAAGTTTGAATAGTGATTTAGAATTGAGATTTTGTGGAAGCTGTGGGTCACCAGGAAGATAGCCAATGATTTCTTTTGCTTCGACTGGATTTTCAATTGTATTGATTCCTTCAACTGTAAGAGAACCCTCCGAGGATTTTAAGAAACCCATTAAGCTTCTCATTGTTGTTGATTTTCCTGCACCATTTGGACCAAGTAAACCTTTTACTTCTCCATTGTCAACAGAAATACTGATGTCAGAGACGCCTTTACCATTTTTGTATTTCATGGTTAGGTTTTTAATTTCAATCATTGGTCAATTATATAAATTATAATTTTTTAATTTTCATTGTCTTCAGAATTTTGTTTTTTTCTTAGCCAGGTAAGTAGAAGAGCAGGAATTAAAAACATAAGCATTTCGTCCCATCCTCCTTGATGATGAAAAGCTGGCGGAATATTTGTATAAATAAAAATCATAGATAATTCTGTACAACCCATCTTGAAATATTTATCAATGTATTTGGAAGAAGGCCAAATAAGATTGTTAACGATGCTAAAAATGCAATTAACAGATACTCTGATTTTTTAATTAGAAGCGTTTCTATGGGTTCATCTACTTTTTCAATAGTTGCTATCCAAATAGGTTTTAGATAGAAATAAAAACCAACAACTGTTGAAAGTAAAAGAATTGAAACTAAAAAATATTTTTCATATGCCCAAAGATTCGTTAATAAAATAAATTTTGAAACAAAGCCACTCGTTAGTGGTATCCCAGCTAATCCAAGCATAAAAACACAAAATGAAATTGCTAAAAATCTATTATTTTTCATAAGACCTTTCATATTATCCATTTCAAAGTTAGATGATAATTTTCCACTTATTATTGAAAATATTGTGAAAATTCCAATTAGTTGAAGAATATAAGCAAATAAATAAAACATAGAAGAGCTTGTACCGTTTACACCTGAGGTTATACCTGAGAGAATAAATCCTGATTGGACAACTCCGCTATATGCAATGAGTCTCTTCAAATCTGTTTGTATTGATGCAAAAAATGATCCAACCAAAACAGATAAGAAAATCACAGCAAAGAAAAAAGGTTCAAAATCTTCAAGAATAAAACGAATTGATACCATACATATTCTTGCAATAACAATAAATGACGCTGCTTTTGCAACTGAAGCCATATAGCCGACATATCCCGTTGGTGATCCTTGATAAACGTCAGGTGCCCAAGATTGAAATGGAGCAGCCGCAATTTTGAACAATAAACCAACAAAAATTAATAAGACACCTATAAAAGTAGTTAAAGGTATTAAATCTGGTCCAGTGTATGCAATGGCTAAGGCAAAGTCATATACACTCATTAAAGAGTACGAAACGTACACAAGTGCAACTCCATAAATAAAAATACAAGAAGCCAAAGAACCAAGAAGAAAATACTTTAAAGATGCTTCGTTGCTTAATTTATCTCTTCTATTCAAACCAGCTAATGCGTATAAACTTATAGAACCAATTTCAAGACCAATAAATAACATGATTAAATTTTCTGCATCTACCATTAAAAAGAAACCAGAGGCACTCATCAAAATTAAAATAATGGCCTCAGAAGTTTTTTCATTTAATTCATAGGATGTACCCCATATTGGAATGAAATTTAACAATAATATAAGACCTATCAGCACATTTCCAAATAATGAAAATTCATCCAGTAAGATTTTTTGAGTGAAAAATGAACTTACTCCATTTTGAGAAAATAAACCAAATTTTAAAAATACACAAAATAAAGTTACCAATATGCCTGAAAACGTAATTACTTTTTTTACAATCATCTTTGTTTCAATAGTGATTGTAAAAAACAGAAGAATCAAAGCTGTAACTACAAGTGCGATTGTTGGTGCAATAACAATAAGGTTAAACCCAATGGCTTCACTAATTTGGCTCATTAAGATTCTCCCAAAATATTATTAATTGATTCATAAATTACTGATACATCCTGAAGTACGTAGCTCTCAATAAAGCTAGGGTATATACCAATAAATAGCATTAATAAAAGCAATGGGGCAACAGCTACTAATTCCTTTGAATTCAAATCATGTATCTCTTTATTTTCTTCATGAATTAATTTTCCATTAAACATTCTCTGATAAGCCCAGAGCATATAAATTGCGGCAAGGACTACTCCAAAAGCAGCAATTGATGAAAGGAATTGAAAGGTTGGAAAACTTCCCATCAATATCATAAATTCACCAACAAACCCGTTTAAACCTGGCAACCCAATAGAAGCAAATGAAGTAAAAAGAAATACTCCTGCATAAATTGGCATTGATTGTTTTAGACCACCAAAATCCGAAATTCTTCTTGTATGTCTTCTGTCATAAATAAATCCAACAAGCATGAATAGTGCACCAGAAGTTATGCCGTGATTAATCATTTGAATTACTGCTCCTTCTAAGCTTAAGAATCTTCCTGCAGAAATACCCAACATTACAAATCCCATGTGGCTGATGGATGAGTACGCTATAAGTTTTTTAATATCTATTTGAACTATTGCAACTATTGCTCCATAGATAATCCCAATCACAGATAAGATTGCAATCAAAAATTGATATTCAATAAATCCCTCAGTAAAAAATGGGATAGATACTCTTAATATTCCATAAGCTCCTACTTTTAACAGAACTCCTGCAAGTAAAATACTTCCTGCTGTTGGGGCTTCAACGTGTGCATCAGGCAACCATGTATGTAAAGGAAAAATTGGTACCTTGATCAAAAAGCCAAATGTAAATAATAGAAACAGTATTTTGGATTGACTGGAGGTAAATGATAATGAAGAAATAGTTTCAAAATCTAGCGCAAAGCTTCCTGATGAAAGATAGCTTAAGACACCGGTATATATAGTTCCAGCAAGTATAAAAATTGAACCAAAGACTGTGAATAAAATAAATTTTATGGTTGCATATCTTCTATTTTCTCCACCCCAAATTCCCATCAAGAAATACATTGGTATAAGCAACGCCTCAAAGAAAATAAATAATGATATTAAATCACCAGCTAGAAAAACACCGTTTACAGAAGCCTGAAGTAACATTAGGGATCCCAGGAATCCTTTGCTCAGGCCATGGTTTTCATTTAAGGAAAGAATAGAAAGTAATACTAACAAACAATTTAAGGTGATAAGCAAGAAGGACATTCCAGATAGACCAAAAGTTAAATTGATTCCATATGCGCTTATCCAGGAAAATTTATCAACAACATTAAAACTAGTTTTAAGATTCTGATTTAAAAATATATATAAACACAAACCCAAAGGAATTAAGCTTAAAAAAATTGTTAAAGGTCTAAAAAGTTCAGCTCTTTTTTTTGGAATCAAAAATATAAAAATTGTACTTACAAAAGGAATGAGAACAAAACTGTATGTTAAACCTATCATGCTAGAACTCCTGGGGAAATTAAAAATATGAATATAAGAATTAGAGTGAACAATCCAAAATAAACAACATAGCTTCTTACTAGGCCAGTCTGTGCGTATGACATCCGCTTAGATGATTTAAGAAAATAATTTGAAATTCCATTGGCTAATCCATCAATAGTCATACCTTCAATATTTACAGCTATCCGTCTTGAAGCTGACTTCAAACCTTTTACAAAGACTGCATTACCAAAATCGTTTATGTAGATGACATTTTTTGAGAGATTTTTAATTTCACTTGAGAAAGGAATTCTGAGTTTGAAATATGAGATGATATCAAAAATATATATTAAATATGCAAGAGCAAGCCCTGTAAATCCTGCTCCTATAGACAAAATAGCTAAGATTGCAAGAGTAAGGCCCTCTGGTAAATGCGTAACTTCAACATGATGTAAGGTCTCTTCTAATACTTTTTCTAGCCCATGAAAAAAAGGTGTGTTTATAAATCCAATAAAAATCGTAAAGACTCCAAGAATAATCAATGGTCTTGTCATATTTTTAGAAGCTTCGTGAACATTGTCTAGATTATTTTTTGGTTCTTTAATGAATATTAACAGCCAGTGTCTACCCATATAGAATGCAGTCATAAATGCGGCTAATAATGATAAGGCCCAGAAGCCATAATAAATTCCACCTTTTGAAAAGACTGAAGCTAGTATCTCATCTTTTGACCAAAATCCAGCAAGCGGGGGTATGCCTGAAATTGCTAATGTTCCTATTCCCATCATTGCTGAAGTAATTGGCATCTTTTTTCGTAGTCCTCCCATCTTATGAATATTCTGTTCGTGATGCATTTCATGAATGACCGCTCCAGCTCCTAAAAATAAAAGAGCTTTAAAGAATGCGTGGGTGACCAAGTGGAAAATAGCCGCAACGTATGCACCAGCACCAATTGCTATAAACATAAAACCAAGTTGAGATATTGTCGAATATGCCAAAACTTTCTTAATGTCCTCTTGATTAATTGCAGCAAATGCAGCAATCAAAGCAGTAAAAAGTCCAAATCCAATTATTACTAAACTTCCAATTTCTGAGAACTGTAACATTGGAGATATTCTCACAAGCATAAAAACACCGGCTGTGACCATTGTTGCGGCATGGATTAATGCACTTGCTGGAGTTGGGCCCTCCATCGCATCTGGTAACCAACTAAATAAAGGAAATTGAGCAGACTTTCCAAATGCACCTAATAATAAAAATAAAATTATTAAATCTAAATTTTTAGGTTGAGAGATTAATGATGAATTAAAAATAGCAATAAAGTTAAATGTTTGAAAATGATTCAAAATCATCATCAACCCAATTAGAAATCCAAAATCACCAATACGATTTAAAATGAAAGCCTTATTTCCAGCTTTTGCTGCAGATTTTTTTTCATACCAAAATGAGATCAGCAAATAAGAGCTGAGTCCTACAAGTTCCCAACCAAAAAACATTACAAGAAAGTTTCCTGATAAAACGAGTAAGAGCATTGAAAAAACGAAGAAATTAAAGTACTCGAAATATTTTGTATATTTTTCGTCCTTACTCATGTACGAAGTAGAAAATAATTGAATTACAAGACTAAGTCCAGAAATAAGAACCATCATTACTCCGGATAAACCATCCAAATAAAATTCAATAATTATTTGAGGACTTGGATACCATTCAAATAATTCAAATTTTAAGGGTTTAAATTTTCCCAAGAAAATATAACCAAACATGAAAGAAGACAATCCCACAGATAGTAACGCAGCATTAATTGTTATAAAATTTGTTAGCAATTCATTTAAAAATTTTCCAGATATCTTAAGAAATATAGAAGTTAATAAAGGAAGAGCGACTACACCAAGAATAAGAATTTCCAAATTCATCCTTTCGATGAACTTAACATATCAACTGATGCAGATTCTTGTTTTTTGAAAATTGAAACAATTATTGCAAGACCAACAACTACCTCTGCAGCAGCTACAACAAGTACAAAGAAAACAGCTATCTGGCCATCAATTAATCCGAGGTGTCTTGATGCAGTTATAAATGTTAAATTTACAGCATTCAGCATTAATTCGATACACATGAACATAATTAATGCATTTTTTCGAAACATCATACCTAAAAATCCTATTGAAAATAAAATTGCTGAGAGAGTCAAATACCAATCAGAGGTTACTTCAATCATTAGAATCACTTTTCTTAAACTCATAAGCCAAAGCTAGTGCTGCAGTAGTAGCCACAATCAAGAGAATCGAAATAATCTCAAAGGGTAATACCCAGGATGTAAACATCACTCCTGCAATTAATGAAGGAGTTCCATCAATAATGTTTTCTGATTCAGGAAAAAATAAGTCCCAACTAAGACCATTTTCTAAGATTACAAATAAAACTATTGCAACGAGAATAATTAGAGTTCCAGAGATTAACAAACTTTGTCCCTTAATTGATTCTTTAGATTGATCTGGTTTATCAACTCCAATCATCATTATCACAAAAAGGAACAATGTCATTACAGCTCCTGCATACACAAGCATTTGGACCATAGCAACAAATGTTGCATTTAAAGTAATGTAAACGATGGCTAGAGATGTTAAAGTCAAAACCAAGCCCATTGCATTATGCACTGGGTTTTTAGCGAATACTACGATTAGCGCCCCTAGTATTATCAACAATGCTGGTATCGCAAAAAGTAGTATCTCTGTCACACTATTCTTCCTCTAAGAATTGACCTTTTTCAGGATCTCTTTTGCCAACTCCTAATGAACCTGTCCAACTTACTAAGTTTTGGTAGTTCGGATTTCCGTTTGAAGAAGTTGCTCTCATCCATCCATCTGAAGTTTTTAATTCATTAAAGTTTGTTAATTTAGTCTGTTCCTCATGAGTATTTGGAATCCCCTCTTCGTCAACTAATAAGACATCTTTATCAAATACAGCCTCATCTCTTGATCCAATACTGATCTCAAAAAGAGATGTCATCGTGATTGCTTCCGTTGGGCAGGCCTCTACACATAGTCCACAATAAATACATCTAAGCATATTGATCTCATAAATGAATCCATATCTTTCTCCTGGACTAACCGGTTGTTCTTCTGGATTATCTTCTCCTCTGACATAAATACATTGTGCTGGACAGACCCCCGCACAAAGTTCACAACCTATGCACTTTTCCATTCCGTCTTCATATTTATTTAGAACATGTCGTCCATGAAATCTTTGTGGCTTGGTCCTGAATTCTTTAGGGTACTTATCAGTCACAGATTTTTTGAACAACTCTTTGAACGTTACTTTTAAACCTTTTACTAAATCATATCCTGCGCTCATACCGTTCCTAACTCCAAGGTAATCCAAAATCTCTAATTCCTAAAACAATTGCAGAAACTAGTAGCCAAATAAGGGATATAGGAATTAACCTCTTCCATCCTAATTCCATTAGTTGATCATATCTTAATCTTGGTAATGTAGCTCTTATCCAAAAATAGACAAATAAAAGACCGACTGTTTTAAGACCAAGCCATATTGTTGGCATCATTGCCGATAATAATGGAGGAAAAATTTCTGGAAAAGTCGGACCTAACCAGCCACCAAGAAAAAAAGTTGCGGTGATAGCACACATGTTAAACATGTTTATGTACTCTGCTAGAAAAAACATTGCAAACCTAAACCCTGAGTATTCTGTATGAAACCCACCAACTAATTCCTGTTCTGCCTCAACAAGATCAAAAGGTGCACGGTTTACCTCTGCAATCGATGCTACAAAGAAGATCCCAAAAGCTAAAAATTGAGGAAACACATTCCAATTTGGAATAAATCTAACTATAGAATCAATTACAGGAATAGTGCTTGATAAATTTCCGGACTGACTTTCTACAATTTTTGACATTGACATAGATCCTGAATATAAAATTACCGGAACTAAAGAAAGTCCCATAGCTGCCTCATAAGAGATCATTTGAGCAGATGCTCTAACACCTCCAAGTAATGGATATTTAGAGCCTGATGACCAACCTGCTAAAACAACACTGTAGACAGCTAAAGAAGAGATCGCTAAAAAAAATAAAACTCCTACATTTATATCTGCGCCCACTAAATTTATAAATCTAGTTTCCCCTCCAATTGTTAAATCAAAACCTGGGCCTAATGGAATGATCATAAAAATCAAAAAAGAAGGTATTAGGGCAATTATTGGAGCCAGCAAATACATTGCTTTATCAGCCCTTAGTGGAAGGATTTGCTCCTTTAATAAAAGTTTTATTGCATCAGCAAGGGTTTGGAGGATCCCGAAAGGTCCTGCTCTATCTGGTCCAACCCTTGATTGCATCCCGGCAACAACTTTTCTTTCTAACCATATAAGAATGATTGTATTTGTTAATACAATCCCTAAAACTAATAGAGGTTTAATCAATGAAACTAAAATATCAATTGACACTTAATTCCTCCAGATTTTTTACTTCAATTAGCTCATATGGTTTAGTTGTATCAATATCTCTAAATCCTCTTCTGTTTAAAGGAGCAATTATCAATTCATTAGGTAAATGATTATTAATTTTAATTTTTACCTGTAAAGTACTAACTCCTTGTACAAGGTTCACTGTGTAGCTAGATAGGTTATGCTTAATGAAAGTATCGTTATTCATTTCTATGAATCTTTCGGCTCCCAACATCGAAATTGAAGGTGAATTAATTTGAGTAGAAGAATCTCCATAAAGTCTATTAACAAATAGTATTTGAAGCGTTCCTGGCTCAACATTTTCTATTTCAATGTTGATAGATTTTGAATTTAAAACTCCATCCAGATTTGAGGGCTTGTTTAAATTGTCAAAAGAGGGAACATTGTCTTTATCTAAATACTCCTCGCATAATTGTAAATTTAACTCGAATTCAGATTCATAATTGTTTTCAATATCTATTTTATTTAGAATCATTGACCAATATTCCCATTCATTTAAGACAGAACCAGGAGTAGGTAGTATTTTGTTTTGTTTAAGTGTTCTCATTTCAAGATTTGTAAATGTTCCCTCTTTTTCTCCAAAAGAAGTTGTTGGAAGAATTATATTGGATAGTTCTGTTGTTTCATTTTTAAACAAATCTAAGGAAACCACAAAATTTGCATTTATTAATTTATCTTTTATTTGGTTACTGTAAATTGAGCTGTTGACTGGATTAGATCCGATCGTAAATACAATATTGTTTTTGCTGCTATCAAATTCATTAATAAACTCATTTAAACCCTTCACTAAATCTATATTCTGTAAAGCACCAAATGTATTACCCTTTGAAAAACAATTAAGTATTTTTAGATTTGAGTTTTTATCTAAATAATTAATTAAATCTGAAATTGGATTTGTGTTTTGAATTGGCGACGACTTTCCAATTACTGCTAATACATTTTTATCATTTATTAATTCATTGAAATTTGGTAATTCAGATATTTCTACATTGAATTCTAAGTTTTTTGAAATTATTTCTTGACCAAAATATGAATCTGCTAATTCCTTCATGGCTGTATTTGTATGACCGAATATTACTAATTTTTTTCCATTTTTGACTGCCTGTCTTATTCTTAAATAAAGAGTGGGTAAGTTATCTTTTATATCTTGTGCCCATAAAATTATTGTATCTACTGAATCTAAGTCTTGAACTTTCCCCAGTAAATCAGTGTTCTGAAAAAATCCTTCATATAAGTAATCATCACTTAAATAGACATTCATATTTTGATCTTTGTTAGCTTTATTTAAATTTTCTACAAAATTATTTAGTGCATAATATTCCTCGTTTGTGCTGTTGTGACCAACTATAAAGCTGATATTTGAATTATCATCAACAGATATTTCATTACTGATTAATTCCATTGATTCATTTATGCTTATTTCATTTGTTGAATCGTTATTAAGTACAGGTTTTAAAATTCTTTTTTCTGAATGTAAATATTCAAAGTTGTACCTGCCTTTATCTGATAACCAACCCTGATTTGTGAATTCATTATCTTCACCTAAAATTCGTAGCATTTTGTTTTGGGATACATTTAATTCAACTGAGCATCCCATTGAAGAACAATTAGAGGTAGATGAGACTTTTTTTAGATCCCATGGTCTTGCTTTAAATCTATATGAGGTAGAAGTCAATGCTCCAACAGGGCAGATTTGCACCGTGTTGCCTGAAAAGTATGATCTAAAGGGTTCATCTGGAAATGTGTTGACTTGAGTTTTGTTACCTCTTTGAATAAATTCAATCAACGGATCACCAGATATTTCATCAGAAAATCTGGTACAACGTGCACACAAAATACATCTTTCTCTATCAAGGAGAATTATTTCTGAAATTGGTATAGGTTTTTCAAAATGTCTTTTATCTTCAACAAATCGAGACTCGCCAGGTCCATAAGCCATAGTTTGGTCTTGCAAAGGGCACTCTCCGGCCTTATCGCATACAGGACAATCCAAAGGATGGTTTATTAATAAAAATTCTAAAACACCTTCTTGAGCTTTTTTTACTACTTCTGATTCAGTATCTACAACTAAATCTTCTGAAACTTTAGTAGTGCATGAGGGGACTAGAGCTTTTCCACGTGGGGTTTCAACTTCAACTAAGCACATGCGGCACATGCCAACTGGATCCATGCGTTTGTGCCAGCAAAATCTTGGAATATGAATACCAGAATCTTCACAAGCTTCAATGATTAGCTGATCAGAATCTGTTCTGATTTCTGAACCATTAACATTTATGTTAATTTGATCACTCATTGAGCAATAGGAATTTTTGTCGGCAACATCTTCATTAATTCATCTGAAAAATTATCTAACAAAGATGTTATCGGAGATACAGCAGATGGACCTAAAGGACAAATTGTTGTCATTTTAGGTGGCCATGACAAACCTGGTGAAATATTATCACAAACATCTACCAACAAGCTTATGTCTGACAGTCTTCCTCTTCCGCTTGCTATTCGCTCCAGTATCATTTCTAACCATGTAGTTCCCTCTCTACAAGGAGTACATTGACCACAAGATTCATGAGCAAAAAAACTTACTATGCTTTTCGCTGCGTAGACTAAATTAGTATCCTCATCCATTACAACAACTGCGCCTGAACCCAGCATAGATCCAGCATTAGCAACATCGTCTATTGTCATTTTTATATCTAGTTGATCGCCAGTAAACCATGGAGCTGAAGCACCTCCAGGAATATATGCTTTTACTTTTTTGTTATTTTTAATTCCATTACCAAAAGTATCAACAAACTCTCCAAAACTTTTTCCCATTTCTATTTCAAAATTTCCTGGGGTTCTAACGTGTCCTGAAAGACTAAAGATTCTTGTTCCTGTTGAACCTTCTACTCCAAGCTTTGCGTACTCTTTTCCTGAATTATTTATGATCCATGGAACTGAAGATATCGTTTCAACATTATTAACCAAAGTTGGTTTGTTATATAATCCCATCACGGCAGGAAAGTAAGGTGGTTTTAGTCTCGGTTCTCCTCTCTTTCCTTCAAGTGAGTTAAGAAGAGCAGTTTCTTCTCCACATATATAGGCTCCTGCCCCTAGGTGAACTACAATATCAAGTGATAAATTGGTTCCAAGTATGTTATCGCCCAGATATCCTTTCTCATAAGCTTGCTCTACAGCTTCTTGAACTCTTCTTGCCGGTTTTGCATATTCACCACGAATATAAATGAATGCTTTTTTAATATTTGAGGCAAAACATGTAATTATTACACCTTCAATTAATTGGTGTGGATCTCTTTCTAATAGAATCCTATCTTTAAATGTACCCGGCTCGGATTCATCACCATTAATTACTAAATACCTGTCTTCATCCTCGGCTAAAAAGCCCCATTTTACCCCTGTAGGAAAACCTGCTCCTCCTCTACCTCTTATGTTTGAATCTTTAATTTCATTAATTACATTTTCCGGATTGTCTTCTTTTAAGACTTTTTTTAAAGCACTGTAGCCATTATTTTTTTCATAGACCTCAATGTTGTGACTGTTCTCAGGAAAATCACGCATATGTTTGGTAAGCAATAAAGTTTCTTTCATTAATTATCCTTCTCTTTTGCTGTTCCGATATTTTGAAAACCTGGCACTGGATATGCTGAACCGGTATTGTCTTCAATTGCCCAGTCAAAAGATTTTGAACCTCCGAATTTATTCTGTAGTTGATCAGCAACAATTATTTCTGGTTTGTCATTTTTTAACCACTCACACATTTCAATGGTTTTTTCAGGTGTTAATCCCTCTACCGTTTCATAATTCACTTGTACAGCAGGAGCTCCTCCGCAAGCCCCAATGCATTCGACTTCTTCGAAAGTAAATAGCTTATCTTGATCTGTTTCGTAATTTTCTAATCCAGTGAATTCTTTTACAGAGTTGATAACACTTCTAGAATCATTAATTTCACAAGATATTGATTTACACACACTTAATAAATAAGTTCCTGTTTGCTCCTCTTTATACATCGAATAAAAAGAAGAGACAGATTTTACTTGAACCTCCGTTATGTCAACGAGATTACTTATTTCAACAATGGAATCATCAGAAATAAATCCATCTTTTTCTTGGGCCAAATATAACAGTGGACCAAGTGCAGATCTTTTTTGTGGATACAATTCAATTATCTTATGAGCTCTTTCAAGCAGTTCATTATCCCAACTCATCGATCAACATCTCCTAAAACTGGATCAAGAGATGCTATGGCAGCTACAGCATCTGCTATCGGGCTGTCCGACATTACTACTGGTAAAGCCTGGAGATTACAAAACGAAGGACCTCTGACATGCATTCTGTATGGTTTTGGTGATCCATCAGAAACAATAAAACAACCTAATTCTCCTCTTGGAGATTCTACTGTTGTGTAAACCTGACCTGGTGGAACTTTAAATCCTTCTGTATAGATTTTGAAATGGTGAATTAACGCTTCCATCGATTCATCTAATCTTTTACGAGGAGGAGGTGTAATTTTTTTATCTTGAATTTTGAAAGGCCCTTTTGGCATATCTCCCATAACCTGTTCGACAATTTTAAGACTTTCAAAAATTTCGAGGACTTTAATTCTCCAACGAGCAAAAACATCCCCTTCTTTTAATACCGGAACATCAAATTCATATTTATCTATACCTGAATAAGGTTGCATTTTTCTTAAGTCCCAGGCATAACCGCTTGCTCTAAGACTTGGACCTGTAATTCCATAAGCAAAGCATTCTTCAGTTGTTAAAATTCCAACATTTTTTAATCTACCCTGCCAGATTGGATTATCTAAAAGCATCTCATCATAATCTTTTAGTTTTTCAGGAATTATTTTCAATATTTGTTCAACATCTTTTTGCCAATTGTCTGGTAAGTCCGCTGCTACGCCACCAGGTCTTATGAAGTTATGATTCATTCTTAGACCAGTTGTTTTTTCAAAAAAATCTAAAATTAATTCTCGCTCCCTGAATCCAAAAATCATCATTGATAAAGCTCCAATATCCATACCTCCAGTAGCTAAAGCAACAAGGTGTGAAGAAACTCTATTCAGCTCTGTCATAAGAATTCTTATTGTTGATGCTCTTTCTGGAACTTCTATATTAAGCAATTTTTCAGTTGCTAAAGAAAAAACAAGTTCATTAAAAAATGGTGATAAATAATCCATTCTTGTAGTGTTTGTCGGACCTTGAAAATAATTTAGCTCTTCTCCTGTTTTTTCCATTCCAGTATGTAGATAACCGATTACAGGCTGGACTCTTCTAACTACTTCACCTTCAAGTTCCACTTGAAGCCTTAGAACACCATGAGTTGATGGGTGCTGTGGGCCCATGTTTAGTATCATTCTTTCATCATCTGATACATCTTCTTCTATGAAGTAATCATCAACAACCTCTGAACCCATCTGTATCTTTGTGTTAATATCATCCTCTTGATCTAGCATTTTTTGAGATCCTTCATCAGTTGATGAAATATTCCAACCACCTTCCTCCGAATTTGTTGCCCAAAAATCTACATCTTTTAAGGATTCTTTATTTTCTTCCATATTTATTCAACCTTCGGTGCATTTTTAAATTGAACTGGAATCCTTCCAGAACCATAATCTTTTCTTAGTGGGTGACCATTCCAATCATCTGGCATTAAAATTCTTGTTAAATCAGGATGGTCTTCAAAGTTGATACCAAACATATCAAATACTTCTCTTTCATAAAAGTTAGCGCTTGGATAGAGGCTTGTGATCGAGGGAACATTTAAATCATCATTAACTTTTACCACTAAACATACTCTTTTATTTTTGGAAACAGATAAGAAATTAACTACAATTTCGAATCTGGGTTCTTTTTTCCTAAACCAATCTATAGCAGTTAAGTCGACCATCATTTCAAAACCATCGTTTTTTAGTTCTTCAACTTTTTCAAAATATTCATTTGGACTAAGTTCTATATTTTCAAACATTATCTGTTAATCTCTCTGTCCATAATTTTCTGATGTAATGTTAAAATTCCGTGCATTAATGATTGAGGTCCGGGAGGACATCCAGGTACATATATATCTACAGGAACTATGTGATCAACACCTTGAACTAATGCATAATTGTTAAACATTCCCCCAGTAGAGGAACATGCCCCCATTGCAATTACCCATTTTGGCTCGGCCATTTGATCATAGACTTGTCTCAATACAGGAGCCATTTTTTGTGAGACTCTTCCAGCAACTATCATTAGGTCAGCTTGTCTTGGAGAAGCTCTAAAAACTTCCATTCCGTATCTTGCTAGATCATACTTTGCTGAACCTGCTGCCATCATTTCTATTGCGCAACATGCTAGACCAAAGGTTACGGGCCACATGGATTGTGTACGAGACCATCTCACAGCTTTATCAATTGTGGTTGTAAAAATATTATCAGGTGAATACATTAACTACTTCCCTCATAATCTTTGACTGGTTCGTGATATCTTTGTCTTCTTGGTACATTCCAATCTAAGACATTTCTTTTCCAGACATAATATAAAGTTTCAAGAACAAAAAATGTAAATATGAAAATTACGATAATTCCATACCAGCCAAGTTGCTCAAATCTAGTTGCCCAAGCGAGTAGGAAAATTATTTCTATATCAAAAACTATATAGAGCATGGCAACCATATAAAATTTCACTGGGAATCGTTGAGAGGGTTCTTCTTCAGGAAATATTCCAGACTCATATGGGGATAACTTTTCAGGTGTTGGATTTTTGGGAGACAACAAATACGAAACACCTAATGATGCAAGTGCAAATCCAATGCCTATAAATAACATTACCAAGATTGGCAACCAGTTAATCACATTCCCTCCCTATTTGTGAAAACTTTCACAATGTGTGGTTCTATTTTAGTACTTATTCAGGTTTTTGTTATAGCGAAAAAGATGGAGATTTAGTGAAAAACCTCAATGTTTTGAAGGGTAAAATAAATTTTGCTGATAGTAAAAAAGTCTCTTTTAGAGTTAACCTAGCTTCATCAAATAAAAGCTCTACAACAAAGTTTATTGTATTTTTATCAATTGATGCAATTTTCAAAAGTCTCTTAGTCATAAATGGACTTTGAAGTACTAGTCTTGCTAATGCACAACTTAAAAAATGTTTTCCAAATCTTTTGTTAAGAGCTTTTTCATATCTTTTAATATTTTTATTTAAATCAGTACCATCTATAGATGTAAATGTTTCTTTAGCTAACAAATATCCAGCTTCCATTCCATAAAATATACCTTCTCCACTCATTGGATTGATCATAGATCCAGCATCTCCAACAAGTGCGACCTTATCATGAGCCAATTTCGGTCTTGAGGATGCAAATGGGAGCATATAGCTTTTTTCCATTCTTATATTCTCGACTATCACTCCCTTTGACTCCAATGTGTTAACAAATTGATCTAGCATTTGATTGATATCCATATTGTCTTTTTTAAACAAATTTAATGGCATACCAATTCCTATATTTATTAAATCACCTTTACTTGGAAATGCCCATGCATATCCTTTGAGAGCTGAAACATTTATTTCAAACATTAAGGTTCTCTCTTTAAATATTTCAATATAATTTGGACTATCAATATATGCTCTGATAGCAATTGCTTTATGAATGTCACTATTCTGTTTCAAGTTTAAACTTTTTCTAACTCTAGAGTTAGCTCCATCTGCTCCAACCAACAATTTTGTATAGATTGACTTTTTTTGATTTTCAGAATCTTGAACCTCTACTCTTAAAATATTTTCATCTTCTGTGTTTTCATATTTTACAAATCTCGTATTTTCATAACTTTCTACATTTAACTCTTTAGCTATATTGAATATTCGATTATCAAGTTCATATCTTGGAATTACATAGACAACAGAATCATCTTTGTTTTTAACTTTGGGAATATAATTCTGAATACCTATATCATCAGGACCAAATAATGAAGTGGAAATTACTTGAGGCTCATCATCTAAAATATGTTCATTGTTAAATCTTTTTAACGCATTTATGACTCCGGGGCCAATTGCATCTCCACAAGATTTATCTCTAGGAAATATTGCTTTGTCAATTATTCCAATATTTAAATTCGGGTCCAAATTTTTAAATGAAATTGCTGTATTAGAGCCAGATGGGCCTGCTCCAACTATCAAAACATCGTATATTTTTTCATTTTTCATTATTTATGTATCTAAAAATACTCTAAATATCAATAAATCGTTAATTTATAGAAAAATAAAAAAATTAATTGTAAGTTATCTTATTTTTTAATCCTTATTAGATTGTGCATTAGTGAAAAATAATAATAAGATTCCACCGGCAACAGTGAAGAGATTACCTCTGTATTTACAATGTCTTGAGCTTATTGACGATAAAACTATAGGAATATCTTCAAAAAAACTAGCGGAACTGGCAAAAGTTAATGATGCACAAGTTAGAAGAGACTTATCATATCTTGGAACTCTAGGTACTAGAGGTGTTGGGTATGAAGTTTCTACGTTGAGAAATCAGCTTCAACTAGAACTTGGATTAGTTGAAGGCTGGAGCGCAGTTATTGTTGGGGTTGGTAACCTCGGATCAGCACTTGCACATTATGGAGGATTTCAAGAAAGAGGTTTCGGTGTTGTTGGTCTATTTGATGATGATCCAAGAAAAATCAATAAACAAATTGCTGGATTGGTAGTTAAGCCAATATCAGAAATGCAAAATACATGTGAAAAATATAATGTTGCAATCGGCATAATTGCTACACCAGGAAAAGTAGCTCAAGAAATTGCTGATAAGCTAATTGAATGCAATATAAAATCAATTTTAAATTTTGCACCTGTTTTGCTTAAAAACACTGCTGATGTTCAAATCAGATCAGTTGACCTCTCCCAAGAGCTTCAAATATTAAGCTACTACTTAGATAGACCTGTTCTTAAAGCAGTAAAATAATTATTAAAATAAATACTTATTTACCTTCAAGATTTTTTGCTTTTGAAATTCCCCATATAATTATTTGATCTCGAGCTTTTTCACCAAAATCATTAGGGGTTAAAGTAACCTTTAATTTAAGATCTTCATTTAAAAAAGTATTTATTATTTGTGTTGGTGTTTTTGTTTGAAGCTCAAAATCTTTTTTTAATTCACTCGTTAAAGAGGACTCTAGTGTGTTTTCTTGCTCTGCACTAAGATCAAAACCCATTTTTTTTAAATAACTTGCAGTTCCAGTCACAAGATTTTTAATAAACAATGAAGTATCTAAATTCATGTAAAAATTTGAACAATAATTAATCCATTAGGTCCAGATATAATTCCGATTCCTATTCTTTTAAACTCTGTGTCTAAAATTGTGTCACGGTGTGATTCAGAACCCATCAAGCTTTCATGGCCTGAATATATAGTTGAAGCCATCGCTAAATTTTCTCCTATAAGCCGTGGAGGTGGGTAACCAACCTGTAATAATCGTTCTGTAACTAAATTCCCATTGCTGGGATCTTTATGACACCAAAAACCTTCTAGATACATTTTCTTTGCATAATCATTTGCGATATTTGATAAAGTTTGTGAGAACTCTAGTGGATCAGAATTTACATTAATTCTCTCAATATTCACCATTTCGAATAATTCACTTGTTTCTTTTTGCTTAGATATTAATTTAGCTTCAGAAAATGAAGGAATTTCTAAACATCCAGATTCATTTAGGGATATTGAGGTTTTTCCTGTAAGTTCTTTAATGTTCGATGTTATTTTTAGAATATCTGTTCCGGTTATCAATTCAAGCGATTGTTGGGGAACCCCATCAGAATTTAAATAAAAAGATACAATATTTGATTCTTTAATATTTTGCTCAAGATAAATTGGGAGCGACAAGAGAGAAATTATTGTAAAGAAAAATGTTAAGACTAAATTGCTCAAAACTACCGAACCGATACTTCCTAGTAATTTGTTTCCAATATCTTTTTTTGAGTCTTGTCGATAAATAAATGTTTGAAATAATGAACTTAGTGTTAAAACGGAGATAAATATTGTTACCCCAGCAAATATTTGAGATGTAAGTTGGTTTGAATTTAGCCAACTACTTATATACTCACCGATTGTAAAAGAATATGTAAAACTTAAATAAATTGATATTAAAAAAGTCACTAAATAATAAATAATTAAAACCGAACCACGTTTCCATCCAAAGTAAATTAGATAAATAATAAATAGATATATGAAAATATCTAAATAGTCTAAATTATTTAGAAAAACTAGTAAATTTTCGATATTTTCAAGCATTTTTAAAAATTTTTTGTTTCTGCTATTGAAGAGTACACAGATTACGCTATTGTTGTAATACATTCCTACAAATATGTAGGAATTTTTTAATTTCAGTGACTGAAAGGAAATTATATGAGAAATCGCAAAGCTTTAGCTTTGTTTGCGGTTTTAGCGTTAATCGCTGCGGCCTGTGGTGGGTCTGACGGTGGATCTGATGATGCTGTAGAAGAAGTAGTAGAAACTACTGAAGCTCCAGCTGAAGAAGCCACTACTACTACAGCTGCTCCTGCAAGTGACCCACTGGTATTGGCATCATTAATGCCATTATCTGGTGACTTAGCTTCGTTAGGACCTGGTATTGCACTAGGCGCTGCTCTCGCTGTACAGCAAATAAACGCTGCTGGCGGTATAAACGGCCAAGATGTTGTCTTAATAGAAGGCGACAGTGGTTGTGATGGAGCTGTTGCTTTAACAAGCCTCAATGATGTAATTGCACAAGGTGCACAAGGTGTTATGGGAGCCGCATGTAGCGGTACCTCACTAGCAATACTTGACACTGCAATTGCTGCTGAAGTTGTTATGGTATCCCCATCAAACACAAGTCCTCAATTTACCAAAATGGATAAAAAAGGATTTTATGCAAGAACTGCTCCTTCCGATCTTTTACAAGGTGATGTATTAGCATCTCTACTTGTTGAAGATGGTGTAGAGACAGTTTCAATTATTTCAAGAGCAGACTCTTATGGTAGAGGTCTAGCAGAAGCTACTGCAGCTGCATTTGAAGAAGCAGGTGGAACAGTTAAAACAATTGTTTACCATGCTACAGATGCATCAGAATTTAGTTCTGAAGTAACAGCTGTAGGTAAAGGTGGAGCTGACGCTATTGTAGGAATCTTGTTTCCAGAAACTGGTTGTGGAGTTTTACAACCTGCTTTCGAACAAGGATTACTTGACACACCTTGGTACATGACCGACGGTGTTAAAGATGCTGGTCTTGCATCATTGTGTGGACTAGGTACCGCACTTGATGGATTCAAAGGTACTGCGCCTGGATCTGCAGCTGGTGAAGCAAAAGATGCTTTCGAAGCTGCTTACGCTGGTGTAAGTGCTGATGGATCACCAACATTTATATTTGCTCCTCAAGCATATGATGCTGTCATGTTAATGGCAATATCAGCTGCTGCTAATGGTGTAACTGGACCTGCAATTGCTTCAGGACTAGTTGAAGCATCATCTGGTGGAGAAAAATGTATAGGTGTTAGTTGTATAGCACTTGCTGCTGACGGTGTTGATGTAGACTATGTTGGAGCTTCTGGTGAGATTGAATTAAATCAAGCTGGTGACCCAACTGCTGCTACATATGACATATGGACAACAGAAGGTGACACTAACCCAGTTCTAAAATCAGTAGATTTTGGTTCATAAAATTTAATTAATTTTAAAAGAGCCTGTCTTTGACAGGCTCTTTTTTTATAACTTACCTAAATATAAATCGACAACTCTTGAATCATTCAAAAGATCTTCGCCCTGACCCTGATAAGCATTTCTTCCCTGATCTAAAACGTAACCTCTATTACTAAAATTTAAAGCCCTTTTGGCATTTTGCTCGACAAGCAAAATAGAAACTCCTGAATTATTGATTGTTTTTATTGTTTCAAATACTTCTTCAATAGCTACTGGAGATAATCCTGCCGAAGGTTCATCTAAAAGTAATAATGACGGTGATGTTACAAGTGCCCTTGCTAAAGCAAGAATTTGTCTTTGACCACCAGATAAATTTCCTGCTTTATCTTTTCTTCTATCTTTAAGAAGTGAAAACTGATTAAATATATCTGATATTGTTGTCTTTCCTTTGTTGCCGATTGTCCAGGCTCCAATTTCAAGATTTTCTTCAATTGTTAGTGATGGAAAGACATTTTCAACCTGTGGCACATATGCAACACCTTCTTCAACAATTTTATGTGTTGGAGTCTTAGTTTTTTCGATTCCATTAATAAAAAATCTTCCAGCTGAAATATTAATTATTCCCATGATCGCTTTTAACAACGTTGATTTTCCAGCACCGTTAGGACCAATAATTGAAACAATCTCATTCTGATTTACAACAAGATCTACACCTTGTAATATATCAAGATCTTTTACGTATCCAGCTGCAATACCATTGCATTCTAAAATTGGTTTATTCATTACCAGATCCTAAATATGCTTCTATGACTTTTGGATCTTTTCGAACTTTTTCCGGATTCCCATCAGCAATTACAGAACCTTCAGCCAAAACAACAACTCTTTCAGAAATTTTCATAACCGCTTCAATATTATGCTCAACCATAATAATTGTTATTCCCTGATCGGAAAGTTTTTGAATAATTGATAATATCTCTTCAGCTAATTTTGGATTTACACCTGCTAGTGGTTCATCTAAAAGTAAAATTTTAGGATCATTAATTATTGATCTTCCGAGTTCTAACAACTTTTTTTGGCCACCTGAGAGTTCTCTAGCATAAGAATCAGCCATGTGATCAATATTTAAGTCTTTCATAATTTCAAATGCTTTTTCTCTAATCAAATTTTCATTGTTCTTTTGTGTAGATAGTTTCATCAATGATCTAAACAGCGAATCATTTTTTGTGTTGGACCCAGAAAACATCATATTTTCAATTACCGTCATCCTATCAAAAACTTTTGTCAGCTGAAAAGTTCTAACCATTCCTTGTCTTGCAATTGAAAATGGTTGACTATTTGTAATATTTTTTTCATTTAAAAAAACTTTGCCTTCATCACCTTCTGTGAATCCAGAAATTAAGTCAAAAAAAGTGGTTTTTCCTGCTCCATTTGGACCAATTATCGAAGTTAATTGATTTTGCTCAAATGAAATATCGTCAATATCAACAGCTTTTACGCCTCCAAACTTTTTTCGTAAGTTATGAACTTTTAACATCTAACAATAACTCTTCTTTTTTGCCAAGTAACCCACTTGGTCTAAATATCATCAAAAGCATTATGAGTAATCCAACAAGAATAAATCTTACGCCAGCTAGTTGTTGTCCATTTGCATTTTCGAAAATTAATTGAGCTAATCTGTCTGTTTCTGAAATTATTACCCAAAATATAATTGATCCAAAAATAGGGCCAGTTAAACTTCCGACACCACCTAAAATCATTATCGCCCATACATAGAAAGTAAGTAAAGGAACAAATGTAGTAGTTTGTAAAGATCCATAATTAAATGCAAGAAATACTCCAGCTAAACCTGCTATTCCAGCTCCCAACATAAAACTCTGTAACTTTAACCATATAGCATTTTTTCCAAGAGCTCTTACAGCATCTTCATCTTCCCTAACTGCTCGGAGTGCTCTGCCCCATGGAGAATTGGTAAGTCGTCTCAGAAGGATAAGTACTATAAATATTGAAATCCAAGATAATAACCCTACCCACATTTGAGAAGAATTGAGCTCAAATCTTTCAGAAAAATTAATCAAAAATTCAGGTTTATAAATTTGTAGAGACTCAGAAAAGTTTATAATTCCGTAAACACCTCCAGTTACTGACTCTAAATCTCTAACAAGTAATCTAAAAATTTCTGCAGCAGCAATTGTTACAATAGCTAAATAATCGCCCCTAAGTCTTATTGCTGGTAATCCCAACAATAAACCAAACAATGCAGCTGCGATAATCCCTATAACCAAAGCTGGAAAAAATGTTAAACCTGTATCGGTAATTTCACCTTCCCTTCCAGCAGCATGTGGAATTAATAATAGAGTTACATATGCTCCAACACCCATAAACGAGGCATGCCCAAAATTTAATAAGCCAGTAAGTCCAAAATGTACATTTAAACCTATTGCTGCAAGTCCATATATTCCAGCAAAAGTTAATAAGTTAAATAAAATTCTTAATGGACCTTCCTCATTTAATATGAAGACCAAATAAATTGATCCTGCAGTTAAAAAAATTGTCATTAAAAACTTTGTAGATATTCTCAAGATATTCTCTCTTTTTGTCCAAAAATTCCTTGAGGGCGAAATAGTAAAATTAAAATCATTATTGCTAATGCGACAGCATTTTTTGCTTCTGTATGACCCTCCATAAAGGGCAAAGCTACAGATACCTGAACAAAAATTCCAATAAGCAATCCGCCTACCATTGCTCCAAACGAAGTTCCTATTCCGCCTAACACCGTTCCTGCAAAAATTAATAAAAGAATTAAAAAACCCATATTGTATCGGACATCATTAATAATTGCTTGAAAAATCCCTGCTAATCCAGCAAGCATGCTTGATGCAATCCATGTAAATAGAATGATGTTATCTGAATTTATTCCAGATACATTAGCTAACTCATTGGAGTCTCTTACAGCTCTCATTGCTTTTCCAATCTTTGTATAAGAAAGAAATAGTCCAATAAAAATCATTACAATAAGTCCAGCAATCAAAACTTGAAAATTTCTCGGTGTCATGTCAAAAAATAAATATGTTTGTCTCCTCTCAAGTTCTAACGGAAAATTTTGAACTCTGCCAGTGGCAAAAAGAAGATATAAGTGTCTAAAAAATATTGATAGGCCAATTGTTACAACTAACACTGCAATATTTCCAACTTCAGACTTTCGCAAAGGTCTGAATAGAAAGATTTCAAGTAAGCCACCAAAAATTCCACAGATAAGAATTGCTATTACAATCGAAATTGAAAAGTTCATACCTAAAGGTGCAAATCTATCTAAGAACAAAATTTTTGAATCAATTGGGTTTGAAAAAAATAGTGTCATTATTGCTCCTAAAGCAATAATCTCACCATGTGCAAAATTTACTATCCTTGTTACACCATAAAGTAAAGATAAAGCCACTGAAGCAACAGAAATTATGATACCAAGCAAAAGGCCATTCCCAAATTGTTCTATCACAGTGTTTTATCCATCCTTAAATAATACTTGTGAACCATCAATAATATCAATTACTAAACTATAGGTTTTCTCTGGTGAGTTGAGTATTCCTACCGTTGCCTCTAGCCAACTACTTGGTGTTTCAGCTTGTCCTACTATTAAAATTGAAAGATTGCCAGAGACTGTTATTTCATAATTTCCACTTATAATTAATTTTTCCATTTTAAGATTATCTCCAAGAAATATTTGCCCTGTACCTGATAGTTTTGAAGGCAATAATGATAGATTGTCTAGATATACCGCAGAATCAATTGAAAAAATATCAAGTTCCCATAAGTTTCTATCTCCTAATCTAATATCCCAACCCTTGACTTTAAATAGGCTGCTTGTCTCAATTTCTCTAAAGATTACCGCTCTAGGATTGCCGACTAATGTTTCAATAGATTCTGGATAACCAACTTTGCCAGGTCGATCAATAATATCTACGGAATATCCGAGACCATTAAAAGAACTTAGATCTAATGTACCATCAATATCTATTGAAAGATTATATTGAAAATCATCACTAAGATCAGAGTTTTCAAAAAAAGATTCATCTTGATATGTTGATAAAAATCTTGAATCAAACATGTGTGCAAAAGAAAATATTATGACAATTATTATCAATATAATATTTACAAAATTACCTAAAGTTTCTTTAAATTCTGAATTTCGAAAAATCACGATTAATAATATTGGAAGAATTGTTAGCGGCCAATAATCTAGATAGTCGTAAATAATTGATGGTCTCAAATAACCCATGAAATATAAAGAGATTTGTAAAAGTATAAGAGTAAATAATGTGACTCTAATTGTATTTTGGTAATTATTCACTTTGAGCCGGAGAGGGGAGTTGAACCCCTGACCTGCCGCTTACAAGGCGGCTGCTCTACCACTGAGCTACTCCGGCGAATATCTAAATATTAGCAAGAATGGAATCTGAACAAATTAATTTTTTATAAATATATGTTGCATAGCTATGCCAGCTGCAACAGATACATTCAGAGATTCAATCTTATCTGTAGTAGAAATATTTAATACTTCGTCTAATTTATTTTGAATCTCATTGCTAAGACCGTTTTCTTCAGAACCAATAAAAAAAGCTAAGAACTGATTTCCAACATCAAAATTCTGTATTGATTGATCGCCGTTCATATCTAATCCAATAGTCCAAACATCCATTGATTGAAATTTTTTTATTAAAGTAAAAATTGATTTGTATTCTACAATATCTATTTTCTCCAAACCTCCAGAAGATATTTTAAAAGTTCTCTCATTAAGTCTTGCCGATCTTCTCTCTGGAATACACATGACATTAAAATCAAAAGATGCAGCTGAACGAGCAATTGCTCCTAAATTGTTTGTATCTTGAATATGATCACAAACTATGAAGTTTGTTTTGGAAAATTTTCCTAAATCTGAATCTTTAAATATTTTTTTTGAGTTACAAAGAGCTGCAATATATTCAGTTGATTTAAATTTCCAATTTTTATTATCCTTTACTACTTCAATATTTATCTTTTTATGATCAGCAAGTTCAATTAAATCTTTTATTTTTTTTGATTGTAAATTTTTTTCTTTAATGTGAATTTCTTCAACTCTATGGTTCTCTAGGGCAGCATTTACTGAATTGTAACCTTCAACTATTTTTCCAATACCATCCAACATTTTCACCATCATTAATAACTATTCCTATTTTCAAAATAGAATCTCTCATTTCGTCTGCTTCTCCATATTTTTTTTCATTCCTCAATTTATTTCTAATTGAAATAAAATCATTCATTGCCGTGTCGATTTCAGTAAATTTAATATCATACATCGAAAAAAATTCAGATAATAATTTTTCATCTTTAATGCTTTGATCTGCCAACTTAAGCTTAAAGCCCAATATTTCAAAAATATATTTAATAGTTTGTTTTCTTTGATTTTGTTCAAGATCTTTAAGATTATTCGATTCCTTTATCATTTGGAAAATTTCACCTAAAAGTTTTGGTGTATTCATATCATCATTCATACAATCTTCAAAAATCTCTATAACTTTTGGATCAACTGGATCTGATTCAGTACCTTTCGTATATTCTCGAATATTATTTAGTGTTTTTTTAGATTCTTCTAATAAATCCTGACTAAATTCTTGTGGGCTTCTGTAGTGAGCCCTTAAAAAGAAAAAGCGTACTACCTCTCCTCCATATTGGTCAATATATTCGTTGAGTAGCTTTACATTTCCATCAGATTTAGACATTTTCTTACCAGATAAATTCAACATCCCATTATGAAGCCAATAATTTACAAAATTTTCATTCTTTTCAACCCCTTTAGACTGAGCAATTTCGTTTTCATGATGAGGAAAAATTAAATCTATTCCACCACAGTGGAAATCAATAGTCTTTCCAAGTGTTTGATTAATCATAGTTGAGCACTCTATATGCCATCCAGGACGTCCAACTCCCCATGGCGAATCCCATGAAGGTTCTCCCTCTTTTGAGAATTTCCATAATGCAAAATCTTCAGGACTTTTTTTATCTTCTTCAGTCTCTATTCTTGTTCCTGTTTTTACTTCCTCAGTACTTCTTCCAGATAATTTAAGATAATCATCAAATTTTGAAACATCATAATAAACACCTGACTTTGTAATGTAGCCATATCCATTGTTGATTAATTGATCAATATATTGAACAATTTCTGGTACGTAGGCAGTTGCTCTTGGTTCAATATCTGGAACTAAGCAATTTAAATTTTCATGAGCTTGAACAAACTCTTCCCAAACACTTTCAGCGAGTTCTTTATAATTAATGTTTTTTTCTTGTGACTTTTGGATTATCTTATCATCAATATCAGTAATATTTCTGACGTACAAAACAGAATAATTTAAATGTTTTAAGTACCTGATAAAGAAATCAAAAACAACTGCTGACCTTCCATGTCCAAGGTGCGGTGATGATTGTACTGTAGGGCCGCACAAATATATCTTTACGTCTTCTTGATTTAAGTTGACTACTTCTTGTTGTTTTGTGTATGAATTGTATAAATTAAGCATCTTCAATTAATAAGCTTACTATTGCTAAAGAAGCTTTTTCGTCTCCAATTAATCCATAATCGTCAGAAGATTTTCCTTTTATATTTAACAAGTCTTTTGAGATATTAAGAAGATTTGATAGATTTTCTTGAATTTTGTCAGCTTTTTCTTGAACATTAAATTTTTGAGTGACAATAGTTATATCTAAATTAATAAGTTTTAGGTTTTGATACTCAATAATATTTAGAACTTCAGATAAAATCTCCGTGCTCGGTATATTTTTTGGCGTTGTGTCATTTGAAGGAAAATAATAACCAAGATCTTTTTTTCCAGTAGCGCCTAGAAGTCCGTCACAAAGAGCATGGAGTAAAATATCTCCGTCAGAGTGACCTGTAAATCCATCTTCATCAAACTCCACTCCCCCAAGAATAAGTTTTTCATCTTTTGAATGTTGGTGTAAATCCCAACCATGACCAATTAACATATTTAATATTTTATTTTTATTTACAAACCGTCGTCAGGTTCTTCTTCTGGAAGATATTGATTTATTTTTTCAACAGCCGCTTCTTCATCGATTTCAAGAGCACATGCAACTTCACTAGCCAAAGTCACTCTTGCCTTAGCAAGCATTCTTTTAAGCGCTGGAGATATTCCCTTATTCATTTGAGCATGAGAGAGGTCCCTTACTACTTCTGCAACTTGTATTATGTCACCAGAAGTCATTTTTTCTGTTAAAACTTTGTACCATCTACTCCAATTAGTTCCAGCTTCTTCAGGTTTTTCTTTAAATATCGGAAATACTTTTCTAGAAATAGCATTTTTTGAAACTATTGGTCTTATTACTTCATCAACAGATTCAACTGGAACCATAACTGTTAAACCATCCATCAAAACCTGAATTTCAAAATATTGGATCCGTTTTGACTTTGGCTCCCCTTCAACAAAAACTTCAACATTTTTATTTACTTTTCTCACGACTTTTGCTGCTCCGTGGTGTGGGTGAACTACAAATTGATCTGGTTTATATTTATCTTGAGATTTTTTAGATTTTGTTGCCATAAATTAGAAGGTTAGTATAGATTTAAAACTAGTTAATTACCATTAATATAACTGAATCCTACATTTTTAAGTAAAGTGTCAAAATATTCTCTTAGCTGTCGTGCTCTATTTTGACCGATGCCGTCAACTTCAAAAAGTTTGGTAGTTGTTGCTGAAAGTAAATTTGGAAGTGATTTAAATTTTGAAACAAGGGAATCATGTAAATTGTCAGGTAATCCTGGAAATCTTGCAAGGACTCTATATCCCTTTGATGTTGAAATTTCATCTAAAGGTTGCATAAAAAGAATATTTCCTAGGATTTGAACTGAATTTAATTCTTCATAAGTTAAATTTGATATCTCATCAACAGCCTTATTTATATTCCTAAATTTTTTAGTTGGAAGATGATCTTTTAAAACTAAATCTAATGTTTGCCGAACACCAGACTCCAATGAATCAATCTGTATCATAACCAAACCTGAATCATCTCCAAGATTTTCAGCTTCGTTTTTAACTTGTTTTGATAAGCGACCTAGTAATTCTCCTCTTTGAATAACTTCTAAAACTTGTTGATTTGTTATTGAGTTTTCTATTTCTAATTCACCAAGTTCAAACACTGAATCATCAAATCTTCGTCTTGTTCTGTCAATGGATTGAAGTGACTCATTGACCCTACCTAGGATCATTGATGATTCCTCTAACTCATTTACTTCATCTCCTGAAAAAACTTTGATTATTCCAGATTCGTCCGAGACTGCAATCACATCAAGTGCTGTTTCAACTGAAACACGATGAGCAGTTCTGTGTCTTGTCCCTGTTTGAGTTGTTTGAATTTCATCTGAAGGATTTAAATGGACGTTAGCTTTTAAAATTTGATTAACGTCTTCATCAACAATTATTGCTCCGTCCATTTTTGCAAGCTCCCCCAGCATTTCTGGAGTAAAATTACAATTTGTTAAATTAATACCACCAGAAGAAATTTTTTCTAATTTTGAAGAATTCCCCACAACAATTAAAGCTCCTGTCTTTTTATCAGCAATTAAGTCGACCCCTTCACGAAGAGGCTCTCCAGGTATTAATTGATTATTTTTCATAAAACCTCGTTTTATTATTTGAGTATTTTAATTATTTGAATGTTACTGTATTATTTTATTATTAATCGATACCAAGGAAAAAATTGGAAAATACTACTTGTAAAGGTTGTCAAGCAACTGTAGATATAAACTTAGAATTTTGCTCAAGTTGTGGTGAGTGGCTTGGTTTAAAATTAGATGAAGTTGTTGATGATGTTTCGGTTGAAAATACATCTGAAGCTAAACGAATGAGGATTGAAAAATTATTAGACCTTCCCGTCAAACCTTTAAGTAATTATGGAGCAACTAATTTACCTACTAGAAAAGAAGTCCCTGGTATTAGAGCAGTTTTTTTTCTTGCTTTAATTGTGCCATTAATCGCTGGAGCAAGTTTTTTTTATAACAATCGTGTTGCGGAGGAAGTGATTGAAGAAATAGCTGTTATTGATCAGACAACTATCCCTTCAACAAGCACAACAATAGAAGGAAAATTAAAATTTTTTAAACCTATATCTTGTTCTTCATCAAGTAATTTTAGTGATGATTTTTTATGTACTAATTTATATGATGATTCACCATCAACATGGCAAGATGCTCAGCAGAGCTGTACAGACGCTTTTTTAGAGTTTGAATTTGATAGGCCAATATCATGGGATACTATCATTATCCAAAATCCAGAAAAAAGCACAACATTTATCAAAAATTTTAAAGTAAGAGATATAAACATCACAACTGAAGATCCAGATTTTATTATTGAAAAAGAATTACAAAATAATCAGTCTCAACAATGGGTTTCATTTGATACTGTATCCTCAAAAATTCGTATTGAAGTAATAAGCGCATATCCAGGTGAAGAGTTAAATGGTCAAAAGCCTTTTAAGGAATGTGCTATTCAAGAAATATCATTTTTAGGTAGATAGATTAATTTAGTTCGCCTTTTTTATAGGGCACACCTATTTTTTCCGGTAATTTAATTCTTTGATTTGCAAATGATAAAACGATCAAGGTTGTGATATGTGGTGTGAAATAAACAAATTGATTTGGAATAGTTGTTGAGTTTAAAAACCAAATTAAAAAAGCCCCACTAAACAAAAGAGATATAAGGCTTTGGGTATATTTTTTTTCAAAAAGTGTTTTGAGTACAAGTACAAAAAGAAATATAGAAATTACAATTAATAAACCGTGAACTGCTTGAGGTGATCTAAGCTGTAAAGCATCTGCAAATCCAAACAAACCTGACCCCATCAAAATGCCAAAAGGTTTATAGTTACCAAACAACATTGAAGCTAAGCCAATGAATCCTCTACCTCCTGTTTGACCCTCAAGATATATACCTGTTCCCCCAACTACAAGGTAAGCTCCTGCTAAACCTGACAGAGCTCCTGATATAGTAACTCCAATGTATTTCATTAGATAAACATTTACACCAAGAGATTCGCTACCTGTAGGATATTCACCAACACTTCTCATTTGTAATCCAATAGGAGTATGCCATAAAATAATTAGAGAAAATGGGACTATTGCTAACGCAAAAATAGTCAAATATGAAATATTTGATAAAAATCCTAGAATAAATCCAGCAAAATCTGAGATTAGAAAAATGTCTAAATTCTCAATGCTTCCGAATAAATTAAAAGTCTCCTCATCGTTTATTGGCCCTCCAGCAAGAAAAGGGACAGTCATCTTTCCTATTTCACCAGTAATTCTTGGAGAAGCTGTTGAGCTTGCATATGCAACATCTTCAAAAGAAATTACATTTAAAAATCTTGCTACACCAGCAGCAAGAATATTAATTGCAACTCCTGAAACAATGTGATCAACTTGAAATGAAACAGTGGCGATAGCATGTATAAGGCCAAATAAAGCACCCCCAAGCATTCCTATAAATACACCCTGCCATGCTCCATATGTAAATCCACCCCATGCTCCAAACCATGTTCCCATTATCATCATTCCTTCAAGACCTATATTTACTACTCCTGTTTTTTCAGAAAACAGACCACCTAACCCTGCGAGCATAATAGGTATTGCTAATCTTATTGCAGATCCAAATGTTCCACTTGTTGTTAATTGTGAATATTCTTCTCTCTGAGCAACAATCAAAACAAGTAGTAGAGGGGTAATCACTATGTATCTTTTAAGTATGAAACTATATATATTTTTTATCATGTTTCAACTTTCTTTGAAGCATCTTTTACTTGTTGTTTTACTATAAAACGTCTAATTATCTCATAAAAAACAACAACAATTAATAGGATGAATGCTTGGAGCATTCTCTCTATTTCTTTCGGAACATCATTTAAATCTAAAATCTGTGATGATCTTTCTAAAAATGCAAATAATAAAGCACCTATTCCCATACCAAATGGATGATTTCTTCCCAATAATGCAACAGCAATTCCAGCAAATCCTAAACCTGTTGGAAAATCTATCGTAAATCTATGAAAATAACCCAATAAAGGACCCAAACCTACAAGTCCAGCAAATCCACCTGATGTGACCATGGCTACGATTATCAATCTATTTGGGTTTATTCCACTAAATTTTGCAGCAACAGGATTTGCGCCAGTAATTCTTAAATCAAAGCCTAATGTTGTTTTCCAAACTAACCAATAATAAAAAATTCCAACGACGATTGCTACAAATAGAAAACCATGCAAATCTTGAAGGTCCTCAAGTCTAAATAAATTATTAAGAGCTGGCATTTTGCCACTTTCTGGTAATTCCGGGGTTCTTGGTAATTCATAATCAGAGCCTGCTTCGTCAAATACATTGGTAAGACCATAAGCAATTAAACCTGTGCCTATGTAATTTAGCATTATTGTTGAAATTACTTCATGAATACCCTTCTTGACTTTTAAATAACCTGCAATCGCTGCCCACATTGCAGAAGACGCAACTGCGATGATAATAATAAATAATATGTGAATTGGTGTAATGATACTAAATTGTGATCCCACAAAAGCAGCTATCAATGATGCTACTAAATATTGCCCTTCTACACCGATGTTAAACAATCCCATCTTGAATCCAACAGCAACTGCAATTGCAGATATATATAAGGGTATGGATCTATTGATTATTGAAACTATAGATTTTCCTTTAATCCCATACTCAAACATGATTCTAAAAGTTTCAATTGGATCCTTGCCAATGAACAATAAAATTAATGAACTTAATCCAAATGCTATCGAAAGTGCAACTAATGGAGCTGAAAAACTTGCGATTCTTAATCTTAGCTTCATTTTTTTAACCCAGTCATATAACCTCCAAGATCTTCTGGAGAGACTTCTTCCGAGCTTAGCTCTGTAACTAATGAACCTTGATAAAATACAACTATTCGATCAGATAAGCCAATTAATTCTTCAAGATCTGCTGATATTAACAAAACTCCTAATCCATTATCTCTACTTTCTCTGAGTTTTTCCCAAATTAATGCTTGCGCGCCAATGTCTATTCCTCTAGTTGGCTGTGAAGCTATTAATAAGGAAGGGTCATCTTCTAATTCACGGCCTACGACAAATTTTTGTTGGTTTCCTCCAGAAAGAGCTGTAGCTAAGGTATTTGTTCCAGGGGTTTTAACATCAAATAACGAAATAATATTCTCAGATTCTTTTACAGCGTTTTTGGTTTTAACAGTTGCCAAGTTTGATTTATACTTTTTTTTATTTTGTCTTCCTATTATTACATTATTTGTCAAATTCATATCCATTATCATGGCTTGAAGTTGTCTATCTTCCGGAATAAAGCTGATTCCAGAATCTAATCTTTCTCTTGTAGTTTTATCATTAATTTTTTCTCCATTAAAAAATATTTCCCCTGATTCAAGCTTTTCAATACCAATAATTGATTCAACAACTTCTTTTTGTCCATTCCCTTCTACGCCTGCAATTCCCAATATTTCTGACCCATATAAGCTAAACGAAATATTTTTAAAAAGCTGACGACCGTCTACGTTGTTTGAACTGACGTTCTTAAGTTCTATAATTTTGTTTTGTTTTTTCTCGGTAGATCTAGGAGGAGGTGATGGTAAACTTTTTCCAATCATCATCTCAGCCAATTCAATTTTACTAACATTCATATTCCTTACGGAGTCAATTAATTGGCCAGATCTCATAACGCTGATTTGGTCTGCTATTTCCAAAACTTCGTCAAGTTTATGTGAAATAAAGATAATGGTGACGCCGTTTTCTCGTAAATTTTTTAAATTGTTGAATAACTCGTCTACTTCTTGAGGAACTAAAACGGCAGTAGGTTCATCAAGGATTAAAATTTTTGCACCTCTAAATAAAACTTTAATTATTTCAACTCTTTGCTTTTCTCCAACACTCAAATCTTCCACATACATATTTAGATCTATATCTAATGAATAATTACTCATAACTTCTTCTATTGCTTTTTTATATTTTTTGAGACCTAAGTTTTTTAACGATGGGCGGTCTATTCCTAATATTATGTTCTCTAATACAGTTAAATTTTTAGCTAACATAAAGTGCTGGTGCACCATCCCTATTCCTAAAGTAATTGAATCTTTGGGAGATGACATAGTTACTATTTCATTAAATATTTCAATACTTCCAGAATCTGGTTTAGTCATACCATATAGAATTTTCATCAATGTAGATTTTCCAGCTCCATTTTCTCCAACTATTGCATGTATCGAGCTTTCATCAATTTGTATTGAAACATTTGAGTTTGCTAAAACCCCAGGATAGGATTTTGAAATATTATTGGTGTTGATTGCTATATTCATGTTAATTTTAAAAATATTCGTCCCAGAGTTTCCCCTGGAACGAATATAAAATTTATAGACTTTTTAAGGTCTTACAGACGGAGGTACAATTTCTCCGCTTATAATTTTTTCTTTATACTCTTCAAGAGTGTCCTTTATGTCATCAATATATCCACCTGAATAAGACAAATATATTCCGCCAGTTGATAAGTCATCAACTGAAGGGCCACCAGTGAAGGTACCTTCTACTGTTGCTTTTGCAGCATTGTAGATAGATACATCAGCTGCCTTAACCATAGAAGTTAAGATGTATTCTTGTAGTTCTGGAAGTGGGTTACCAACGGTATAATATTGGTCAAAGTCTACACCAATTCCCCATACTTTTGTTCCAGTTGCTTCAGATACTTCTTTAGCTGCTTCGAACATTCCTGTACCAGTTCCGCCAGCAGCATGATAAATTACATCTGCTCCAGCTTCATACTGTGCAAGTGCGATTTCCTTACCTTTTACAGGATCGTTAAATCCTGAAAAGTCTGGAGGAACACTTGCGTATCCAATTTGAACTGTAATGTCAGGATTTATAGCTGCAACACCAGCAAGATAACCTTGCTCAAACTCATGAATAAGTGGAAAATCTACTCCACCAATGAATCCAACATTATTTGTTGTTGTTTTTAGTGCTGCTGCAACTCCTGCGAGGAAAGATCCTTCAGCATGCTTGAATAGCATTCCTCTTACGTTACCTGGCTCTGCAACACCGTCAGTGATTGCAAAGTTAATGTCTGGATAACTAGGTGCTACTTCATTCATTGCGGCATCAAAAAGGAAACCATTACCAACAATTAAATCATTTCCTGCTTCTGCACAAAGTTCTAGAAGTTCGCCTCTATTTTCTCCACCACCGTCAGGCTCTAGGAAAGTACCAACCATTCCAAAGTCTTCAATAGCTTTTTCATATCCTGAATACGCTAAATCATTAAATGCTAGGTCTCCAAGACCACCAATGTCTAATACAAGACAAATGCTTGGGGGGTCAGCTACTGGTTCAGCTGCTGCCGCAGTTGTTGCAGGTGAATCCAACTCTTCTGCTGGTTCTTCTGCTACAACTTCTTCTTCAGCTGCATCATCACTTCCGCCTCCACAAGCAGTTAATATTAGGCCAAATACAATAAAAAGTACCAGCCATTTTGACTTCATTCGAGTCACGTTTACTCCTTGTCCAACTAGTTGTAGGTATACAAATACCTTTAAATCCCTGTTGGAATTTATAGTAGCAATTTTAAATATATTATCTTTTGATAGAAGTTAATTTTTTATTACGAGTTGACAGTTTTATTTAAGAATCTGAATCAGCAAAATCTACTTCGGGCTCATTGGGAGCTTCTACTGATTCAAAATCTAGCTTGCCTTCTTTTTCATTTAAGGAGACAATTATTGTTGAACCAGCCTTGTATTTTCCTTTTAAAAGTTCTTCAGATAATGGATCTTCTAGTAGTCTCTGAATTGATCTTCTAAGTGGTCTTGCTCCAAATTCTTTGTTATATCCTTCTGTTGCAAGATATTCTTTTGATTCATCAGATAAAACAATCTCTAAATCTGAATTTTTTAATTGCTTATGTACTCTATCAAGCATCAAGTCAACAATTTCTTTAACTTCATCAAGTGTTAATTCATGGAAAACAATTGTTTCATCAATTCTATTTAGAAACTCTGGTTTAAAATATCTTTTTAGTTCCTCATTCACTTTTGATTTCATTTTTTCATATGAACCAGTATCAGATAAATTACTAAATCCGATATTTTTAGATAGATCTTTTGTTCCTAGGTTGCTTGTCATAATTATTACAGTATTTTTGAAATCAACGGTTCTACCTTGTGCGTCTGTCAATCTTCCATCTTCCAAAATTTGTAGTAATGTATTGAAAACATCTGGATGAGCTTTTTCAACTTCATCAAGTAGGACAACACTAAAGGGCTTTCTTCTTACAGCTTCAGTCAATTGTCCGCCTTCATCGTATCCAACATATCCTGGAGGTGAACCAATCAATCTACTAACTGTATGTTTTTCCATATATTCGGACATATCAATTTGGATTAATGAATCTTCATCTCCAAATAAAAACTCAGCAAGAGACTTTGCTGTTTCTGTTTTACCAACTCCTGATGGACCTAAGAATATAAATGATCCAGATGGTCTTTTTGGATCTTTTAGTCCAGATCTCGTTCTTCTTATAGCTTTGGAAACTGCTGTTATAGCTTCGTGTTGACCAACAATTCTCTTATGAAGTTCATTTTCCATTTCAAGAAGTCTTGCTGTCTCTTCTTGAGTTAATCTGTGTACCGGAATGCCAGTCCATTGAGCTAATACTTCAGCAATTTCTTCTTCGTCAATAACTAACTCAATATCTGATGAGCTAGAACCTTCAATAGAGTCAATTTCATCAAGCAACATTTTTTCTTGATCTCTGATTTGACCTGCTTTTTCGAACAATTGCGATTGAACTGCATCTATTTTTTGCTCTCTCAGGTTTTTTAATTTGTCAGAAATCTCTTGTTTTTCAGCATCTAAAGGCTTTTTGTAAACTCTCATTCGACTTCCAGCTTCATCAATTAGATCGATTGCCTTGTCTGGAAGAAATCTATCTGAAATATATCTATCTGCCATATTTACAGCCGAAGCAATTGCTTGGTCAGTAAAACGTACTCCGTGATGAATCTCATATCTGTCTTTAAGACCATCGAGTATCTCAATAGCATCAGATAGATTTGGTTCATCAACTTTTACAGATTGGAACCTTCTTTCAAGAGCAGCGTCTTTCTCAAAGTGTTTTCTAAATTCTTCAAGTGTTGTTGCACCAACTGTTTGTAATTCTCCTCGTGCGAGCATTGGTTTGAGTATCGATGCAGCGTCAATTGCTCCTTCAGCAGCACCTGCTCCTACTAATGTATGAATTTCGTCAATAAAAAGAACTATGTCCCCTCTTGTTTTTATTTCTTTAAGAACTTTTTTAAGTCGCTCTTCGAAGTCTCCGCGGTATCTTGACCCCGCAACAAGTGCTGAAAGATCTAGAGTATAAATTTGTTTTCCCTGAAGTGTTGACGGAACATCTCCAGAAATAATTTTTTGGGCCAAGCCTTCTACAATTGCTGTTTTGCCTACTCCCGGTTCACCAATTAGAACAGGGTTATTCTTTGTTCTTCTTGATAAGATTTGCATTACTCTTTCAATTTCTGTTGTTCTGCCAATAACTGGGTCAAGCTTTCCTTCTTTGGCCATCCTTGTTAAATTTCTTCCAAATTGGTCAAGTATTGCAGATCCTGTACCTGATCCTGGCCTTTCTCTTCCACCAGTTGATGCTGCCTGGGCTTTTTTGCCTTCGCCAGAATTAGAAATGAGCTTTATGACTGTTTGTCGAACCTGTGATAATTCAGCTCCTAATTTTTTTAGGACTTGAGCTGCAACGCCTTCTCCTTCTCTTATTAGGCCAAGGAGAATATGTTCTGTTCCAATGTAATTGTGTCCTAGCTGAAGTGCCTCTCTTAAAGATAGTTCTAAAACTTTTTTTGCTCTTGGTGTGAATGGAATGTGACCACTAGGTGATTGTTGACCTTCACCAATTATTTCTACGACCTCAGACCTAACGCTATCAATATTGATGTTTAACTCTTCAATAGCTTTTGCTGCATGCCCTTCGCCTTCTTGAATTAGACCAAGCAATATGTGTTCCGTACCGATATAGTTGTGATTTAGTCTTCTTGCTTCTTCCTGGGCAAGAACAACGACTCTACGAGCTCTATCTGTAAATCTTTCAAACATAGTTATATATTAATAAGTCTCTGTTTATACATCTAAATGAAAATTACAACTATTTGTAAAATCATCTTATTCTCTAATTATGGACTCAAAAGAACTTGAAAATATAATTCCTATACCAAGCATATGGGAAAACTTGAAAGAACTTGAAAAAAGATTGATTCAAGTCAGTAGTTCTTCTGATGCTTATTTGTCTGAAATATCACAGTATTTAATTTCAGCTGGAGGAAAAAGGTTTAGACCGTTAATTTCCTTACTGGCTGGTGAATTGGGTGACGGGAGTAAAGAAAAAGTAATTGATGCTGGCGTTTCCGTCGAGTTAATACATTTAGGTAGCTTATATCATGATGATGTAATTGATGACGCAACAACTAGAAGAGGTGTTGAAAGTACAAATAAAAAATGGAACTCTACTTTATCCATTTTGGCTGGAGACTATCTATTAGCAAGATCTTCAGAATTAGCTGCGGAATCACTAGGTCTCGAGTCTGTAAAGTTACTTGCTTCAACTTATGCGCAACTTGTAGAGGGACAAACAAAAGAAGTCCAGTTTTCATTTGATACAAATCATGGAACAGACGATTATTTAAAAATTATTGAAGGAAAAACTGCAAGTCTAATAAAAACAAGCGCAAAATTAGGAGCAATGGCATCAGGCTGTAAACAAGAGACCATAAGTTCAATTAGTAAATGGGCATGGCATAGTGGAATCATTTTCCAAATTACTGATGACATTTTAGATTTGAGTTCTGATGAAAAAACCCTAGGTAAGCCTTCGGGTAATGACATAATTGAAGGGACTTATACTTTACCTGTTTTAATTGCACTAGAAAAATATCCGGAAAAAATAAATAAAATATTGTCAGATGTTTCTGAAAATAAAGTTGGCGTTAATGAAGTAATTAATGAATTTAATAATGATGAAATAATTTCTGAATCTAAATTATTTTTAAAAACTCACTTGGAAAAAAGTGAAAGTGCAGCGAAAGAAATTGATAATAAAACAGTCCGAAACATTCTTCTAGACATTAACACGTATCTAATTGAAAGAAGTAACTAATTTTCTGGTTTTAAAGGGGTAAAGGTTATAACTTCTCTTATTGATGGTTTTCCAACCAGCATCATAACAAATCTATCTATTCCAAAACCTAAGCCTCCTGTTGGAGGAAGTCCATACTGTAAAGCCTCAACATAATCTTCATCTTCTACGTGAGCCTCCTCATCTCCAGCACTTTTTTTGATAGCTTGTTCTTTAAGTCTGAAAGATTGATCTTCTGGATCAATTAATTCAGAAAATCCATTGGCAAGTTCACTTCCAAAAGCAAATAGCTCAAATCTATCGGTAACACCTTGTTGATCTTTCTTTTCTCTGGCAAATGGTGAGACTTCAACTGGATAATCTACAACAAAAGTTGGATCTTTAATTTCTTTTTCAATAAAATTCTCAAATAATTCAAACACTAAAAGGCCGACCGTTTTTGCCTCAAAATCAATATTTTGATCAGTTAATTTAGAGCTTAAATCTTCGAATTTTGAATTAAAATTTATTTTAATACCGAATTTTTCTGAAACTAGATCATACATGCTAACTCTTTTCCATGGTCCGGAAAAAGATGCTTCTTCACCGTTAAATTCTAATTTTTTATCAATTTCTAAATTATCAAAAACATAATTACACATATCTTCAACCATATCCATAACAATGTTCATATCTGCATAAGCTTGATAGCTTTCTAACATTGTGAATTCAGGTTGATGGGTTTGATCAATTCCTTCATTTCTAAATATTTTTCCAATTTCAAAAACTTTTTCAAATCCACCAATAATAAGTCTTTTTAAATACAACTCAGGTGCAATTCTTAAGTACATATCTAAATTAAGTGCATTATGGTGAGTCTGAAAAGGCTTTGCTATCGCCCCACCGGCTTTTGATTGCAGGATTGGAGTCTCTACTTCAATGAATTCAGTGCCATGGAGATATTCTCTCAATAGTCTCACAACATTTGATCGGGTTTGAAGAATCCTTTTGGATTCTGGATTGACTATTAAGTCAAGATATCTTTGTCGAAATCTAGTTTCTTTATCTTTCAGACCGTGCCATTTTTCAGGAAGCGTTCTTAAGCTTTTTGACAAAATCGTCGTTTCATTTACCTTAATTGAAAGCTCACCTTTTTTAGTTTTAATTATCTCGCCATTGACAGCAATGATGTCACCAATATCAAAATTCTCGAAAAGCTTTAAATACAACTCATCAATTTCTCCTAAATTTATCAACAACTGGATTTTGCCAGACTGATCAAGTAGGTCATAAAATAATAATTTTCCAAATGATCTCGCATTTAATATTCTTCCACGAATGGAGACATTGACCCCGGTATGTTCACCATCTTTAATTTCAGAATGTTCTTTTATGACATCAGCTACTTTTACAGATTCATTAAATTTTGTAGGAAAAGAGTTAGATGTCAGCTCATTGAGAAAGCTAATTTTTTGCTTTCTCAAATCGTAAATTTCTTTTTCTGATTTCGAAAAGTTATCCATTTAGTACAGCCTAATTATTCAAAAAATATATTTCTTCAAGTCCATTTAATGTTAAATCTTTTGAGTATTCTGTACCAACATTAAGGATTGGCTGAATAATCTCTCCTAATCCACCAGTAATAATTATTTTTGGGTTTTTATCAAGTTCTAATATAATTTTTTCTAACATTGAGTCAATCATGGAAGCATGTCCAAAAATGAGGCCGCTTTGTACAGCTTCATATGTATTCTTTCCTACCACTGATTTTGGGTGTACTAGCTCTACTGATTTAAGCGATGAGGTCTTTGATGTTAGTGCTTCAAGAGATATTTTGATACCTGGAGCAATTGATCCACCTAAATATTCCTTATTTTCATTAACAACGTCAAAAGTTGTAGCCGTTCCCAAATCAACAATTATTACTGACTTTTGAGCTTTTTTATAGCCTCCTACTGAGTTTGCTATCCTATCAGGCCCTAACTCTTTTGGATTATCAATATTGACTTTTAGTCCTGTTTTTATTCCTGGTCCAACAATATGAACTAACTTAGATGTAAATTTTTTTGTTGCCTCTGCAACACTATCTGTAATTTGAGGTACTACCGAACAAATAATGGAGCCATCCAAATTTTCACTATTTACACTTTCAGGATCAATAGTAGTTTTAAACATCATAAATAATTCGTCAGATGTAATAGCTTTCCTTGTGGTATACCTGTAGCTTTTCCATTCTGAACTATTACCTACACCAACAGTTGTTTCAGTATTTCCTACATCAATAGCTATGATATTTTTCATTTAATTTCCTCATATTTGAATCGAATATTATCAATTAACCTTACCCCTTCAATTACAACAGCAATAATAATAACAAAATCTTTCGAATCTCCTTTAGGTGGTGCAAATGTATTCAAATCTAAAATTTCTAAATAGTCTAACTGAATGTTTTCTGAAACAAGTAATGATTTTGCTTTGTTACCGATATCAATTAAATCTGTTGATTTTTCAAATTCATTTTGAACTAAAAGCAAAGCTTTAAAAATATTTTCAGCTTTTTTCATGCCTTCTTTAGTCAATAATTTATTTCGACTACTTAGAGCTAAGCCCGTTTTGGTTCTTTTAGTGTTTTGCTCAATAATTCTTATATCGTATTTTTTATTCAAAATTAATTTTTTAATTAAAAACAACTGCTGTATGTCCTTTGAACCGAAAATCACAGTGTGTGGACGAATTAATTGAAAAAGCCGATTAACTATAGTTAATACACCATCAAAATGACCTGGACGTGACGACCCTTCATATTTATTGCCAATATTTCCTGAGTATAAATTCTCATATCCAGATTTTGGATAAATAGTCTCTTCATCAGGTATGAAAGCAAAATCAACGTCTAAATCATTTAAAATCTTTATATCCTTTTCAATATCTCGGGGGTAATTAACAAAATCTTGTTCGTCATTAAATTGAAGTTTATTTACAAATATTGACACAACGATTTTTAATTCAGTCTCTTTTGCTTTATGAATTAATGAGATGTGGCCATCATGCAAGGCACCCATTGTTGGAACTAAACAAATATCGTTATGATTCTTAAGTAAATCAGTAGTTTTTAAAATTTTCATTCTTATCGTGCCCTTTAAGGTGCCCGTAATTATTTAATGATAATATTACCAAATTTGATTATTTTTTGACTATCTATTTTGTAATCATCAGAAACAAATTCATCATATAGTTCGGAAAGAGGAATTATTACAAAACTCCTATTTTTCCAGTCATAATGTGGGATAGTCAACTTTTCTTTTTTTGAGATTTCGTTATTAAAAAAAATAATATCTATGTCTATAATCCTTGGGCCAAATCTAAAATTTTCTCTTCTACCAAGCCTTTTTTCAATTTCTTTAATTTTCTTCAACAATTTGATCGAAGAACTATCAAACTCTATTTCTAAAATAATATTTAGAAATTTATTTTGATCTTCATATAAAATCGGATCAGATTCATAAATTGATGAAATTTTAATCAGCTTTGCTATTTTTGATATTTCTCTAACAGCATTTTCTAAATTTAATTTTCTATCGTCTATATTTGATCCAAGAGATAAGATAATTTTGTTAAAATTTTTCACTTACTGTCACGCTAATATCATCAACATTATCTTGTAATGGAGAGTTTGGTTTATGGATTGTTACAGTCATGAATGAAATTTTTTCGTGTCTTTTGAAAGAATTCAGAATGGTATAAGCTAAGGTTTCTAATAAATTAAATGAATTGTTTTTACAAATTGCAATTACTTCGTTCACAAAAGTTTCGTAATTGATAGTTTCATCAAGACTGTCTAGTTCGTAGTTGGTCAAATTAATAGTTTCTTCTTTAAGTTCAACATTCAAGTCGATTAAAAATTTTTGATTGTTATTTTTTTCCTCATCGTAAACTCCATGTTTTGCGAAAACAGTTATCCCATCAATATTGATAGTCAGCGACATATTAACTAGTTGGTATTAAAGCAATTGCTTTTGGGGATAGAGGTTTTCCAAGTATCCTCTCAAGAATTGTACGAGAAAATATTGGGTCATCAAGAAGTTTTGAATAAATTAAATAGCCAGCCAAAATTCCAGGAACTTCTTCATCAAGATATTCTCTGTGGATTAGAAGCTTTCTCTCTTTATCAGACAATGCTTCTTTGATAGCCTCAAAAATTAAACTAATTGACTCAGCCCCTACATTTTCACCAAGTGGAAAATGATAAGTACGGAAACCAACTTCTTGATAATTTTTTAAATTGAAATCTGAATCAAGTAAAGAAAAAATAGAATTTATTCCTTGGCTCTTGAGCCATTGAATTTCTTCTTCTCGTCTGATTTTTCTGGCTGTAAGACCACCGCCACCTATACACTCTGATACAGCAAGTTTTCCTTCAATGATCCAAAAAAAATCGTTTGGTTTTAATCCTGCCATAATTTCCTTTAATCAGCCTAACATATTACGATACACAAATTATTTAATTATCTATGTGTAATCTCAACATCGAAACACCGGATTTTAAACAGAATTCTTCCATTTCATTATCAGTCATATTTAATAATTCTGTAAATTTTTTTTTAGAATAACCTACGATTACAGGGTAGGTATCAATCAAATTTTCCAACCCAAGGAATAATTCGGCAGAATCTTCCATTGTTTTTCCAAAACCAAAACCAGGGTCAATTGCAATTTGTTTTTCATTGATGCCTTTGTCAACTAGATTATCAATTTGCCTTTGGAGATGAGAATTTACTTCTTCCACTATATTTTTATAATGCATTTTTTCGTGAAGATAATTAGAATTTGGATTTTTATGCATAACAATCATTCCACATTTCTCTTCTTTTGCTATCTTTATCAACCTATCCTCTTTAAATCCAGTTACATCATTTATAATTAAGAATCCATTTTTAATAGCTTTTCTGATTACTGATGGATTAAATGAATCAATTGAATAATCATGATATTCAGAAATATTCTGTAAGAAAAAATCAAGTCTTTTTGACTCCTCATTGGTATCTATTGTTTGAAATTTTGGTTTAGTTGACATACATCCAACATCTAATAATTTAATATTTCTTTTTTTTTGCAATTTCAAATTTGCTTAGAAGTTTTTCATGAGAAACATAAGTTCCATCACCAGAAAAAGAGTCATTCGTAACGTTAATTATTCCAATTTTTTTTGTCTCTAGTGAATCTAGATAGTTGTCCCAGCTGAACAAGTTAACTCATGTTTAAAGCAGCTTCTGCTCTTAATGAAGAATCCAGCTCATAAATCCCATTTGCATAAGTTGTAGTTATGTCTCCAATAGAGTTTTCCGGGCTTAAAAGGTCTGAACATAAATGCTTTGCTTTAACTTTTATGTACGTACCCTGAGGTTCTAAATTTTGAAGAATTTTTTCACCTATCTCTTCAGTAAGTTTTTCCTGAAGGGTTAATTTACTAGATAAATTATTTACCAAGTCACTAAATTTAGATACACCTAATATATTTTTTTCTGGCAAAACCGCAATACTTACTTCCCCAAAAAATGGAAACATGTGATGTTCACAAAAGCTAATGAATGGAATTTTGTTTACGTAAATAGGATGGTTGTGGTTGACACCCTCCAAATGGGCAAAAATAGAAGTAACATCTTTTTTTGGAAAATTAAATTTTTTTTCTAACTGAGTTAAGAACTTTTTTGCTATTAAATCAGTATTTTTATTTGGATCTTCCGATATTTTGGAAATAAAATCTGATAAAGCTTCCTCTAAGTGGGTATTTGTTTTGTTGATATCTTTACTCATGCTAATTTAAGATTTTTGCCTGATCCTGAAATTTGTACTTTTTTTATTTTGTTAAAAATTCTTGCTACTTCTTCTCGATCTATTGTTTCTTTTTCCATTAAAACTTTGACCATTTCTTCCATCTGTTTTTTAAATTTTGCAAGTATTTTTCCTGCAACAATATGGGCATCACTTAAGAGGCTTTTTACCTCTTCATCTATCGATGAAGCTACTTCATCAGAATAATCCTGCTGTCTTCCATAATCTCGTCCTAAAAATACTTCATTTGTGCCTTTGCCGTATAACATTGGTCCTAGTTTTTCGCTCATTCCAAATTCCATAACCATCCTTCTTGCTATTTCTGTTGCTTTTTCTATATCGTTAGAAGCCCCTGTAGTTGGATCAGCAAATATCAATTCCTCTGCAACCCTTCCACCCATAAGCATCGCTAAACGATCTTTCAATTCTGCCTTTGAAGTTAGGTATTTTTCACTGTCTGGAAGCGCTTGAGTATACCCTAACGCTCTTCCTCTTGGAATGATTGTCACCTTATGTATTGGATCTGCATTTGGAAGTGCCCATCCCACTAAAGCGTGACCAGTTTCGTGATAAGCAATTATTAATTTTTCTTCTTTTGTTAAAATTTGACTTTTCTTTTCTGGACCAGCTAAAACTCTATCGATCGAGTTTTCAATATCTACTTTAGATATTGTCTTCTTGCTTTTTCTTGCAGCAAGAAGTGCAGCTTCATTTAATAAATTTGCAAGATCTGCACCAGTAAATCCCGGGGTTTGTTTAGCAATTGTCTCTAAGTTAACATTTTTTGCAATTGGCTTTTCTTTTGAGTGAACTTTAAGAATCTGAGTTCTTCCCTTTAGATCTGGTCTATCTACAATAATTTGTCTATCAAAACGGCCCGGTCTTAAAAGAGCAGGATCTAAAACATCCGGTCTATTTGTTGCAGCCATCAATATAACACCTTGGTTAGCTTCAAAACCGTCCATCTCAACCAGTAATTGGTTTAAAGTTTGTTCTCTTTCGTCATGACCTCCACCAAGACCAGCTCCTCTCATTCGACCAACAGCATCTATTTCGTCAATAAATATTATGGCTGGTGACGAATCTTTAGCTTTTTTAAACAAGTCTCTTACTCTACTTGCTCCTACACCAACAAACATTTCAACAAAATCTGAACCTGAGATGCTAAAAAAAGGAACTTTCGATTCGCCTGCGACTGCTTTAGCAAGTAATGTCTTTCCTGTGCCAGGAGGACCAACTAAAAGTACTCCCTTAGGTATTTTTGCTCCTAATTTATTGAATTTTTCTGGTGATTTAAGAAATTCTTTAATCTCTTCTAGTTCTTCTTTGGCTTCTTCAGCACCAGCTACATCATTAAATGTTACTTTTGGAGATTCTTCATCTAGTTCTTTGGCTTTTGATTTACCAAACTGCATAATTTGATTTCCATTTGATCTAACTTGAGAAAACATAAAAAACATAAAACCTGCAAGAAATATCCAAGGTAGAAATGCAATTAAATAATCTTGAATGCCTGCCGGTTCTGTGTCTGTGTTTAAAACTATATTCTGATCAATTAAAAGCTTAAATATTTCACCTTCAAACCCTTCGGGGTATTCTGTTTTATAAACAGTATCATCATTAGCCAGCATGTATTCGACAGTATTAGATTGTTCCTTTATCGTTGCTTCTAGAACTAATCCTTCATTAATTTGAGATTGAAGTTCTGAAAATGTTGAACTTTCAGGAGCATTAACGGTCTGATTGTACCTTTGAACACCAAAAAAAATTAAAAGTCCTAAAGAGATATATATAAAAAGTGACCTATTTCTTTTTTTGTTATCTTGTTCTTTATTATTCTCCACATTTTAAATTTAATATATGTCTGAATAAATAAATAGTGAAACTTATGATAAAACTAGGAATTATTCAAGTTATATAAATTATCTTTTACAAGTGAAGCTTGTAAAAGAACCCTTTTTGATTTTTTTTCATTTTCTTTTGCTAGATCTGATTTTCTAAGTCCGACAATCCAATAAAGATCATTGTCTACATAAACCATTGGCCAATTTTTTCTGAATGCATTATCTACTCCATAGTTACGAAGAACTTCTGAGGCTTTAATCGAAATACCATCACTAATTATTTTTTCACCATTTTTTAAAAACCTAATATCAATATCCTGATTTTCTGGATGAGCACAATTCCAATTGTTGAATATATCAATTTTATTAATTTTTTTAAATTCAAAAAATCCAATAAAAGAACAGTCTCCATCCCTGGCAACTTTTTTCCATTGATTATTATCTAAGAATATGATTGAGCCACCGGAGTTGAAACAAATCCATTCTTTAAAAAAATCAAATTTTTTCTTCTCTTTGAGTGATATAGATATCTTTTCTATATCGTTTTTTTCTATGCTTTTCATTCCTAGGAAGTTTGCTATTTCATTTAAATAGAGTTGTCTTTCATTGCTGTTGTGGCTTAATAATGATATTGGTATCTCTAAATAGCCTCTCGAAATTTTTATATACTTTAAATAGTCTGTTTTATAATTTGTTCGAAGCTCTACTTCGTTTGTCAAAAGCTCAATTTTTTCTTCAAATGAGCCAGGAAATTTTTCATTAATTTCAGGAATTAAAATGTTTCTAATCCAGTTTCTTATAATCTTATTATCCATGTTTGATGGATCATCAAAATAAATTAAATTGTGTTTGTTTGCATAATCATAAATTTCTGTTTTTGAAATTTTAATCATTGGTCTTTGAATTTTTTTATTAATTGACTTTATTGATTTCAAACCCTCAAGTCGTGTTCCTCTAAATAGATTTATTAATAAAGTTTCTGCCTTATCAGAAAGGTTATGACCTGTTATTAATATTTCTTCTTCTTTAAGATCAGAGAGTAAAGCCTTGTATCTTTCATCTCTCATTTTAGTTTCGGAAGATTTAGGATTTAATGAAGTTGGGAGTATTTTAAATTTTAAATTTAATGAATCTGCGATTTTTTCAGCGATTATTTCTAACTTTTTAGAATCTTTTTGGTTGTGTTGAATGAAAACAAGCCTTATTTTTACAGATTGTTTTGCCAATACATGAGCTAATACAGAACTGTCTACTCCGCCGCTTAATGCAAGAACATAATTTTTAGACAAATCGATATTTTCAATAATTTTTTGAATGTTTGAGCTCATAAATTTTGCTCTATTTCTTTATAACTTTATATCTCTTTTTTGTGACTTGTCTAAAATATTGAACAATATTTCCAATAATGACCAAAGTTGCAATTGCAACACTTGTAGGTATTAGAAACTTATATGTCCATTGAGGATCTTCTTGGACCTCTACTTCCTCCTCTATTACAATTGCTGGAATAGGAACTTGTTCATGTTCATCAGATATGTTGGAGTAATCATAAGTGGATGAAAAAGCTGAACTACTTATAGATAGAATCAGTAAAGAAGAAAGTATAAATTTTTTCACATTAAAAGACTACACAATCCAAGAAAAAAAATAAATTTATATTAAATTAATTTTGAGCCGAAGGAGGGAATTGAACCCTCGGCCTGCTCATTACGAGTGAGCTGCTCTACCACTGAGCTACTTCGGCAATAATGAGTAATTAAAAAATATAAAGAAATTTAAAGATCTTCAATTTTTTCCCAATTGCGATCATCATGACCAAAATGAGAAAACAGTGTATCTTTTTTATAATTTACATTCAATAAATCTAAGCGTTCGATGATCATTCCTGGCATCATATCAAACTTGGAGACAAAATCATTTAGAACTAAATCATCTTTTTTTTGATGTATCAAATGTTTCAATAGATAATTCATAAGGTTCTGCTTTTCCAATTGCATAAGCTACTCTTACTTGGCATACTTCTGCCAAATTATGTGCAACAATATTTTTTGCTAAATGTCTTGCTGCATATGCTGCTGATCTATCAACCTTTGAAGGATCCTTACCAGAAAAAGCTCCCCCTCCTACAGGTACCGTTGGTCCATAAGCGTCGACAACAATTTTTCTACCAGTTAAACCTGTATCACCTGCAGGTCCACCCTTTACAAATGATCCAGAAGGATTCAAATCAAATTGGAAATCGTTATTTACTAATGTTCCAATCATTTCCTCAAGATTATTTCTTAAACCGTCAATATCAATATCTTTTTTATGTTGCGTAGAAATAACAACTTTGGTTTTTGCTCCGCCAGTAGTTACTTGTACTTTTGAATCTAAGTCAAGATTTTCATCATTATTTTGAATATCCCACAAAGACATTTGTATATTTCTGCTGATATCAAATGTTTCAGGCATAAGTGATTTTGTCTCGTTTGTTGCATAGCCGACCATAATGCCTTGATCACCAGCTCCAAGATCTTTATCATCTTCGACTGCAGATCTTATCTCTTCTGATTGAGGAGTTAATTCATTTTGTATTGTTAAGTTATCTAATTGAAAATCTTCAAAACTTGTTTTTATTGTTTTAGATAATGCCTCTTTAACTATTTCATTTACAGTATCATCATCAATATTCGCAATATCACTTATCTCTCCACCAACAATAACTAACCCTCCGTAAGATGTCCCGGTTAGAAAAGTCTCAACAGCTACTCTGGATTTTTTATTATTTGAAAGTGCCTCTGTTAAAACATAGTCAGATATTAGGTCTGCTATTTTATCAGGGTGGCCTGGAGAAACTGTTTCAGCGGTTTTGTACATTTTTTCCTTTATTTATTTCGCTTCTTTATATTAATTATTTATTGTTAATTCTGCTTTAAAACTTTAATCTATTTATTTGTTATCCTCTTTTTATGTCCTCTGAGATAAGAAAAATCTATAATTTGCTATTCTCAGTCGGTTTCTCTTCTATCGGTTTTATTGCAGCAATTACTGTCACTGCTTTGGCAGTACGAGAAGTTACTACTAACCCATATTTAGTAGGGATTCCAAATGCACTTGGTGTTGGGGGGGCATTTGTGGGAACGCAGATTTTTGATTTTTTACAGAAGAAATATTCAAGAATGCTTGCTTTAGCAAATACTTTTTTTGTTGGAGCGATAGGGGGTGTTGTTTGCTTTATAAGTCTTTTGACAAATTCATTTAATTTACTTATTGTTGGAGCTTTTGTTTTAGGTATAGGTCAGTCTGCTTCCTTGCAAACAAGGTATGCTTCATCATTTATCGTTAGAGAGGAGTTCAGAGCTACCGCTCTTTCACTTGCAGTATGGTTTTCAGTTTTTGGTTCAGTCTTTGGACCAAGGCTGGTCGGGCAATACTCTTCTACATTTAAAAATATTTTTGGATCAGAATTAATTGTTGCCTATTTCATTGCAACTATTGGTTTTTTGCTTGCAGGGTTTTGTGTAATTGGACTAACAGATAAAACTAGCTTATTGAGATTGCCTGTAGTCACCGAAAATACCTCTTCAAAGACTAAGCTCGATAAAAAGGCATCCCAATTAACTGTGTTGTTAGTTGTCAATCACTTTGTAATGGTTATTATCATGGCTGCAACCCCTTTGCATGTACAAGATATAGGTGAAACCATACAGGTTGTTGGTACAATAATTAGCTACCACACCCTTGGAATGTTTGTTTTCTCGCCCATACTTGGACGATTTGTTGATAAAGTTGGTTCAAAAAAAGTATCTATCACTGGTGGGTTTATTCTCTTAATAAGCTGTGTTTGCGCATTAAATACTTCAGACATAGTCCTATTACATTTAAGTTTATTCTTATTGGGTCTTGGGTGGAATTTTAACTTTGTTTCTATTAGCTCTGAAATTTCTAAATACTCAATTGAAAAAAATACAAACCTTAATATAAAAAGCGATTCATTCGTATTTGTAGGCAGTGTATTTGCCCAGTCATCTTTAGGGCTAACCTACACATTAATTGGCTTTGAGGGCCTAGTAATATTTGGAACTCTAGCAGCCATTTTTTTGCTATTCAATTTAGTCAGACTTTCTTCAAAACTACTGACTTAAAGTTCAAATAGCTTCAGATTCCAAAACTAATTTGTTTATTGCTATCCTTGGTCTTATTCCCAAAGATATGTCCTCAATAAAATTTGTTAATAGTTCAGAATACCTGAATTCAACTTTTGTAAAATTTGTTGTTGATAAAATATTGTTCACTAAATATTCAATTGATTTTTCAAGAATATTTAAATTAGTATTTGAATCTACATTAATTTCGTAAATAGCATTTTCTAATTTAATCAAATTAAACATCTTTTCATTGGCATTTTGTTGAGGAGGCTTCAAGTTTTGTAAAATCGAAGTTATTAAACTTATTTCATCATTGAGGTTCTTTTGCAATAGACTCTCCTCCATATCTAGAAAATTTATAATATCTTCAAATTCAAAATCATATGTATAGGTGTATTCATCATCTATATATAGAGTTCTACACCGGCTTTTAAGTGTCGGTAACATATTTTTTATTGAATCATCTTTTGAATGTGACCAGTGTCTTCCATTTGAAGTAATTATAAAAATATTCGAGCTTGAAGGCTCTTCTAAAGTTTTCAATAGAGCGTTTGATGCTTCTTCCGTAAGGGACTTTGTCGGAGGAAATATAAATATTTTATATTTAGCTTCAATTGGATAGATGCTTTCATTAGTTATTACTTTTCTAATATCATCAACACCTAATGTATTAATATTTTCAGATGTAACAACTCTTATATCTGGATGCTCAAGGGTGTCAGTAGAATTAAATAATAAATTAGATGAAAAAGCTTTTGCCTGATCAATTAAATAGCGGGAAGAACCAGAAATCAAAAGATAAGAGTGGAAAGGTTTTGATGATTCATTTAATAATTTTGAATTAAGTTCAATCAACATCTAACCATTCATATATAATTTTTGTATTGAATTCAAAATCTTGAGTTGCATCCAAGACTAAAAAATCGTCTTCAAATTTCTTGGCTAATTCTAGATAACCATCTTTTACTTTTTTAAAAAAATCTATATCAGAACTTCCAATTCTATCATTTACTTTTTGACGTCTTAGTGATATCTCTGGATCAATATCTAAAAGAATAACTTTTTCGGGCCAATAGCCGTTGATGGCAATATCATTTATGTTATATATTTTTTCAAAACCTAGGCCTCTTCCAATTCCTTGGTATGCCACTGAGGAAAAAGCACTTCTGTCAGAAATTATTTTTATCCCCGCCTCTATAGATGGTCTTATTACTTCTTCTACTAGGTTTGCTCTATTGGCTGAAAATAAGAGGGCTTCGGTTAAAGGCTCAACTTCATATTCATGACTCAGTAAAAGATCCCTTATCCCTTCACCAAGTTTTGAACCTCCCGGCTCTCTTACTATTTTGTAATCTATTTGTTTTTTTTCTAGATGATTTGTTAATGATTCAATGTAGCTAGTTTTACCAGACCCATCTACTCCTTCAAAAGCTACATAATCTGTATTCAAATTTTTATTCCTTTTCGTCTAGTTTCAACTTTATCTTATTAAAGTTTGATTTTTCAATACCAAATTCATTAAAAATACTTCTGTATCCATTTATAAAATTTAAAATCCCAGCAATCAGTATCAATATCGAACTTCCAATTAAGACTAGATAAACTCCATCTTGACCAAAAATGCCATCTAAATAATTTGCGATAATACCTGACAATAAAAAGGAAAATAATAATGCGAGCCTTCCAATGGTATAAAAATTCCCAAATACTCTTCCTCTAATTTCAATACTTGTAGATGCCTGCAAAAAACTTATTGTTAATAAGTAAACTCCTCCTGTTCCAAGGCCTGAAATAAAAACAGATAATAAAATAACTAAAAAATCAGTTGATCTAAATGCTAATAAAAGAGAAATACCAACTAGCATCATTGAAATTCCTATTAAAAAGTTAACTCTATTAAAACTTGTAACAAAATAGCTTAAAGTCAACATGCTTATTAAAATTCCAGTTCCAAATGAAGCGATCATAAATCCAAATGAACTCTCGCTAAAACCCAGATCAACCGTAAGGAAAGTATGTCCTAATATAAATAACGTACCAGCTCCAACCAAGCAAAACGAAATTGAAAATGAGATATTTCTAATATCTTTAGTTTTGAAAAAATAATCTAAGCCATCTTTGAAATTTTTAAATGAAACATCAGGTTTTTTATTTAATGTATTTTTATTTTGATTTTTTAAAAAGTAAAGAAGTATCGCAGAAGCCATAAATGTGAAAGTATCAAATAAAAATATGATTGATCCACTCCATCCATTACCAGTTTCATTTATAAGTTCTAAACTGTTCCAATCGCTAACAACTCCCAGAGCTAATGATGCAACAGGTAATGTTGCATATGTACCGATTGCAAATAAAGAATTTGCTTTTACAAGATTTTCTTTATTTACTATCTCAGGAACTACAGCCTCTCTAGAAGGTTGTCTTATTAATGAAAATATTTCAGATAGAAAATTTATTAAAAATATTGAATATAAATTATCTGCAAAAAATAAAAACATAACAAATATCATTCTTATAACATCACAAAATATCATTATTATTTTTTTGTCATATCTATCAGCGATTAATCCAGCGAATGAAGATAAAAGAGCTGGAACAATTCTTGCTATTAATGGAACGATTGCTGTAAGCTCAGAATTTCCCGCTTCAGTTCCAAGATAGCTAGCCAATGCAACGGAGCCAAAGAGGGTTGCCCAGTCTCCAAAGCTAGAAATTGTTCCTGACCACCAGAGTAAAGAAAACTGAGACTTTGAAAAAATTTTAATTTTATCCATTGCTTATATAATCACTATAAATCGAATTGAAAATACTTTTTTTCTAAAATCCTGTACTTTTACAAAAAATACTGTTATCAATAAGGACATGTCTAAACCTTTAGTTATTGTTGAGTCGCCAACAAAAGTTAAGACTATATCAAAAATTCTTGGTGATGAATATGTAGTTAAATCAAGTGTAGGTCATATTAGAGATCTTCCAAGAAACACAAAATCAATTCCTTCTTCATTTAAAAAAGAAGATATTCTTTGGGGTGCTGTAAAGCCAAATCAATTTGAAAACATATATGTGATACCAGAAGATAGAAAAAAAATAGTAAATGAATTAAAAGACTTGGCCGATAAAGCACCAGACGTCTACTTAGCTACTGATGATGACAGGGAAGGTGAAGCAATTGCATATCACCTAAAGGAATCTCTTGAATTAAAAAATGAACCTAAACGAATTAAATTTAATGAAATTACAGATACTGCTGTGCTTAATGCAATGAAAAATCCCGAAAAAATTGATATTGGAAAGTTTAAATCTTACGAAGCAAGAAGAACGCTTGACAGAATGATTGGTTATGAAATATCACCAAAATTACGAGATCTAGGAGGGGCGTTTATTTCTACTGGAAGAGTTCAAGGACCAGCAATTAGATTGATTGTTGAAAGAGAAGAGGAGCGTTTAAGTTTTATTAAATCTGAATATTTTGAAATTAAGGCTGATTGTAAGAGTTTAGGGTTCGAATTTAAATCAAATCTTAAATCTTTAAATGGCATAAAAATTTCAACCTCTAAAGATTTTGATAAAGAAGGAAAAAAAATTTCAAAGGATAGAAGATATTTGAATGAGGAAGAGGCGAGAGACATTGTTAACATACTTAAAAATTCTGTAGCAAATATATCAAATATTAAAGAGTCTCAAAGAACTGGGAAGCCTCCAAAACCCTTTAAAACAACAAGTTTGCAAACGTCTGCTAGAAATAATCTGGGATTTCAACCAGGCAAAACCATGGGTATTGCACAAAAACTTTATCAAGAGGGATTAATAACATATATGAGAACAGACTCAATTAGGCTTTCAGATATTGCAATAAAAGCTTCCAGAAAATATATTGAGTCAAATTTTAGTAAAGAACATCTTCCTTCTACACCAAATTATTTTGGCGATAGCAAAAATGCTCAAGCAGCTCATGAAGCTATTAGGCCATCAGGTGAAAAATTTAAAACGCCTGAAGAGTTATTAAATAAATATAAAGAAGACAGTGATGAGTATAGGCTTTACGAACTAATTTTTAATATAACCATCGCGTCACAAATGTCAGAAGCTAGAGGAGTAACAAAAACGATAGACATAGAAGTAAACGATGAGATTTATGAAACTATTTTATTAGGGATATCTGGGACAACTTGGGTTTTTGGAGGATACAGAGATATAGCTAAAAACCTAAGTGAACAATCACAAGAGCTACCAAATTTAAAAAAAGGTGATAAAGTTGAAATAATTAATTCAGAATACGAACAAAAATTTACAAATCCACCAAATAGATATTCCTCAACATCACTTATTAATAAATTAGAAGAACTTGGTATTGGGAGGCCATCAACATACGTTTCAATAATCCAAAGCATAACATCAGTTTTTATAAATTCAGATTCAAGCTTGAAACCCAGAATAATAGCAATGGCAATGATTAATAATTTTATGAAACCTTATTTTGATCCCTACATAAATTATAAATTTTCAAAGGAAATGGAAGATAAGTTAGATGAAATATTAGAAAGTAAATCACCTGAAGAGGCAAAAATAGATTTCTTAAAAGATTCCTATGAGAAAATTCAAAAACATGTAAACAAATATGGTGAGCCTGACCCGATTTCCCTAACTTCATATCCGCTTCCATTTGATACTCGATATGTTCTAAAAACTGGTCGCGTCCAGGATAGAATCGCCTATCCATATTTACAGAGAGATGATGACTTTTATATAGGCTTACCACCTGACATAACAATCGAAGAACTAGATGAAACCTATATAAATGAAGGTGAAAAACAACAAGAAGCAAATCTTCTTAAAGAGCGTAGAGTTTGTGATTGTAAAGAATGTGAAACTCCTATCTTTATAAAACTTGGTCCTGGCGGAGGATATTATTTTCAACACGGCATAAAAGAAAAGGGAATTAGGCAACCAAAATGTCCCTATAGGAATATGATAGGACCTATTTTCGAAGATGAAGATCCTGACTTACTTGGTCCTGAAGATGCATATAAAAGGTTTAATTTGTCGACCAAAAACCCACGTCTTGTATGTCAAGAAAATGGCTGGAGTTATATGACAGCTGTAGGACCTTATGGAGGATTTGCAATTAAACAGAGAAATCGAGAAGTTTTTGATATTAATGATCTTAAGGAAATGAAAAAAAACGAAATAATAGAACTAGTTAACTCTGAAAAATACCAAAAAATTATGAACTTGATTAATGGAGAAAGAAAAAATATTCCTAAGAGTTTAAACAAAGATGAACTCCTCGAAAGAATTAAGGAAACATATTTGATTAATGAAAAGAGTATTAAAAAGTTATCAAAAGATAGTTTGGTAAACTTGGCAAAACTTCTAGACATTGTTTTCTATAGAGGAAGATTCAGAATGAAAACTGAGGATGCAACAAAAAATAATTTGATTAATAAAATAGTGATTGATAAAAAAAATAAACCGCTTGAAACACCCCAAAAAGCTTTAACTATTGATAGTTCTGAAATTTTAAATGTATTTGGCGATAGTAATAACTAAAAATTATTCATATATTTGATTCAATTTTATCTATCAATTTTTCCCAATTATAAAAGTCACCAACAAACTTTCTACCTTCTAATCCAAACTCTTCAATCTTTTCAGGGTTATTTATAAAATAAAGGATTGACTCCTTAAGTATTTTTTTATCCCCAGCTACAAATCCAGTTTTACCAGGAATAATTGTTTCAATTGCGCCTCCAGACGCACCTACAATTACTGGAACTCCGTAGCTTGCTGCTTCTAAATAAACTAATCCAAGACCTTCAAACTCAATTCCAAAATATTTTGACTGAGATGGCATAGCGAATATATCAATTGATTTGTAAAAGTTAGAAAGATCGTCTTCACCTTCGTCCTTTAAGAAAGAAATGTCAGCAGCAGATACATTTGATAATTTCTTTAAATAATTTTCTTGTTTTCCGAATCCAAATATTTTTAGCTCAATTGGAATACCTGCTTCTCTGATTTCGTGAGTTACATCAATCAGCCAATTTATTTTTTTTCTAGAAACAAGTCGACTCACAACTCCAATAGTTATTTTTTCATTTACTTCGTATTCTTTTTCAAAATTTGGTATATCAATTCCTGCACCAATATTATGGATTTGAGTCTCTGTTATATCCTCTAACTTTTTACGTGAAAAATCACTTACTGTAAAAATTTTATTCAAATTATTAAGATTTTTTTTCAATATTGTTCTAATGATTGGAAAATAATTTAAAACATTAAATTCTGCACCGTGGCAAATCATAAATTGTGGAATTTTCACATTTTTAGGCGAATCGGGAATGTCTAATGTGTTTAATTTATTTACAAATAGAAAATTTGGGTTGCTTGAGCCATGTAAGATAATGTCAAACTTATTTTCATTTATTATTTTTTGTACATCTGAGAATACTTTATTTGGATTCCACAAAAAATTTTCAGTTGATTTAAAAGTGTTCTCACCAGTAACCCATTTAGGTCCATACACAAAAATATTATTTTTCGAATTTTCTGAAAGATTTGAAAGGTAGGTAGTAATCCCACCTTTTTTTGGTTTCCAGTCGTTAGTAATGAGTAAAATATTCATTTGTTGAAATTTATGTGTTTAAATATGTTATCAAAAAGCTGATGCAAATATAAGACTTACTATTGTCATGACTTTAATAACGATATTCATTGCCGGTCCTGAAGTATCTTTGAATGGATCTCCAATGGTATCCCCTATAACAGCTGCCTTATGTTCTTCAGATCCCTTACCAGCACCGCCACCTGCTTCAATATATTTTTTTGCATTGTCCCAAGCGCCACCGGAGTTAGCCATAAATATCGCAAGCAAAAATCCAGTTACGAGAGCACCAGCTAAAAAACCACCTAAGGCTTCTTTATTCCAAAACCCGATTACTAAAGGTAGAACAATTGCTAATCCGCCTGGAAGCAGCATTTCCCTTAATGCCGCTGTGGTAGCAATGTCTACACACTCTTCATATTCAGGAACGACACCCTCTTTACCTTCTCTTAATCCAGGTATTTCTCTAAATTGCCTTCTTACCTCTTCAATCATTTTAAAGGCAGCTCTTCCTACAGCATTTATTGTCATTGCTGCAAACAAAAATGGGAACATCCCACCTAGAAACAATCCAAGAGTAACTTCTACTTTTGTAATGTTTAATCCAGATTCAGCCAATCCTGCACTTTGTACAAATGCAGAAAATAAAGCTAGAGCTGTTACAGCAGCTGATCCAATTGCAAACCCTTTTGCGATAGCTGCGGTTGTGTTTCCTAGAGAATCTAATTCATCTGTGGCTTTTCTTACTTCAGGATCCAAATGGGCCATTTCTGCTATACCTCCTGCATTGTCTGCAATAGGTCCGTAAGCATCCACTGCTACGGTGATACCCAATGTTGCTAAAACTCCAATAGCTGCAACTGCAACTCCGTATATTCCACCACCATCACCTAAAGCCCAATCTCCTGCTGTATAAGCTCCAAAAACTCCAAAAACAACAACAATTACTGAGAAAGCTGCAGATCTCATACCTTCTGATATTCCTGAAAGTACAAGAGTGGCCGGTCCCGTCTTTGCTTGATCAGCAATGTTTTTAACAATTGAGTGATGATCTGATGTAAACCATTCTGAAATTTGACCTACAGTTATTCCTACTAATAAACCAATTATTACCGAGAAAAAAAGGCCGATTGGGTTTTCAGAGTAATCCGAAAACATTGTGTTGGAAAGAAAGAAAACTCCTATAGCGGTTAAAGCTGCCGCTGAATAAGTCCCTCTATGTAAAGCTTGTGCAAGTTTTCCCTCTTTTGGTACTACAAGAAATGAGGAAACGATTGAAGCTAGCATTCCAATAGTGCCAACAGCAAGTGGAAAAAATAATAGCGAAGGCAATGTCTCTGAATTAGAAAACACTATTGCAGCATAAGCTAATGGTGCAACTAGTGACCCAACATAGCTCTCAAATAAGTCTGCACCCATACCAGCTACATCTCCAACATTGTCACCAACGTTATCAGCAATAGTTGCAGGATTTCTAGGATCGTCTTCTGGAATTCCGGCCTCTACTTTTCCGACTAAATCAGCTCCAACATCAGCAGCTTTTGTGTAAATTCCTCCTCCAACTCTTGCAAAAAGAGCAATCGAAGAACCGCCTAAACCGATTGCGGCCAAAATATCATAAGCATTTTCAAGTTCCAATAGGTCAACAAAAATCCAATATCCAAGACCTACTCCCAACAAACCTAAGCCAGCAACCGAAAAACCCATCACCGCTCCACCTCTGAATGCGACTGGTAGAGCCTTTAGGGTTCCTCCATCTCTTGCAGCTTCTGTTGTTCTTCCATTAGCTGCAGTTGCTATTCTCATTCCAATAAATCCAGCTAACGATGAAAATAATGCACCACCAATGAAAGATACAGATCCCCAAACTCCGAGATCAGTAAGAGTTGGGATTAAAATAGCTAAAACTATGACAAAAATACTTATCCATGAATATTGTCTTTTCAAGAATGCCATGGATCCTTTTCTGATTGCATCGGAAAGATTACTAACTTTTTCATCAGAAACATTTATAGACAATATTCTATTTGCAAAATAAGCTGCCAAAAGCAAGCCCATAATTGCCGCAACTATAGATCCTTGATAGTTTAAAAGCATTTGTATTCCCCCAAATTATTGAATAAATATATATTAATTAGATTAATTCTTTTTGTTAGTCATTCTACAACAGGTGTTTCAAATCTTTCATCGTCATCTCTTTCGGAAATTGGAACTTTTTGTAAAATTCTATTTAATAATATTGGTGCAATTACAGTTGTGACTATGACCATCCAAATAATTATGGAGATAATATCTTCGGTGATTATTGAAGATAATGTTGTTGTAGCAACAGCGACAAAAATAAGACCTACTTCGCCTCTTGGTGACATCCCAATTCCAATCAAAGAAGTATTGAATCCTTTACCCATAGCACCTAGGGCTGAAACATACTTCCCTACAAACGCTAATAAACTGACCAACATTCCATATAGAAAAATTTCCAATGAAGCCAGTGTCTGAATGTTTACTTCCGAACCAATGTAAACAAAAAATATTGGAACTAACAAGAAGTTCAAAGGCTTCATTTCTTCTCTAATCCTGTGTGTCATTTTAGATTCTGCGGCGATTACTCCTCCAGCAAAAGCTCCAACAATTGGATGTAGCCCAACAAAGTGAGCAGCAGCACCTAATAACATTGCAAAAATAAAGCTTCCAGTTACAAATGTACCTGGAGAGGGGATTTTTACTAAGAAGTTAAAAACTATTGGAGAAATTTTTCTACCAATGACTACGACTGCAATTAAAAATCCTATGGCCTTGCCGCTAATAATTGCTAAATCAATAAGAGCAAAATCTCCTGAACTAGTAAGAAGTCCAGCAACAACAGTTAGAATTAGTAATCCTAAAATATCGTCGACAACTGCTGCTCCAATAATGGTTTTAGCTTCTTTTGTTTTAAGGGCGCCCAAATCCCCAAATACTCTTGCGGTGATTCCAACAGATGTTGCTGTCATGGCAGCCCCAACAAATAGGGCAACTTCAAATTGATTGACTCCACCTAAACCGAGTGCATAAATCGATCCAAAACCAAGTGCAAATGGGGCAACAACACCTATTAGTGCGACGATTATTGAGGTTGATCCAAGCTCTACAAACTCTTCTAAGTTAGTTTCTAATCCAACTTCAAATAATAAAAGAACAACTCCAATTTCGGCAAGAGTAGAAATTACATCACCCTTTTCAAAATGTGGCAACAATCCAAGACCGTAATATCCAATAATGATTCCAGCCACTAGCTCTCCAATAACTGCTGGCTGATTTATTCTTCTCATTAACTCAGCGCCAAATTTTGCAGCAACTAGAATTATTGCTATTTCTAAAAATTTTTCAATAATTGTTTCCATGATGGTCTAGTTTAAATGAGAAGTGAATAAATGATAATGATTAAAACTTAAAGTAGAAAAATAATATAATTTGTTAATAATATGGGAAAAACATTATTTGAAAAAATTTGGGATAACCACCTTGTAGCTTCTATAGACAAAAGTACAAATTTAATATTTGTAGATTTGCATCTCGTACATGAAGTTACCTCTCCCCAGGCTTTTGATAGTCTGAGAATAGCCGGCAGGAAAGTAAAATATCCTGAATTAACTCTTGCAACAGTTGACCATGGTGTACCAACATCAAATAGATTACTTGGTATAAAAGATCCCTTATCAAAAATACAAATCGATGCGTTAGAAAATAATTGTGAGGAGTTCGGTGTTACATTGTTTGGAATAAATGATCCCCGTCAGGGTATCGTTCATGTAATCGGACCTGAGCAAGGTATAACACAGCCTGGAATGACAATTGTATGTGGGGACAGTCATACGGCTACTCATGGTGCATTTGGAGCGCTAGCGTTTGGCATTGGGACGTCTGAAGTTGAACATGTTCTTGCTACTCAAACCTTAGCAATGGCAAAGCCAAAAACGATGAAAGTTGAAGTCGTTGGAGATGTTTCTGATGGTGTAGGGCCAAAAGATATAATATTAGGAATTATTAGAAAAATTGGTACGGGTGGTGGAGCTGGACATGTTATTGAGTACGTTGGTGACGTAATAAAAAATATGAGCATGGAAAATAGAATGACTATTTGTAACATGTCAATAGAAGGCGGTGCAAGAGCAGGAATGATTGCACCTGATGAAACAACTTTTAATTATTTAAAAGATAAAAATTTTGCTCCAAAAAACAAAGATTGGGATGATGCAATTAGAGAGTGGAGTGATCTTTATTCTGATAATGATGCAGTGTTTGATAAGGTCGTAACTATAAATGCTAGTGATCTTGAACCCTCTATTTCCTGGGGTACAAATCCTTCACAGGTAATTTTTGTAAATGATACTATTCCATATCCTGAAGATTTTAAAGATGAATCTGACAAAGAGGCAGCAAGTAGAGCTCTGGAATATATGGATTTGCAAGCTGGAGAAAAAATAAACGAAATTAATTTGGATAGAGTGTTCATTGGTAGTTGCACAAACGGTCGTATTGAAGATTTAAGAGAAGCTGCTCAAATAGTAAAAGGAAAAAAAGTTGCAAAAACTGTAGGTGCAATGGTTGTACCTGGTTCCACCCTTGTAAAAAATCAAGCAGAGGAAGAAGGTTTGGACAAAATTTTTATTGAAGCAGGATTTGATTGGCGTGAGGCAGGATGCTCTATGTGTCTTGGTATGAATCCAGATATATTAAATCCAGGAGAGAGATGTGCATCAACCTCAAATCGAAACTACGAGGGAAGACAGGGTGCCGGAGGAAGAACTCATTTAGTAAGTCCAAAAATGGCAGCTGCAGCTGCACTGCATGGAAAATTTGTTGATATTAGAGATCTTTAAAATGAAAAAAATAAATGATATAAGTTCAACAATGCTTCCTTTAAATATGTCTAATGTTGATACAGATCAAATTATGCCAAAACAATTTCTTAAGCGGGTTGAAAGATCGGGCTATGGTGAGTTTTTATTTTTTGATTGGAAAAAGGATCCAGATTTTTCGCTTAACAAAAAAGAATATCAAGGATCAAAAGTTTTAGTAGCAGGAGATAATTTTGGAACTGGTTCATCACGAGAACATGCTCCTTGGGGCCTACAAGATTGGGGATTCGATGCAATCATTTCAACCAAATTTGCAGATATATTTAAATTAAATTCGATAAATATAGGACTTTTACCAATTGAAGCATCTTTACAAAATGTTGAGGGTCTCTTTGAAAAAATTAAGAAAGATCCAAGCACAAATATACAGATATCAGTTGATAACAAATCTGTTAAATGTGAGGAAATTGAATTTATGTTTGATTTGGATGACTTCTCGCAAAAAAGAATTTTAGAAGGACTAGATAAAATTGATATTACACTTGATTATATGAGTGATATTGAAAACTTTAATGAATCAAGAAAAAATTGGAAACCTAAACTAGCTTAGTTACTGGCAAGCTCAAGCTGTCACCAACCTCAACGGATAACAACATTCCATTATGTATCTGCAAAGAAGGTCTTAAATTTGGATTACTTTTATATTTTTCAAACCAATCCTCAATAAGCAAATCATCAATGTAATTTTGCAAAATTGTAGAAAGTTCTATTGAGGATGTTTTTGGAACTGCCCCTGGCAAATTTGCAATCGCTGAAATTATTACCCCGTTTCTTATTTCAAATGGTTCACTGTGTGTATTTGGTTTTACATTTTCAACACAACCCCCTTGATCAATTGCAACATCTATGATTACTGTGCCTTTTTCCATTTGGTCTATGTCTTCTTCGGTAATTACAACCGGAGGCTTTCTTCCTGGCAATAGCACAGCTCCTACAATAAGATCTGCCGATCTAACTTCATTTTTTGCTTCTTCACTCCGGCCAATTATTGTTGTTATTTTGTCTTGATATTTATTTTTTAATTCTGTCAAAATTTCTTCATTTAAATCTATTGCAACAACAGAAGCTCCAATTTTAATAGATTTATCAATTGAGGCTTTACCTACTTCACCACAGCCTATAACAACTACCTTTGAATTACTCTCGTCTGAAATTGAAGGTAATAATAGCCCTTTGCCTTGTGAAGAATATTCCAAGAATTGCATTCCTTTTTGAATTGCTAGGTTTCCAGCAATTTTAGACATAGGTATCAAGAGAGGATACTGATTTCCATCCATAATCATTTCAGTAGCAATACCCGTTAACTTTTTTTCTAGAAGCTTTTTTGTCATTGATAAATTAGAGGCTAAGTGTAAGTATCCAAATAAAACATGTGATGGTTTCAAAAGATTAAACTCTTGTTCTTGTGGTTCTTTTACCTTACAAATTATTTCGGAAGATTCATATAACTCTTCAGCAGATCCCAATATTTTTGCACCCACAGATTCATAGTCCTTATCTGAAAATCCAGAACCTTGGCCCGCACCCGACTCAACAAATATATCTGCAAGACCCGTGAATTGGGTTAAGTGTTTGGGTATTAATGCTACCCTTCCTTCATCTTGTTTTACTTCTTTTGGCACTCCAAGTTTTTTAATCATTCGATGAAACTGTCTCTTGTAGGTGTTTGTCTAAATATTTCATGAAAGGCGTTCCTCCCGTTCCAACAACATTTGAATTATTTTGGTTAGATAGCGATTGTTCATGTATATATATCCTTGCGTACTCCAAGTGTTTATTTCTAAAAGCATGTACTTCTTTAATTATTTCGTCCGATAATACAACTGAGCTATCTTCTGTTACGGAGTTGCTTCTATTGTTTTCAGACCATTGATCTAAATCATTTAACAAATTTCTGTGTTCTTTTGGCATATAAAGTCTCATTTCGTCCAGATACTCTTTTAACGGGTCATTAGAGTGGGTTACCCCGAGGAGAGCATCTAAGGCTGGCACTATTGAACTTTGGGCACCAGTTTCTCCTCTAAAAAGTTGGGGGGTTCCACCGTATTCCTCAACACCTTCATAAATTACACCATTTGGTGTGGCAGGGTTATTTTTCCAACCAAAGATATAGGGTCTTACACGGTTGTAGTAGATAAAAGGATCACATTTTTCAGGCATTCTATTCATAATTTGATTAATTTTTTTTATGCTTACAAGTGCATTTTCTAGATATGATTGATCTTCATTTTTATCAAGGTAATAAGTTTTTAAATTATTAAGTATTTCTTTTGCTTCATGCTCAATAGCAATATGAATCATAATAAACCAGTCTTCGTCCATTCCTCCCAAAAAATTTTGCAGAATTCTAATGTTTTCTAAGTCAAAGGGTTTATTTACATCTTGCAATTTCCAATTATTTAATGCATAAGATGCATAAGACAGGATTGGCGGCCTATCTAACTTTTGAGAAATTTTGTACCATGTCTTTGATATATTCTTTGGAATTACCTTTTCTATACTTGTACCTCCCCAGATGTATCCATGACCGATGTAAGAGTAAAGTAACATTGCTCTTTCTAATTCATCAACGCTCAAATTTGATATATTTTTTTCTGTCTCTAAATTTAATACCTCAGACTCAATTTGGTTATTTGCTAATATTTTTGGAAGATTTTTTGCAATGTATTCAACGTCATCGAACTCATTCGAGAGAAGTGTTGATATTTTGTTTGGCAAAAAACCACTTTCTAGAATAGAAAAATCCAATTTGTCCACCCCCATGATGATTTATTTTGTTGTTACTAATAATGGTAAACTATGTTTTGAAATCATGAAGGATAATTTTTTTGTTATATTAGGTAATCAATTATTTGATCCAAAATACCTAAAAAACTTAGGCTGCAATGATGTATTTATGGCTGAAGATTTAGGTCTTTGCACTTATGTTAAACACCATAAGCTGAAAATTTTTCTGTATTTAACTGCCATGAGAGAATATAGCGATGAACTTGCAGGAAAAGATATAAAAGTAAATTACTTTAAACTTGAAGCTAGAAAGGACAAAAAAGATTACTTTGAATTCCTGGTTGATTTTCTTAAAAAGAAAGAAATTGATAAGATTAATGTTTTTGAATTAGAAGATAAGCCTTTTGAAAGAAAATTCCATAAGAAAATGGTTGAAAATTCAATTAAAGTTGAAATTCAAAAATCTCCAATGTTTATTTTTGAAAGAGAAAAATTTACTCAAATGGCAAAAGGAAAAAAAGTATATAGGATGGCATCGTTTTATCAAAAAGCTAGAAGAGACTTAAATATTTTAATGGATGAAAATGATCAACCGATTGGAGGTAAATGGTCATTTGATGAAGAAAATCGAAAAAAGATTCCAAAAAATACACTCATCCCCTCATTACCAAATTTTAAAGATTCCAAACATTCTGAAGATGTGATAAAGGTAATTAATAAAAACTTTCAAGATCATCCTGGAGAATTGACAAACTTATGGTTTCCAGTGACTAGAAAAGATGCAAAAAAACAACTTGATGAGTTTATAAAAAATCGTTTTTTAAATTTTGGGGTTTATGAGGATGCTATGTTAGAGGGTGAAAATTTTCTTTTTCACAGCTGTATAAGCTCACTTATGAATATCGGCCTTTTAACACCTCATTACGTAATTGAAAGATCAATCAAGCTGGCAGACAAATATGACGTTCCAATAAATTCTCTTGAAGGATTTATAAGACAAATTATTGGATGGAGAGAATTTATTAGGGGCATATATCAAGAAGAAGGTGATTATCAAATAAAACAGAATTATTGGAACCACAAAAGAAAATTAACAGATGCATGGTATGAAGGAGAAACAGGAATTGTTCCATTGGACGATGCCATTAAAACTACTTTGAGTGATGGCTACGTGCATCATATTCCTCGGCTTATGGTAATTAGTAACATAATGAATCTTTGTGAAATAAGCCCCGATGAAATATACAGATGGTTTATGGAGATGTATATAGATTCTTCAGATTGGGTTATGGTCCCTAATGTTTATGGTATGGCAACGTATGCTGATGGAGGTCTGATGTCAACGAAACCATACACTTGTGGCTCAAACTATATTCTAAAAATGAGTAATTATAAAAAAGGTGACTGGTGTGATACATTAGATGGACTTTATTGGAGATTTACAGAAAAGAATAGAGATTTTTATGAATCTAATCCAAGGCTTTCACTTCTAACTAGATCCTTAGATAAGATGGATTCCGATAGAAAGAAAAAAATATTTAATGAGGCAGAGAAGTTTATTAAGTCTCACACAAAGTAATTAAGTTTTTTGCTCCAAATATTTTTTTAGCTTTAATGGTTCGTCAGTCATAATTCCATCACATCCAAACTCCAAACATTTATTGAAATCTTCTTCTGTATTAACTGTCCAAATATGTAAATATAATTTATTGATCTCTGAAAAATTTTTAAGCTTTCTTGAATGAACTTTTAACCCTTTATATATAAAAGGTGCTTGTAAAGCTTGAACTTTAAAATTTCGTTTTTTTGTTGGAAAATATCTTGCAATAACGTTTTCTCTAAATGATCCTGAAGTGAAGATCTCACCCTTAGAAATTTTTATAAATTCATCCAATCGCAAAGGGCTAAATGATGATACTAATGTCCTGTTTTCAGCTTTTGTTTCCTTAATAATTCTATAAACTTTTTTTGCCATTCCAGACTCTTTTAGATCTAAATTAAAACAAAGTTCATCAAAAGTCTTTAAGGCCTCCCTTAGCAAAACAAAGGTGGTCTCCTTGTTTAGATTTTTTCTTTCATAGAATTTTGATCCAGCATTAATTTTTTTTAAATCTTTCCAATCTAGCTCAGATATCTTGCCTTTATGATGGGTTGTTCTTTCTAATGTTGCATCATGATGTAAGATAATTTCTCCATCTTTTGTCATTCTTAAATCAGTTTCAAAATGTGTAAAGTTATTTTCAACTGTATGTTCTATGGCGTGTAAAGTATTTTCAGGAACCACATTTATCCCACCCCTATGAGGGATTATTGTGGGTATTTCTCCTCTAAAATAATAATTTCTATCCAGAAACACCACCGGTGAAATTAAATTCCTTTAAATGCAACATGGGAACATTTAAAATACCTTCGCCAAATTCAGAATCAGCAAATCTATTTTCAGATCCAACACCCAAAACATTTCCCTGACCTAAAGAGGACATAAAACTTTGAGTAAATCTCAATCTTCCGACAGGCTTTGTAATTTTTCCATTTTCAATTAGATACGAACCATTTCTGTTTAAACCAGTAACTACTTGTGTGATAGGGTCTAAAACTCTGCAATACCAAAATTCATTTATATAAATTCCTTTTTTTACATTTGAAATCATTTCATCTTTTGAAATACCCCCTGGCTGTAAGTACAAATTTGTTCCAAGCCCGCCAAAACTATCTCCCCAGCCAAACATCTCATGAAATGTATTTTTTTCGTTTAATTCAGTCGATGTTCGTCTTGTGTGAAAATAAGATTTTGGTACTCCGTTGGTAATTATTTCAGTTTGTCCTTTTGGAGATCCAGATGCATCAATTTTAAAGTTTAAAGCTCCTTCTTTATGAGGATCGTCAACAAGTGTAATTTTTTTATCAAATTGCTGGGTATCAATTTCAATAGGTGAAGTACCATCAACTTTACTTTTTGCATTAAATCCATAAACAGCAAGGAAAACTAAAATTGTGCTTACTGCATCTGGACCTAAAATAACTTCGTATACTCCAGGATCAATATCTTGAGGATTTTGAGATTCTTTTGCAATAGAATATGCCTCTTGACCTACTTTTTCACCATCAATATTTTCTAATGTCTTATGGCCTAAGTGTGATGATCCTGATGATGTTTCAGATCTAAATATTCCATCGAGAAAAGCACTCGTTGCAGTGTCGCTTGAACTGAGGCCATTTGTATTCCAAACAAAAACGTTTGAAACGTTTGAGGAGCAATAACCAGCACCATTAAAAGATCCTCCTTGATCAATAAAGTCTTTTACTTTTTGTGCTCTCAAGTCTGGATTTTCTGGAGATAGATTTCTATATCCATCATAAGAGTTTTCTTTGCTAGCAAGGCCAGACCAACTTGAATCTTTTGGATTATTTTCTATTTCCAACAAAGCTTTTTTTACGACTTCATCAATTGATCCGAGGGAAGTTATATTGAAATTCAAATTAGTTGTTTTTCCATCAGAGTGAAAAGTTAGATAAAGATCAGTCATCTCCTCTTCTACATTTTGATGAATATGGGAGTTTGCAAATCTGGTAAGCGAGTCAATAGAATTAATCATTTTTATTTCACATTGCACATCTGATGGAATTATTTTCTTGGTATCCTCGATCAAATTTTCCCAAATTTTCATCCTCTTACTCCAATTCTTACATCTTTAAATCTTGCTGGGGAAGCTGGATGACCAGTATGTCCAATTTGACTTGGTTGTCCTTTACCACAATTTGGCGTTCCCCAAAATACCCACTCATCTCTTCCAGCTAACATATCCATGCTTCCCCAAAAGTTTGGTGTTATGCCTGTGTATGTAGGATTCTTTACCATATCTATAATTTTTCCGTTTTTTACTAACCATCCAACTTCACACCCAAATTGAAAATTTAATCTTAAATCATCTATTGACCATGATCTGTTGGTTTCCATATAAACACCGTCATCTGTGGATGCAATAATTTCTTCTAATGATGACTCCCCTGGTAAAAGACCGACATTTGTCATTCTTACCATTGGTAATCGTCCGTATCCATCAGCTCTGACCATGCCTCCTGGGCTAACTCCCGCTATGGCAGCACTGTCACGTCCAGTTAAAACTCCTGTCCATATGCCTTCTTTAACTATGTCAACTCTTTGTGCAGGGGTTCCTTCATCGTCATATTTAAATGTTGCTAATGCACCAGGCAAAGTAGCATCAGCAACTATGTTCATTAACGTTGATCCATATCTATGTTCGTTTAATTTGTTTAGTTGCAAATGAGACGTTCCTGCATAAGCTGCTTCCCATCCGAGAATTCTATCTAATTCGATAGCATGTCCTACCGACTCATGAATTTGCAGTGCGAGTTGACTACCTTCCAATATTAAATCTCTAGTCCCTTCGGGACATTGTGGAGATGTTAGTAGCCTTTTAGATTCTTCTGTCAATCTTTCAACGTGGTCTAAGAATTTGAAACTCTGTATTACTTCCCAACCACCTGTTCTGTATTCTCCAAAAGATTGTGGATAAGAGCGTATTTGGGTTTCTCCGTCACCAATACTTAGAGAAGAAATCCCACCACCGGATTCAATAATATTCTGATAAATTTCATGACCCTGGCTAGACCCAAACCATTTCTCAGTATCCCAAAAATTTAACCTACCAGATGCTATTGAACTACCTAATTTTTTCATTTCATGTGTTGAGGAAACTAATAAATCTATTTGATCTGTTGATGAAACTTTGAAAGGATTCTGCTCATGAGGTGTAATATATTTATCTTGAACAATTGGAACATCAGCTAAAGGAAAATCATTTCCTGGTACTTTTGAAGATGCTTTTGCAATTAAGTAAGCTTTTTTTCCTGCTTCTATAAGTGATTTATCTGATAAGTCATATGTAGCATAAAAACCCCATGATGAACCAACGAGTGCGCGTATCCCTAATCCCATATTTTCAGAATTATTGAAATCTTCTAATTCACCATCTTTTGAAGATATATTTCGACTTTTAGATATCAAAATTCTTGCGTCCGCGTATTGTGCGCCTGAACCAATTGCGGAATCAATACTTTTATTAATTTGATTAAACATTTCTTTATTTTACACCTCTAAAAGATTCAGCGTCTGTAATCTTTCTATATGAATCATATAACAGTGTTTGGTTCTTCAAGATGTAAAGCTGGTGAATCAGAGTATGTATTTGCAGAAGAAGTTGGAGAGCTGATTGGGAAATATGGACATAATGTTGCTACAGGTGGTTACCAAGGCACCATGGAAGCTGTTTCAAAAGGTGCCTTAAATCAAGGCGTGACTGTTAGTGGAGTTACTGTTCCATCGTTATTTTCAGAAAAAAGTGAAAAAGGTTTTGAGAGAAGACCAAATATATACGTTAATAATGAAATAAAAGCTGAAAGTCTCTCGAATAGGATACATTTTCTATTAAAAGACTCGAAAGCAATAATTGTTCTACCTGGAAAAATTGGAACACTGACAGAACTTTTTGTTGCTTGGAATTCAAATTATTTATTTAACATTAATGAAAATAAAGATTTGATCCCTATTTTTTTAAAAAAGGATTACTGGAAAAAAATTGTTGATGAGTTCCCTAATAATATGGAATTAAATAAAGAATTTTTAAATTATTTTGAAGATATAGCTCAACTAGAGATGTTTGTTTCTAAATTAAACTAAATCTTGTTCTCTGATGCCAAAAGAAGGATGTCGTAGCCTACAAAGAGCAAGTTTTTCTAACTGTCTAATTCTTTCTCTTGTAAGATCAAATTCCTCACCGATTTCCTCCAAAGTTCTTGGGACTCCATCGTAAAAACCATATCTCAGGGCAAGTATTCTTCCTTCTCTTTCAGGCAATCTGCTAATGCTGTCTCTTAAACTTTCTGCAACGTCTAAATCTTGAACAATTAACGAAGGATCGCTAGCATCTTCATCTTGAATAAAGTCTCCTAATTGAGCTCCATCTTCTCCTACAGGTTGTTCTAAAGAAACAGTGTCTGCAACGCTTAGAGCTAACTCAACCTTATCAACACCTACACCTGCCTCTTTTGCAATTTCCTGTGGTTTAGGGTCTCTTCCAAGTTCAGCCTTTAGTTGTGCCTGTGCTGCTCTAACAGCTGCCATAGTGTCATGAAGGTGAACAGGTATTCGCACAGTTCTTGATTTGTCTGCAATTGCTCTAGTGATTGCTTGTCTAATCCACCATGTTGCATAAGTTGAGAACTTAAAACCTTTTCTCCAATCAAATTTTTCAACAGCTCTTATTAAGCCTAAATTACCTTCTTGAATCAAGTCGAGAAAATCAATACCTGAGGTGTTTGCGTATCTTCTGGCATTAGCAACAACAAGACGTAGGTTTGCTGTTAAAAAGGCATCTTTGGCTTCTGCACCTTTTTTTCGATTTCGCTTTAATCGAATTTCACCTTTTTTATCTTTGTATTGTTTTTTAGTTAATTTAACTGCTGCTTTCTCCCCCGCTTCAATTCTTTGAGCTAATTCAACTTCTTGTTCTGCTGTAAGAAGATCAAAATTACCAATTGCAGTAAGGTATTGGCTAACTAAATCTGTGGTTAATTTTCCTTTATCATCAGCGAGTTTTTTAACTAAAGATTTCGCTTTTTCTCTTGCTTCTGCTTCTTGTTCAGGAGTTAATGACTCTTCTTCATTAGCAAGCTCTGCCTCCATTTTGGAAGCTTTTGGCTTTGAAGGAATTGTTTTTGTCACCATTATTTTGACCTTATATTTTGTTTTCTAGTTACCGAAAAGTAAGGATAGATGTATTCCTGAATTAAAGCTAATTAATTTAATCTATATTTTGAGAAATTTTTAACAAAGTTGCCTTTTCGACTGCTTTGTATACGTAAGTAATCCATAGAAGATCGGCAAGCAATAAGTGCAGTATGCTTAGTGGTAAAATAATATTAGAAACAACATTTAGAACACCTAGAATAACTCCAACAATTACCAAAACCTTAATAATTGAACTATCTATTGCAAATTCTTTTTTAAATCTATTTGATTCTGAAAATAAGAATATTGAGAGAATGGTAGAAACAAATGGATGAAGAATTCTTAATCGAGTTAAAACTTCACTTGTTGAATCGAAGTCTTCAATAAATCCCTCTACAAAAGAAGCGCTAGGAAACAAAACATCTGCCAGAGCGGTTATTGATCCAGTAGCCCCTGTTAAAAAAAATAATACAAATGCAATTTTTATCCTTTTATCAAAAAAGTTGCTCAATTTATTTTCAGATTCTCTTAACAAATAAAAAATCAATGTATAAAAACCTAAAAGAGCAAATGTATTTACCAGATGTAATGGAACAGCAATAATTCTTGGTAGGGAAGAATTTAGTCCAACCCATTCATAGATAACAATGACTGCTCCTATTGCTGCCTCAAGTAAAACAAAAAAGGTTAGATAATTAATTATTTTTTTATGAAGCAATGGAGTATCTGGATCTTTGCTTTTAACAAACAACAATAAGGTGACAATAAGTAAAACTCCACTAATAGACCTGTGACTAAACTCTATAATCTCTGAACTTGTTTCTAGACTAGGAATCACTCTGCCATTGCAAGTTGGCCATGACGCTCCGCAGCCATCACCTGAACCAGTAGCCCTAACAATTGCTCCAGCGAGAATGGATAAAATTGATGTTGTCAAACCAGCAGTTGCTAATGAGCTAAGTTTCATAAGAGGTTTTCAATAAATAAATTGAATGAATTTAGAAACATTTGAAAAGCTTTCGTTGCTATGAATAAAAGAACTGAAATTGAAATAAAAGTTTTTATATTTCTTGAAAAATAAAAAGACAACTGTTTTGGGTCTTCTATATAAGGTTGTTCTTCAAGGGCATTTTCATACAGGTCTTCATAATTTGAAACTTTCTCTTCTTGCTCTAATGATTTATCTGAATATATGTCAAAAACATTCATTTCTGAAGTGCGTCTTTTTTGTTTTTTTTCTACATCAGATTTAAACCTATTAAAAATTCCAGATTTCAGATCTATATTTTTTTCTTTATCTACTTTAAATAATGATTCTTCAATCGTTTTTTCAGATCTGTTTGGAAGCTTAATCTCATTGCTTTCTAGCGTATTTGAAATATCTTTACCTAATAAGCCTTCAAGAGCGGCAACTATTTTTTGATCTGTAGGTAAGCTTGTACCGGCTTCCCATTTTTTAACATCTTTCGTGCTTGCACCAGTAAAAGAGGCGATTTGTTTTATACTTAATCCTCTTTGTTCTCTAAGTCTTGTAAAAATTGATGAAAAATTATTCATTATTAATAATTGTATTCGATATATTAATTTTTATACAATTAGTCTTATTTATGGAGGTGAATGAGCGCCTGGTGGGCTCCACAGTCTTCAAAACTGTTGAAAGGCTGAAAAGTCTTTGGCGGGTTCGATTCCCGTCCACCTCCGCTACTTTTATTTGTAAATAGATAAAATAAAATTAAAATTTATAAGTAGTTGAACGAAAGAAACAATCCAAATCAAGTAGATAAAAAACTTCTTACAGTTTCTGATAGAGATATATTTGTTACCGTTCAAAAAGCTCTTTTAGTTGGAATAATTTTAAGAAATGAAACTAGGGCAGATAAAGAAGAGTCCCTTAAGGAATTAACTAACCTGGTCAAGACTGCTGGTTCAACTCCCTACATTGTTCAAACAAAACGAATAGACAAAATTGACCCCAAAACATTTATAGGTAAAGGTTCAATTAAAGAGCTTGAAGATATTTCGAAATCAAACGATATTGATGTTGTCGTTTTTGACTGTGAATTAACTCCTAATCAGCAAAAAGAACTAAGGGTTATTTTTCAATGTGATGTTGTCGATAGAACAGGTTTAATCCTAGATATATTTGCGCTGCACGCTCAATCGAAAGAAGCAGCACTGCAGGTAGAGCTAGCGATGTCTGTATATTTAAAGCCACGGCTTGCAGGTCTTGGAAAAACATTAAACCAACAAGGTGGAGGAATTGGAACAAGAGGTCCTGGAGAAACTAAATTAGAAACAGACAGCAGGTTGATTGATAACCGAATTAACAAATTAAAAAAAGGTTTAAAAAAAATTGAAAAACAGAGAAATGTACAATCAAGCTCGAGAGAGAGAAACAATATTCCCATGGTATCAATAGTTGGATATACAAATGCTGGTAAATCAACACTATTAAAAAAATTAACTAACTCAGATGCCTATGCAGCTGATGAATTATTTGCCACTGTTGATTCTTTGCAGAGAGAGTTAAAAATTAAAGATGTGCAAGAACCAATTATTATTTCAGATACCGTTGGCTTTATACAAAACCTGCCAACCACTTTAATTGAATCATTTAAGTCGACACTTATGGTTGCAACAAATGCTGATTTACTTGTTCATGTGGTTGATGCTGCAACCGCTCTACCTGAGATGCATATAAATACAGTTTCATCGATCCTTAAACAAATAGATGCAAAATCAAATGAAATCATGGTTTTTAATAAAATTGATAAGATAGACAAGGCATCATTAAATAACTTAAAAGATACTTACCCGGAAGCTTTATTTGTTTCTTCTATAAAAGGAGAAGGGCTGATTGAATTAATAGAAAAAATTGCTGAAGAAATTTATGGATCTACGACATTTCAAAGTTTTAAGGTTAATCCTTCAAAGCTTGATACTATTGCAAAATTTGGAAAAATCCTTAATGTAAAGAATGAATCAGATTATCTAGTTTTAGAAGTAGAAATGAGAGAGAAATTAATTAACAGACTCGTTGAACTTAAAATTATGGAAGAAAATTTAAATGCTTAAAGAAATCGGATTAATAGGTCTGGGTGTCATGGGTAAAAATATTGCTCTTAATCTATCAGATAATGGAGTAATCATTAAAGCATTTAATAATTCAGAAAAAAAACTAAATGATATTAAAAAAGAATTTAAAAATGACTTTATTCCCTTTGATAACCTTGAGCAATTTGTAGAAAATTTAGAAAATCCCAAAACTATATTATTAATGGTTCCCTCAGGTCAAGCTACCAAAGAGGTAATAGAAAAATTAGTAAGTCTATTAGGAGAGGGTGGGACGATTATTGATGGAGGAAATTCCTTCTATTTAGACAGTATTGAAAATGGAGAATATTTAAAAAAGAATTCTATCAACTTTATTGGTATGGGTGTATCCGGCGGTGAAGATGGTGCTCGCAATGGTCCAGCTTTGATGGTTGGTTCTGAAGCATCTATAGAGACATCTTTATTTAATACACTAAAAAATATCGCAGCTAAAGCTGAAGTTGAGTGCTTGGGAATATACCAGGGACCTGGAACTGGTCACTTTATCAAAATGGTACATAACGGTATTGAATATGCTGAGATGCAGTCAATAGCGGAAATGTATTTGATACTAAAAAAATTAAATAAAACAAATAAGGAAATATCTAACTTCTTTTCTTCTCAGTCAGAAAATAACAATTCATCATATTTAATTGAAATCACATCAAAAATTCTCCAAAAAAAAGATGGGGATGAATTTGTTATCGATCAAATAAAACCTATTGCTCAAAATAAAGGTACGGGAAGATTAACGATTCAAACATCATTAGATTTAGATGTATCCATTCCTTCTATTTCGGCGGCTTACGATGCGCGCCTTCAAAGTAATAATCAGTACATTACAAAAACTAGCATGGAATCAATTGATGAGAATATATCAGATAAAAATTTGAGTGATGCATTATATTTTTCAAGAGTTTGTTCGATGATTCAAGGTTTAGAGTTGATTACAAAATTTAGTGAGAGCGAAAATCATGAAATATCAATTGTCGAAGTGTTAGAAAATTGGCGTGGAGGATGCATCATTAGATCTGACCTATTGTTGGATTTAAAAAAGGAATTTTCAGAAAATAATAGTTTTTATAGCTTAGATAATATTTTTAATAAATTACAACAAAATAGAGCAGCGATTAGCAAAGTTCTTCAAATAACAACAAAAAACAATATTTCGACACCTGTGTTGTCAGCGTCTTTTAACTGGTTTAATAATTTAACTTCTGTCGATAATCCATCAAATCTAATTCAGGCACAAAGAGACTTTTTCGGTCGACATAAAGTTCAAAAGGTCGACTCATCCGAAGACATAAATATTGATTGGGATTAAATTAATCAAATGAACAAAAAGAGACTACCACAATCTACTTATCCTATTAGATATGAAGTAGAGCTAGACGTCGATTTAGATAATTTCTCATACAACGGCAAAGAATTAATTGATATAGAAGTTGTAGAGAGCACTAATGAAATTGTTTTAAATTGTATTGGAATAGAAGTAATAAGTGCAAAAATTCAAAACAACAAACAAGAAGTTTCATTGTCAATCATATATATAGAAGAAGACGAAAAGATAATTTTTCGATCGAAAGATACCTTAAGCAAGGGTCAATATAAATTATATTTAGAATTCAAATCAGTTATTACAGATGACCTAAAAGGTTTTTATAAAAGTAGCTATACATCACAAGATGGTGAAAAAAAATGGATCGCTACAACACAATTTGAACCTACGGCTGCTCGATCAGCTTTTCCCTGTTGGGATGAACCAGATTATAAAGCTGTATTTTCTATGACAATAATTGCTGACAAAAAATATTTAAGAGTCAGTAATGAAATGGTTATTGAAGAAGAAGAAATAGAAAATAACAAAATTCGAACTAAATTCGCAGATTCTATGAAAATGTCATCGTATCTTGTTGCTTTTGTAATAGGTGACTTAGAAGCTACTGTTATTGGAAAATCTAAAACCACAGATATCCGGATCATACATAGGCCTGGATTCTCACACCAAACTGGCTATGCGGGAAATGCGGCCATTAAACTCTTGGACTTTTTTGAGGACTATTACAACATCCCATATCCAGGAACAAAATTAGACTTGATTGCTATTCCTGACTTTGCAATGGGGGCAATGGAAAATGTTGGAGCAGTAACTTTTAGGGAGAACTTGCTTTTATTTGATAAAGAAAAAGCAACAAGATCAGAGCTTGACCGATCAATAACTGTGATTGCTCATGAACTTGCTCATATGTGGTTTGGAGATTTAGTAACCATGAAATGGTGGGATGGAATATGGTTAAACGAAGCCTTTGCTAGCCTCATGGAAGTTATTGCATCATATAATACATATCCTGAATTCAAACAATGGAATGCTATGAATATGTCAAGAACTGCTGGTTTTTCAATTGACTCATTAGAAAATTCCCGACCAGTTGAGTTTGATGTTGAAACGCCTGACCAAGCGGAAGAGATGTTTGATGTTCTTACTTATGAAAAAGGCTCGACTGTTTTAAGAATGTTTCAAATGTTTATCGGTGAAGAAGCTTTTCGAAATGGAGTTGAGTCATATTTAAACAAATTTAAATTTGATAATACAAACTCATCTGACTTATGGGACTCATTAAGTGAAGCGAGCAATCAACCACTGAATGAAATATTACCTTTCTGGATAAGAGAAAAAGGTTATCCTTTTTTACAAGTTGAGTGCTCAAATAATTCTTTAACTATTCAACAGAAACCATTTTTACTTAGAAATATAGATTCAAACAACATGAATACAAAACCGGTTCCTGTTCAAATAAAGTTTCTTGATACGGGAAAAAGTGAAAAATTTTTATTAAGTGATAGCAAAAAAGTCCTAGATATAAAAAACTTAGGACAAATTCCACATGTTAATAGTGGCGGATGGGGATTCTTTCATACATTTTACGATGATGATGTTTTTGAAAAGATTCTTGAAAATTTTGATTCCCTTAGCGATCTTGAAAAATATAGATTACTTGAAGATAAATGGATGCAATTTAAAAAAGCTCCTACGAAAATTAGTAATTTTTATAAATTCTTGTTGTATTTTAAGAATGAAAAAGATGAAGATATTTGGATATATATGTCCTCAATAATATCGACATTAGCAAATCTTTTCAACAATGGAGATTCCGAAGGTTTCAAAACATTTGTAAATGATTTGACTAAAGGTCTGCACGACGAACTCGGATTTGAAGTAGTGAAAAATGAGGAATTAGAAATTAAGGAAATAAGAGATACTATAAACAAATTAAGAGCTAAAAATTTAGATGATGCCGAGTTTATAAAAAAATTTAGTGATATTTTTAAAGAAGACAAAATGGATTCTATATCTGAGGGAACATTTTTTAGCTCAATTCTTTACATATCTGCTCTTGATGAAACAAATAAGATTGAAACTTTCTTAGAAAAGTTTGAGAATGCTCCAACTCCTCAGATACAAGGAAGATACAGAGGAATTTTAGGTCAAGTAAGAGATGAGAATTCAGGGAAGAAAATTGTTGAATACATGCTGGATGGACAAATACGCGGAGCAGACTGCCCATATATATTGGCCTCAATGATAACAAACAAATATATTGGAAAAAAGTCATGGGAAATCATTAAAGATAATTTTGAAGGTTTACTTGGTGTTATGCCTGATTGGACTGCTTCACGAATTTTAGATGCTCTTCCAAGCATATATGATGAAAAGTTTGCAATTGATATAAAAGCTTTTGTAAACAAAAACCCACTTCCTTCTTCTGAAAAACTTGCAGCGCAAAAATTAGAAAGATTGGAAGCTAACATAGAATTTATGGATAATTTAAAGGAAGTTAATTATGAAACCTAGAATTGCAGTATTTTTACATCCACAGCACGCAGAATATGACGATATAAGGAATGCTGCTGTTGAAGCTGAAGAGCTTGGAGCAGATGTTCTTTATAATTGGGATCACTTCTATCCTCTATATAAAGAAGATGGCTCCCAGTGGGCAGAGGGTGAAAGAAGAGAAGGTAAACATTTTGAATGTTGGACAATGCTTGCAAGCTGGGCAGAGGTAACTGAAAATATAGAAATTGGACCCCTTGTAACTTGTAACTCTTATAGAAATCCAGAATTGTTAACAGACATGGCAAGAACTGTTGATCATATTTCTAATGGACGATTGGTATTTGGCATCGGATCAGGATGGTTTGAACAAGATTATCAAGAGTATGGATATGAATTCGGGACACCTATATGGAGATTAAATGAGCTTGAAAAATCACTAGAGAGAATTGAAAAAAGAATGAAAGAGCTTACCCCCCAACCAAAAAGAAAAATTCCAATTTTAATTGGTGGTGGTGGTGAAAAAGTGACATTACGTATTACTGCACAATATGCAGATGTCTGGCATGGATTTGCTACAAAAACTGAAGATCGATCAGGTATTGAAACAGTTGCTCATAAAAATAGTGTTCTAGACAACTGGTGCAAAGAAATTGGAAGAGATCCATCAGAAATTGGAAGGTCTATTGGAATAGATCTTAAAAGAATTGACAAAGCAGATGAACTCCTAGAGGCTGGTGCTACCGAGATTACTCTGCCTTTGAATGGTCCAAACTATGATATGTCATTAGTTAAAGAGTGGATTGCCTGGAGAGACACCAAAGAGTAAATCTTTATGGACACTTTAATAATTTTTGGTGGCTTTCTCGTAGGGCTCATACTTTTAGTAAAAGGTGCTGATGAAATGGTTAAATCAGCAATTCAAATTGCTGTTAAATTTAAACTACCAAATTCAATCATAGGTGCAACTTTTATAGGTTTTGGTACGTCTGCGCCTGAATTATTTGCAAGTACAGGTGCTGCAATAAATGGTGATCTTTCTTTGGGAATCGGAAATATCATTGGCTCAAATATTGCAAACTCACTTCTTGTTTTGGCTGTTTTATATTTGTTTATTGATAAAAGCTATCAAAAAAAAATAAATATCAATCAAATCAGTCCTGTCTGGATGATGATACTTACTACAATATTCGTCTCCACTTACATACTTACAAATCAGTTTCCATTCATCCTGGGAATTGTTCTTTTATCATTAGTTATCTTTGTAACTTACAAAATGGTAACTGAAGAGGCTGTCGACGAAGAAGAGCTTGTAACTGAAGAGCGAAACTTTATTTGGCTAAGAGGAGTGATTGCAATAGCCACAACAATTTTTGGAAGTACATTAGTTGTTGATAATGCAATTGCAATAGCTGAGCTATTTAATATATCGTCACTTATTGTTGGAGTTACGATTATCGCGATTGGGACAAGCCTTCCAGAGGTGGCAGGGGCAATTTCTGCTGCACGATTAAAAAAGCCAGATTTAGTTATGGGAAATGTTTTTGGCTCTAATCTTTTTAACATTGGTCTTGTTGGTGGCTCAGCGATAATTATTGAGCCTGGTGAGATCGCATCAAATATTGATTATCAAATGTTTTTAATGTATTTTGCTTCTTTTCTTGCAGTTCTTCTCACAAGATATGTAATTAAAAGAAATATATTTTTAGGTGTTATATTTTTATTGATTTATTTTGGATTTATTTTTAGCTTATTTTAAACTTTTATTTTTTTGAAAATATAAGAAACCTAAAAAGGCTAAAAGTAATCCTCCAATTTGGTTCCATGTAAATGCACCAATCGTAGCGTCTCCCATTCCAAACCTTAAAGTATCTAAAATAGATCTTTGAACTCCATACCAAATAGCCCATAGCCCCATCCAAGACCCAGGACCAAATGTGAATCTCTTTTTTAAGTTCATAAAAATGAAAAAGACAATTAGTGCTAAAAACATATCATACATAGCAACATGGTGAAAAGTTCCACAAGACATTACTGGTTCAGCACATTCAAGTCCATTATGTTGTGGTGCTAAATCATATCCTGGTTTGATTTCATAGCCCAGAAAAAAGTTTGTTTCACGTCCCAAATGTTCAACAATTGCTAAATCTCCTATTCTTCCAATCACTGTTCCTAGAATCAATCCTGTTGAAGCATAATCTCCATACCTCTTGAAACTTTCTTTTCCTATTATTTGAATTCTATAAAAAGCTGCAATAATTCCACCAGCCATTCCTCCCATAATTGAATAACTTCCAGCTAGTGTAAAAATATCATCAAAGCCATAGCCCGGTTCTCCAATGTGTGCTGGAATTGTAAAAAATCTTGCTCCAAGAATTGCACCAAATATTGCCCATGTAAGTCCATCTGAAAATAGATCACCATTTGCCCCATCTTTGTCTGCAAGCTTTATGGCATGGTTTGCTCCAAAGTAAAATCCAATTGCGGCAAAAACCCCATGTAAGGAAAAGAAAACGGGGCCAATTTTAGTAATTGGTATGGGTGGATAGGTTATTGATAAAAAAGAATCAATCACTTATATGCTCCTTAAAGTCCAAAGTACATCTCCAACGATACTTATGAATATAACAGCCAAATAAGTATTAGAAAATACAAAATAGTTAATTGGCTTAATCTTCTCCTTGTATAAATTAAATGACTTATACATAAGATTTATCCCAAAAAGTATTGATACAATCAAGTACACCATGCCTAGTTGTAATATTGGCGCTGCTACCAAAGATATTAAAACAGTTGAACAGCTGTAGATAGCAATAAAGAGGCAGGTTCTTTTGTGGCTTTCATCATTTGGAAGCATAGGAAATTGTGCATTTTTATAATCCGATTTATTCTCGATAGATAAGGCCCAAAAATGAGCAGGTGTCCACATGAAAACTAAGAGAAACAAAACCCAAGGCCCTGTTTCAAGTTCAGAACCAGTTGCTGTCCAGCCAATTAAAACTGGAGCTGCACCTGAAGCTCCTCCAATAACAATATTTTGATTTGTCCTTGGTTTCAGAATAAGTGTGTAAATAAAAACATAAAAAAAGTTTGCGCTAAGAGCAATGAACGCTGATAAGGGCGTTACTAAAGTATATAAAATTATAAATCCAGACACACCACAAGAAATTGAGTAAATCACACCATTTATTTTTGATATCTCCCCAGTTACAATTGGTCTATCGGCAGTTCTTTGCATCAGTTTATCTGTTTCGACTTCAAGTACTTGATTCATTACGTTTGCACTAATTGCTAATAAGGTTCCTCCTGACAGGGTGTAGATTACAAGTGATAAAGGTGGCATCCCGTAAATGGAAATTATCATTGAGGGCACGGTTGTTACTAACAAAAGTTCAACCACTCTTAGTTTTGAAAGTTTAAGATACTTCTTAATAATTGAATGTTGATTAACTTTCATGTTCTTATAGTAATTATGCTGGCACTTTAACATATAATTACCCTATTTTTAGCCAAGACGCTATTCTTAAATATTGACTAGATAATTTATGCAAATTAAAAAATTTTTAAAAACAAGACACTTAATGCTATGCAGTTTTCTATTTATTACTGCCTGTATTGAAAATGCCCCTCTTGATTCGTTAAGCCCTGCTGGTCCCTACGCAAGAACTATTGATGATTTATTTTGGCTTACATTTTGGATAGCTGTTGTTATATTTTTTATTGTTCAAGGTGCCCTTTTATTTTCCGTGTTTTATTTCAAAGACTCTCCTGATAAACCAGAACCAAAACAAATACATGGTAACAATTTTCTTGAGATTTTATGGACAATAATCCCGGTTATAATACTTGCTTCAATTGCTGTGCCGACAGTTAGAACCATTTTTGATCTAGCTAGAGAACCAGAAGATGCCTTAAAAATTGAAGTTATTGGTCATCAGTGGTGGTTTGAATATAAATATCCTGACTTTGCAATCACAACAGCAAATGTTTTGGTAATTCCAGAAGATACTCCTATTAGATTAGAAATGTGGTCCAATGATGTTCTTCATAATTACTGGGTGCCTAAATTGAATGGCAAGAGATATCTTGTTCCCGGCCAAAAAACATATCTAAATCTTCATGCAGACAACGCAGAAGAATTTTGGGCTCAATGTGGCGAGTATTGCGGCTTAAGTCACTCCAAGATGAGAGGTAGGGTTTTGTCTCTATCTCAATCTGATTTTGATTCATGGGTTATGAACCAACAAAAAAATGCTGCAAATGATTTAGATCAAAATTCGTTGGCTTATGAAGGTCAGCAAGTTTATTTAAATGCAGGCTGCACCCAATGCCACGTGATAGATGGAGTTTGGGATGTTCAAGGCGAACAAATAGCTCCAAACTTAACACATTTTGGCATAAGAAATGTTTTTGCTGGAGCAGCATTAAAAAATAATCCAGAGAATTTAACAAAATGGCTTGCAAATCCAGCTCAAATAAAACCTGGTACTTTCATGCCTAATCTAGAATTAACTGAGAGAGAAATTCAGGCATTAATAGAATATTTGGGAACATTGAAATGACAAAAATTATTGAACCAAAAAAACAAAGGAATATTTTTTCAAGACCATCATCTGAAACTGGTATATGGAGCTGGATAACAACTGTTGATCATAAAAGAATTGGAATAATGTATGGCTATGCGGCATTCTTCTTTTTATTAGTTGGTGGACTCGAAGCATTGTTATTAAGAATTCAACTATCTCAACCAGATAATAATTTTTTGAGTGCAGCCGAATATAATGCAATGTTTACAATGCATGGAACAACGATGATCTTTTTGGCAATTATGCCAATCAGCGCAGCTTTCTTTAATTACCTCTTACCATTACAAATTGGAGCTCGGGATGTTGCTTTTCCAAGATTAAATGCATTATCTTTTTGGATATTCATTGCCGGTGGACTATTCCTATATTCAACATTTCTTTTTGGTACTGCTGGTGCTCCTGAAGGGGGGTATCTTGATGAAGAAGTTAGTAGACTAGCCTCTGCTCCAAATGGTGGGTGGTTTGGCTATCAGCCAAACGCAGGACTTAAATATTCTCCTGGGACCGCCATGGATTACTGGGCAATTGGTTTGCAGATCTTAGGGATTGCATCCCTTGTCTCTGCTTTTAACTTCATAACAACAATTTTAAATATGAGAACTAAAGGCATGAGATTAATGAGAATGCCAGTATTTACTTGGATGACATTTGCTGTGTCGTTTCTTCTTGCTTTCTCTTTACCAATAATTGCAATTGCCCTGTTTTTTGTAACATTTGACAGACAATTTGGAACTACTTTTTTTCTAACAGAAGGTGGTGGAGATCCTGTTTTGTGGCAACACCTTTTTTGGTTATTTGGTCATCCAGAAGTTTATATCTTAATTCTTCCTGCTTTTGGAATTGTCTCAGAAGTTCTACCTACCTTTTCTAGAAAGCCGTTATTTGGATACCCAGCAATCGTGTTTGCCGGATTTGGAATTGCGTTTATAGGATTTGGTGTATGGGCACACCATATGTTTGCATCTGCAATAAGTCCAGTTGCTCAAGCTGGATTTGGTCTTTCAACAATGATTATTGCTGTTCCAACGGGAGTGAAAATATTTAATTGGTTGGGGACAATTTGGGGAGGTAAGCTGACACTCAATACTCCAATGTTATTTGCCCTTGGCTTTATAGGTATGTTTGTTATTGGTGGATTAAGTGGAGTTACCCACTCTGTTGTGCCGGCAGACACCCAACAGACAGATACTTATTACATAGTTGCACATTTTCATTATGTTCTTTTTGGTGGTGCTTTATTCGGTATCTTTTCAGGATTGTATTTCTGGTTTCCTAAGGTGTGGGGACGAATGTATAACGAAACAATGGGGAAAATACACTTTTGGCTCATGCTTATTGGATTTAACGTGACATTTGGACCAATGCATTGGCTAGGGCTGCAAGGACAAGTAAGAAGGACATGGGTTTATGCAGAAGAAACAAATCTTGGATTTTGGAATTTAATTGTTACTATCGGTGCGTTCATACTTGCTGTGGCAATATTAGTATTTATGGCAAATTGGATATATTCTCGAAGAAAGGGTGAAAAAGCTCCTTTTGATCCATGGGATGCAAGAACAATTGAATGGAGTATTCCTTCACCTACACCTGTCTGGAATTTTTCAAAAGCACCTGAAATTAAATCTTTGGATGACTTTTGGCATCAAAAATATGGGGAAGATGAAGATGGAAGAGCAGTAAGAAGAGAGGGCACCGATGAATTATTGCTAAAACTTGAAGAAGAAGGCTTAAACCCAGATGAGGAAATTCATTTACCAAGCCCCTCTTATTTTCCATTAATACTTGCCTTTGGACTCCCATTTTTAGGTTATGCAATAATTTATAAATCCGTTCCGCTTGCTTTAGTTGGCGTAATTCTTCTTCTTATAGGAGGTTTTGGCTGGGGTACAGAACCACTTGAGGAAGAATTTGAAACTTCAGAAGAAAACCCTGATGCCAGAGAATCTTCTACCTATGAGTGATGCTCATGCCTATCCTCATGAACCAACTGGTGTTGAAACACGAAAACTAGGCTTTTGGATATTTTTATCAACTGAAATCCTATTTTTTGGAACTTTAATAACAACTTTTCTTATCTTTAAGGGAAGAGATTTTCCTGGAATTAAATTAACAGATGTTTACGACATTCCATTTACCTCGGTGAGTTCTTTTGTTTTGTTAATGAGTTCTCTAACAATGGTGCTTGCTCATAATGCTCTTGAAACAGACGATCAAGAAAAAACAAGAGTGTGGCTTCTTGCGACGGCAATGCTTGGGGCAGTTTTTTTAGCAGGACAAATATATGAATTTACTGAGTTTTATCATAAAGGCTTTGAACTATCTACAAATATTTTTAGCTCAACATTTTATGTGTTAACTGGTTTTCATGGACTACATGTCTTTATAGGTGTAGTTTTGTTGTTAGCTTTATGGGGTGTCGGACAGAGACAACGTGGATTATCTCTTAATGAAGGAATGAATTTAGAGTTCATTGCCCTTTATTGGCACTTTGTTGATATCGTTTGGATTGTTTTATTTACAGTGGTTTATCTTATCTAATGTCAGAAACACACAAAGAACATCCAAGCCCAACCAAGTATGTCCAAATTGCAATAGTTCTAGCAATTCTCACAGCGATAGAAGTAGCCCTTTACTACACAGAAGATATCGTTGGGGCTCTTGCAGCACCTTTGTTAATAGTTCTAGCTGTAGGCAAATTTGTAATTGTTGTAGGTTGGTTTATGCATTTAAGGTATGAAAATAGTTTAATTAACAAGTTTTTTGCAGGAGGTATGATTCTTGCACTTATTTTGTTTGCAATAGTAATGATCGAAAGGGCTGTAGGTAACTTTATTTAATATGATTCTTGAGTGGCATCCACATTATGACGTTTGGGCATTAATCATTTCGTTAATAATTTTTTTTGAATATACGACCAACAATAATGATTTAAAAAAACCTAAAAGAAAGTTTTGGTATTCTGGCTTGATAATTCTTTGGATTTTTACAGATTGGCCTTTACATGATATAGGTGAGAAATATCTTTTTTCTGTACATTCAGTTGAGCACCTTGTGCTTGCACTTGTGTCTCCCCCTCTCTTGTTGCTTGGTCTTCACAGCGCACAAAAAAAACTAATCTCAATAAAGCCATTTATAAGTATTTTAAAAATTACAAGTAAGCCAGTCTTTGCTTTTTTCTTATTTAATTTTGTAATGGTTGGGATGCACTGGAGTACGGTAGTCAATCTAATGGTTACCAATCATATTTTTCACTTTCTAGTCCACTCAATCATGTTGTTAGTATCTCTCAATATGTGGGTACCTGTTATTGGTTTTTCAGAGGAAATAAAAAAATTAAATTCAGCAGCTAGTATTGGGTATTTATTCCTTCAATCTTTACTTCCAACTGTTCCTGCAAGCTTTTTAGCATTTGGAACAGAACCACTATATTCTGCCTATGTTGGAATTGATAACATATTCAATATATCAACTTTAAATGATCAGGTTCTAGGGGGCTTGATCTTGAAATTAGGTGGTGGAATAATTCTTTGGATATCAATACTATCAATATGGATGAGATGGTATAAAACAGAAAAAACCTTTGATGATGTGGTTCGAAGTGTTTCGTCAGACTAAAATTTAAATAATAATCTCATGGATGAAAAACTTGTAGAACAAATCAGTACAGCAACAGGTGTGCCTCAAGAGTTAGTTTCTCGCTCAGCGCAGGCAAGAGCTGAGGCAAACGGCGTTGACATAAACGCTATTTTAAACAGCTGGTCAAGTGGAGAGGCGCCGTCTGTAAGCTCAACTCCTGTAGAAACAATGGTTGAAGAATCTCCTGTAGAAACAGTAGTCGAGGATGCTCCTGTAGAAACAATGGTTGAAGAATATCCTGTAGAAACAGTAGTCGAGGATGCTCCTGTAGAAACAATGGTTGATTATCTCGATGAAGACGTTGTACCACCTGCACAGCTTGGAGAGAAAATTTTTCGAGCTCTACAGTATGGAGCGATTTACGGGATAGTTGCTGCTTTCATTCAAGCATTTATTGTGAGTTCATATCTTTATGAAGGTTTAATTCTTGAAGCAGAAACATTGAACTTAATTTCTAATTATGTACCTACTCAATATATTCTGAACATAGCCCTAACAACAACTTTATTTGCAATTATTAATTCTGTTAATCTAAAAAAAGTTTTAGAAAAAAACTACGAAGGTTTCGGAATACTGACAAATGATAGGGAATCAGTATTTTTAGGAATCGGCCTTGGATTAATTTTTGGGTCATCAGTTGGATTTTTAATTACCTCCAGCATTGGCGTAACTATAGAAGCGATTCTTGAAGACGATGTAACAACTCACCTTATTCCTGTGATGGGATCTTTTTGGAGGATTGTTTTATTTTCTACACTTTCCCAAGCAATAATTGCAGCTATTGGAATACTTCTTGGTGTACCCAAAGGTCTTGATATTTATGAATTAAAAGAGGCAAATATAATTAGAAATAGAGTTACTGGATCTATAGTTATTCCGCTTGGTGCAATTTTATTTGGTGGAGTAATCTCAGTTTTAATTTCTCAAGTCTTTATTAACTTTCACGATTATGCTCCATTATTTGCCTTAATTATATCTGCGGCAATTTTATTGTTTGCATCTGTAATGAGTTCAGCTCCAAAAATTAAAATTACAAGAAGTGAGGTTCTTATCGCTTCAGCAGGAGTTATCACATTGATCGTAATTATTGCAAGTGTTGCATCAACACAAAATTAATTTAACAAAAATGTAACACATTATTGTTGAGGGACTGCTATATTATTCACATGTTAAATTTAAGCGCGTCAAAAGTGGTGGTGATCTACATATAGGTAGCCCTGTCGCATGCGTTTGATGGACCGGGCAAATTGCCCGGATTTTTTTTGAAAGGAAAGAAATGATAGATGAAAATACATTCTACGATGAAGAATATTATGAGGAAACCAATAAAGATGATTCCTCTAAGTTCGTGAATAACTTCCTTTCATTTGAAGATAAAATATTTAGAGCTCCTTACAATTTTTTGAAAAAAATTGGAGTTGTAGGTACTTATAGAAGCGTTGCAAAAAAATTGAAACAAACAAAAGATGACATTTATGAAAGTTTTTACGATGGGGAATAAAGGTCATCTTGACCCCTCAATACTTAATGAAGATTGGCAATCAAATCCAAGATGGAAAGATACTAAAAGAAATTTTTCAGCAGAAGATGTTGTTTCGCTCCGAAACTCCCTAAACATTGAATACTCTCTTTCCCAAAATGGTTCAAAAAATCTATGGAACTTAGTAAACAGAAAAGAAGAATGGGTTTCAGCTTTGGGGGCATTGTCTGGAAATCAAGCAGTACAAATGGCAAAAGCAGGACTAGAAGCTATATATTTAAGTGGTTGGCAAGTTGCAGCAGACTCAAATTTAGGTGATACAACTTACCCAGACCAGTCACTATATCCAAGCAATAGCGCCCCTAATCTTGCAAAAAAGATTAATAATGCCTTATTAAGAGCTGAACAAGTTGATAAAACTGACGGAATTGAAACAACAGATTATATTGTTCCAATTGTTGCTGATGGAGAAGCAGGATTTGGAGGTGCCTTAAATGTTTTTGAACTTACCAAAAAGTTTATTGAAGCTGGAGTTGCAGCTGTACACTTTGAAGATCAGCTTGCTGCTGAAAAAAAATGTGGCCATATGGGTGGAAAGGTACTCGTTCCAACAAGTCAACATATCAGAACATTGACTTCAGCTAGGTTAGCTGCTGACACGCTGGGAGTTCCTCTAGTAATTATTGCGAGGACAGATGCATTAGGAGCAAACTTAATTACAAGTGATATAGATGAAATTGATGCAGAATTTGTAACTGGCGAAAGAACTGCGGAAGGGTTTTATAGAGTTAATAATGGGCCTGAAGCAGCTATTTCAAGAGCGCTTTCATACGCTCCCTATGCAGACCTTGTCTGGTGTGAAACATCAAAACCTGATCTTGGTTTTGCTAAGGATTTTGCAGAGGCAGTACATGAAAAGTATCCAAACAAACTTATGGCTTATAATTGCTCGCCATCATTTAATTGGAAAGCATCTTTAAATGAACAAGAAATAGCTACTTTTCAGGAACAATTAAATTCCTTTGGTTATAAGTTCCAATTTATTACTTTGGCAGGATTTCATTCACTGAATACCTCAATGTTTGAATTAGCCACAAATTATAAAGGTGGAAATATGTCATCTTATGTTGAGCTTCAAGAAAAAGAGTTTTCTCTTGAGGAAAAAGGCTTTACATCAGTAAAGCATCAGAGAGAAGTTGGAGCAGGCTATTTCGATAAAGTATCGACAATAATTTCGGGAGGGGATGCCTCAACATTAGCTTTGGAAGGCTCTACTGAAGAAGAACAATTTTAATGATTGAAATAGAATCAAATAAAAAGAAAGATTACCAATCAATACTGACCGATGATGCAATTAATTTTTTAGAAAAAATTTGTTCAACTTTTGAAAGTTCGCGTCAAGAGATTTTAGAAAATAGAGAAAAAATGCAACAATCCATTTCGTCAGGGAGTAAACTCTCTTTTCCAAAAGATCAAAAAATAAGAAAAGATGATTGGACGGTTACTCCCCCTCCACTAGACGTAGCTAACAGAAATGTTGAGATTACAGGACCTGTTGATCGAAAAATGATTATAAATGCTTTAAATTCAGGAGCAGACGTATTTATGGCAGATTTTGAAGATTCGACTTCACCAACTTGGAAAAACTTAATGGATGGTCAAATTAATTTATTGGATGCAAATAATAGAAAACTTGAATATGTTGACCCAAAAAATGAGAAAACTTATGCTTTAAATGAGGACAGTAATACAAGTTTATTTGTAAGGCCAAGAGGTCTACATCTTGATGATAAAAATGTTTTATTTGATGGAAAACCAGTATCTGGTGCATTCTTAGATTTTGCTTTATATACATTTCATAATGCAAAATTACGTTTAGAAAATAACATTGGTACTTATTTTTATATACCTAAACTCGAAAATAGTCATGAATCCCAATTATGGGATGATATATTTACACTATCAGAAGATGAATTAGATTTACCTAGAGGAACTATAAGAGCAACTGTTTTGCTAGAAACAATTTCAGCATCGTTTGAAATTGAAGAGATGCTTTATTCACTTAAAGAACACTCTCTTGGAATGAATGCGGGAAGATGGGATTACATTTTTAGTGCAATAAAAAAACATAGAGATTTAAAAGATATTAACTTTCCCGATAGATCTCAAATAACCATGACTGTACCCTTTATGAAAGCATACACTGAATTACTTGTACAAAGTTGTCACAAAAGAGGAGCGCATGCAATTGGAGGGATGTCAGCATTTATTCCAAATAGGAGAAATCCTGAAATTACTGAAAAAGCTATAGATCAAGTTAAGAAAGACAAGGAAAGAGAAGTCAATATGGGATTTGATGGCTCTTGGGTAGCACATCCAGACCTTGTAAAAGTTTGTAAAGATGTATTTCAAGATTCTTTAGGCACAAAAGAAAATCAAATTGATTTTGTTCCGAACGAACCAGTTGTATCTGAAAATATGCTTCAAGATTTTAATATTCCCGGATCAACTATCACAGAGGAAGGAATAAGGACAAATATCAGAGTTGGTATTCTCTATATCCAATCTTGGCTTCTTGGACAGGGAGCAGCAGCCCTATATAATCTCATGGAAGATGCGGCAACAGCAGAAATTTCAAGATCACAATTATGGCAATGGCTTAATACTGAATCACATACAGATTCCAAAATTACTATTAATAAAGAATATATTGATGAATTAATGTCTGATGAAGTAACAAAAATCAAAGATTTTCAAGAGGACCCAAAAAGACTTGATGAAGCTGTAAGTTTATTTAGAGACCTTATATTTGATGAAAATTTTGAAGAGTTTTTAACATTACCCGCTTATACTTTAATAGATTAGATTATGTCATTTTTTAAAGAAAAAACAGTAATTATGAGCGGAGGCTCAAGAGGTGTTGGCCTTGAAATAGCAAAAGCACTTGGTAAAGATGGTGCCAACATTGTAATACTGGCAAAAACTACGGAGCCCCATCCAACTCTTCCTGGGACGATTTATACTGCAGCCGAGGAAATTGAATCTGTCGGTGGTAACGCATTGCCTGTTGTGTGCGATATTAGATTCGAAGAACAAGTTGAAAATGCAGTAAGTGAAGCAGTCAAAAAATTTGGTGGTATTGATATATGTATCAATAATGCGAGCGCTATTCATTTAACTGACACCGTGAACACTCCCATGAAAAGATATGATTTGATGCATGGAATAAATGTAAGAGGTACTTTTATGCTCAGCCAAAAAACAATTCCCCATTTAAAAAATGGTGATAATCCTCATATCCTTACTTTGTCACCTCCTCTTGATATTGATAGAAAGTGGTTTGGTATGACGCTTGCTTATACAACAGCCAAGTATGGAATGAGTCTCGTTGCACACGGACTTGCAGAAGAACTTGGAAAGTTTGGGGTTGCTTCTAATTGCTTATGGCCTAGAACTTCACTAGATACCGCCGCTGTAAGAAATGTTATAGGAGCTGAACTAGTAAAAGGTTCTCGTAAACCGTCTATATATGCTGATGCAGCTTACGCAGTACTTAAAAGAGATTCAAATGAAAATACAGGTAACTTTTATTTAGATCAAGACGTACTAGAAGAAGAAGGGGTTACCGATTTTACTGATTATGCGGTAGATCCAGAATCGAAACTCGTTTCAGATTTTTTTGTTGATGATAATCCAGAAGACTGGATTCAAGCTTAATAAAAATATCTAACAGTTTGGCATATCACTTTTAGTAATAAGCCAAAACTTAAACATTATTTTTTGGTCCTATATCAGAGTGATATTACCTGATCAGGCATATTTCCAGATAACGCACCATACAGATCTGGGAAACAACCAACTGCTACACCATCCACTGTACCCTCAGGCGTGTATCCTCCTTCACTCTTTTCTGATGCTAATCCTCTTTGGTTTGCACATTGATCGCACATCATCAATAACATTCCTTTTTCAGCAGCAATTTTTGCTAATCTTTCTCCTTTAGGATTTCCTTTTTGAAGAATCATAGTATTGTCATCAAAAAAGAAAATACCAACTACTTCAACCCCATGACTGTCACTTTCAAGTTGGGGAAGAATCATTTCTCCAACTTTGTAGTTTGCAGCATTCGGGCTATTTAAAATATATGCAACTTTCATAGTCGCCTTTCTAGATAATTATGAAATATAGAGTATTAGATTTTTAAATTAACTCAAACTCAAAAGATAGAGAGTTCTGCTGTTTGTTTCGGAAATTTCTTCGAGTATATTTTCAATATCATCAAAATTGTTTGACTCATTTAATTCAGCTACGTATCCCGACATCGTAGTAACTTGATTTTTAAATTCAATTATTTTATTTTTTGTTTCTTCTTTTGAAAAATAGTTTTCTAGAGAATAGGGGCCTTCACTAAACCTTAGGCGCGTATTTTGGTTGCCTTGCCAAGACTCAACAAGTTTATCGTTTAGCAAAGTAAGACTTTCATAGTATTCTCCTAAAGCTTCATGTTCAGAATATGATTGTGTCTGCCAGTGGTAGACCTGTATATTATTTAAAAAGCTCATAGTGTATGAAACAAATTCATCAATTTTTGCATTTAAAGTTTTAACATTCATGGATATAATTTAAACAAATTCTTGATTTTATGATAAATTTTTAAACAATTTAATTGATAGTAAAGTTATAAACATGCCGTTTAAAAATATTCTGTGTTTTGGGACTATAAATCCAGACTTTATCTACTTTGTTGATGAATTGCCAGATTTGGGTGGAGATATTAGGAGCAAGGACTACAAAACAAGACCCGGTGGAACCGCTGTAAACTGTGCTGAAAATATAGCTAATTGGGGTGTAGACGTTGCGGTTGCTGGGAATAGTATTGGAAATGATGAATTTGGTAAATACATAACTAATTATTTAGATATATCAAAAATAAAATATGAAAATGTATTAATAAATGAACACATTACTCCAAGTTGTTCTATATACGTTGACAAAAATGGGGAAAGAACGATAATTTCTTCAGGCTATGAATTTTGTGAATGGAGTGACATAAATAAATTGAATAGTTTTGACTCACTGATAATTGATAGATACTCGGTACCTTATATTAAAGATGATTTAAATACAATAAATGAAGACATTTTTATAACCCAAGCCGGATACCAAGAAGAAATTACTTATAAAATCAACTTTCTAGTGGTAAGCAAAGATGAAATAGATGTTGTCGAAGCAAACAAGCTTCTACATAACCGTTCTGTTGATTGGATACTCTTAACCTCCTCAAATTTACCTGCCAGACTCCTAAGCAATGATGGAACTATAGAAATAGCCCCTCCAGATTTTAAAACTATCAATTCAACTGGTGCAGGAGATGCAACTGCTGCTTATATTGGCACTTTTGGTACAGATGACATAATTGAAACTGTCAAAGGAGCATGCGCTGCAGGAGCAATTACTGCTGGTACTAACGAATTACCTAGTATTGAAAAGATATCAGAAATTTCAGAACTAGTTGAAATAAATCCGCGCTAATAATTTAATAGTTTTTCTAATTTTAGTTTAAAATAGAATATGGCAGTCGCATTTAAAGCACCAGTTAAAGACATAGTATTCGGCTACGAAGTAGTTGAAACATATGATGTAATCTCAAAAATTCCAGCATTTAGCGACTTTAATGAAGATATTGTTATTCCAACAATGGAAGAGTGCGCTAAATTTGCTGAAGAAGTGTTAGCTCCAATAAATGCTATTGGTGATCAACAAGGTGCAACCATCAAAGATGGTAAAGTGACTATGCCTAAGGAGTTCATAGATGCATACAAAAGCTTTTCTGAAGCTGGTTGGGCATCAATATCGTTACCTTCTGAAATTGGAGGAGGCGGTATGCCCATTGCACTCTCTGGTGGAACCCTTGAAATATTAAGTACTGCAAACTTGGCATTTGGTTTAGCACCGGGTCTTGCAGCAGGTGCAATATCAGCAATCAACTTTCATGGAAGTGAAGATCAAAAAGCAAAATTTTTACCAAAGTTAGTGTCTGGTGAATGGACTGGAACTATGAATCTAAGTGAGCCACAATCTGGTTCAGACTTAGGAACGATCACTACGAAGGCAGAACCTCTGGAAGATGGTAGTTATAAAATAACAGGTACAAAAGTATGGATAACTTTTGGAGAACATGATTTAACTGACAACATAATTCACTTAGTCTTAGCAAAAATTCCAGGATCACCAGAAGGCACAAAAGGAATATCTATGTTTATAGTTCCCAAGGTCATGGTTAATGATGACGGATCCCTTGGTGATGACAATAATGTGAGTTGTATCTCAATAGAAGAAAAGCTTGGCATCCATGCAAGTCCGACTTGTGTCATGGAATATGATGGTTCAATTGGTTATCTTGTTGGTGAAGAAAATAGAGGTCTTAACTATATGTTCACAATGATGAATGAGGCACGAGTGTGGGTAGGTGGACAAGGATTAGCATCAGCATCAGGTGCTCTTCAAGGTGCTGCTCAATATGCAAGGGACAGAGTCCAAGGTCGACCTGTTGGTATGTCCAAAGAAGATGCTAAAGAATCTACAATCATTGATCATGCTGATGTAAGAAGGATGCTTATGACAATAAAGTCTTACGTTGATGCAATGAGATATATGATGTACGACAATCAACTTATGCTAGATGTTGAATATTTTGGTGAAGGTGAACTCAAAGAGTTTGGAGAGGAAAGATGTGGAATTCTAACTCCAATAACTAAAGCGTGGATATCCGATTTGGGTGTTGAATTATCCTCAATGGCCATCCAAATATATGGTGGTATGGGATATGTAGAAGAAACTGGAGTAGCTCAATATCTAAGAGATTCCAGGATAGCCCCTATTTATGAAGGCACTAACGGTATTCAAGCTCTTGATCTAATGTTTAGAAAGCTTCCACTTGATAACGGACAGGCAATGCAGAGACTTTTAGGGGATGTTCAAAAAGTTATAGATGACATGAAAAATGATGATGAAATTATATCTTCTATGGCTGAAAAGCTTCAAAAAGAAGTTGACACTCTTTCAGAAGTAACTTTGTGGCTTGGAGGAAGAATGCTAGAAGGAGAACTCGTTGATGCAAGCGCTGCAGCAACACCTTACTTGAAAATGTTTGGACAAGTTTTGGGTGGTTACTACATGGGTAAAGCGGCAATTCTTGCTAATAAAAAGTACAAAGAAACCAATGATGAATTCTATTCAGATAAGTTAACTCTTTCTAAGTTTTATATCGAACAACTTTTACCTTTGTCATCTGGTTACGCTTCTGCTGTTACTGCAGGCAAAGAAGATCTTTATGCTATGAAGGCCGAAAACTTTTAATTGTTAGAAGCGTTACAAAATAAAGAAAACATAATTGCTCTTATTGGAGCTTCAAATGATCCAAAAAAATATGGAAATAAAATTTTCATAGATTTATTATCTAAAGGCTATATTGTATATCCCATCAATAAAACAGAAACGCAAATTCAAGGAATTAAATCACATAAAAGTGTGAGCGATTTAATTCAAAAACCTTCAATTATAAATTTTGTAATTCCTCCTGATGAGGGTTTCAAGGTAACAAAAGACTTAGTACAAAAAGGGTATGACAACTTTTGGTATCAGCCAGGAGCAGATAGTAGAGAAATATCTAAATTTTTAATCGATGAAAACAAAAATTTTATTGATGACAAATGTATTATGGTCGTAACAAGATTGTCTGATAATTACTAATCTTCTAATCTTCGATTGACTTCATCAAGCTCGTCGAAAGATTTCTCTAATTTATCTACCCTTGTTTTCTTTAAAGATTCAAATGATTTTACAGTTTGATCCAACCTCTTTGTGACTTCATCAAATGAGTCGATAAATTTTCTAATTTCATTTTTGACTTTTTCATGTGTTGATAAAATATTTTTAGTATCTGTCTGCAGACTAAATAATTTCATTGAATGTCGGATTGTTTCAAGATAGGCCATCAAGGTTTGGGGACTTGCTAATATAACTTTTTTTGAAAAAGCATACTCAATAACTGGAGTTTTCGAAGATCCTATTTCGGAAGTCAAAAGAAAATGATACAAATTCTCCAAGGGAATATACATTAAAACAAAATCAACGGTGTCTTCATCGGGTGAAATATAGCCTTCTCGTCCAGCTGTTTCATCAATTTTTGTTTTGATAGCTTTATCAAGAAATTCTTTATTTTTACTCTTTATTAATTCGGTAACTTCTCGTCTACCAAGTTCATCTAAAGTTTCATCTTCAAGATCTCTTGTTAGTTTTGCAATTTCCATATATATTGTCAATGGAAATTTAGAATCCATATTTATAGATTTATTGTCCGGAAGGTAAAAAGTGAAGTCAGGTTTTGTTCCGCTTTTCATAATTTTTTGAGTTTCATAATGTATGCCTTCTTTGTATTCCATTATTCCAAGAAGATCTTCTACTTGAAATTCTGCCCATTGTCCTCGACTCTGATTGTTATTAAGAACTGAAATTAGGTTTCTTGTTTGTTGATCAACTCCTGTAATTGAGCTTTTAATTTCACCTGTTTTTTCAAGAAATTCTTTGACTGTTTGATCTGATCTGTTTAAAAGTTTATAAATTTGTGACTCTTCATTTTCTATAATTTCACTTACTATTCCTTTGATTAAATATTCATCATTTTTCTCATCTTCTGGAGCATCTTTTTTTGTTACAAAATATAAATTAGCCGCCAAGAGACCAATGATAATTACTAAAAATAAAACTTCCATGTTACAAGAATAGCAACCTGAGTAGACAGTTTTATAATTTAAACAGTATCAAAAAGCTTTTTAAAGCTAAATTTAAAATTGTCTTCAGAGTAATTTGTTAAAATAAAGTTTTTTGCATTTTTTGCAATTGCTGACACTTCCTCATAATTGTCTTTTATGTAAGCAATCTTCTCTGACAGGCTTTCTAGATTGTTGCTTTCGAACATATAACCTGTTTGACCATCAATTACAATATCACTCATACCAGGTGCATCAGTAACTAAAACAGGACATAAAGCAACTTGGGATTCAAAAATAACACGTGCAAGCCCCTCGGAAATAGAAGGTAATATCATTAAACTCGAATTTTTGTAAAATTCTTTAACTTTCTCTCTATCAACTGAACCGATAAGAGAAATCTGGCTACTAAGATTTCTCTTCATAATCAACTCTTTTAATTCCTGTAAATATTTTTCATTAGGGGTTGGTCCAACAATAGATAGGTTTATGTTTTTATCTTGCAATGAATTTATTGCTTCAATAATCATGTGAGGTTTTTTTCTATCGGTCACACTTCCAATGAATAATATATTAAATTTATCATGATTACTTATTGTTGAACCAATTTCTTCAAAATCTTTAAAATCTACCCAAGCAGGAAATCTAACAATATCTTTTGAAGGGGATATCTGAATTACTTGTTGTTCCGTTGAGGAAGAAACTGCTCTAACTTTATCGCATTTACTTAATGAATATTTTGCCATTAAGTAAAAAAATCTTTTGTAAGCATTTGGAAATAATAAATTTTTTTCCAAACTTAAAGTTTCTATGAAATCTCCATGAGTTTCCACAATGATCTTTACATCTATAGAACGAATCTTTAAGAATAAGATTGAAAAAAAAGATGACACTGGATCTTGGTAGCAAACAATATCTATTTTTTCTTTTTTTATAATATTTGGAGTTACAAATATAGAAATTTGAATTATTTTAAGATAATTTATCAAACGATTTTTTATTTTTTTATATAGAAAAAATTTTCCATATTCTTCATTCATAGTCGTACTTATATCAGCAAAAGCTAAAACTCTAACGTTGCAGACTTCACTTAAAGCAAAAAACTTTTTTTCTAATGTCTGATTTATCGGAAGTGTGTAATTTGTTGGAGCAATAAATAATATATTTTTCATAAATTTAGAAATTGTTTTAATTCATCAATAAGTTCTTCATCGTGAGTCCACGGTATCCCATGGAGTGCATCTTTAAAAGTTACTGATTTTATATTCTTCATGTTTGTTGTAACTTCTTTAGAAGCTTTTTGAGGGACTAGGCTATCTCTACCACCTATTATTGCAAGTGTTTCTGTCTCTATCTGACTTAACCATTCTCTTGAGTCAAATGCAACAACATGTCGTCCTCCATCTCCATAAATAAAATCATTTTTTGACTGATGAAGATTATTCCAAGCCCAATCAGTAAATTCATTTCTCAAAGCTTTTGATTTTTTAAGATATGAAAATTTTGATTGTGGGTTTTTATTTGGGAATAGCCTTTCTCTTATTCTTACACCTCCTACTAATAGTTTGAATAAGTAATTATCTTTGAAGCGTTCTCCTTCAATCCAACTAAAAGGTGTAATTAAAACCATTTTCTTTATTTTCTCAGGTATTTTTTTTGAAATAGTTAGGGATACAGCACTTCCCATAGACCACCCAGCTAGATAGCACTCATCAATATTTAATTCATCAATGATGCTGATAACAATATCTGCATTTTCATCAACACTCCATCTTTCCCAACTACTATCTGAGCGACCATGATTCTTAAGATCAATTGTTATAAATGAGCTAAAATTTTTTATTTTTGGTAGCACGTTGAACCAGCTTCCTAATGAATCTGTACCCCAACTATGTAAAAATATAATTGGGACAGTTCCCTCAACAAGATTTTCTCTAATAAAGTACTCTTTTTCTCTAACAAAAATTGTTCTTCCAGGTATCTTTACCGGGTGAAGCTGGGTTACACCTTCTGTCTTGCTCTTTTGAGTTAGAACTAAATTTTTAAAAATTGATGTAAAGGCAAAAACTTTTGCAATTGTTTTAATCATTATTAAATAATATTTATCTTTTCATTATATTTAGTATTAATTTCCCCTATTTCCCAAATATCTTCATTAACTTTCATATTCTTAGATGATTTTATTTCTTGGTCTTTTGGAATGGCAATTAGTAAACCTCCGTTAGTTTGAGCATCACATAGTATTTGTATGGATTTCTCTTTCGCGTCATGGATTATATTTTCAGATAAATAGTCCAGGTTTCTTTGACTTCCTGATGGATAAATTCCCTTATCTAAATATTCATAAATATCTGAAATTAAGGGTACCTTTTCAAAGTTCACTGTTGCTGATAAGCTAGAATTTTTTAACATTTCATATAAATGTCCTAGCAGGCCGAAGCCTGTTACATCAGTAATAGCTGTCGCATTGTTTCTTAATCCAAATTCGAGAGCGTCTTTATTTAATTTTGTCATAATGTCAGTGACAAGTTTGATGCTGCCTTCTGATGCAATGCCTTTTTTGATAGCAGTTGTTATGATTCCAGTCCCAATAGGCTTGGTCAAAAATAACCTGTCACCATTATTTACATTGTTATTCTTTAGTACTTGTCCTTTTACAATTCCTGTAATAGAAAATCCATATTTTGGCTCTTTGTCATCTATGCTATGCCCTCCAACGACTGTGCAGTTGGCTTTTTCCATTGTATCTAGTCCGCCCCTGATGACTTCAGACAGGATGTCAAAACTAATATCATTTCTAGGCCAGCAAACCAACTGCAGAGCAGAAATAGGCTCTCCTCCCATTGCGTAAACATCAGATAATGCATTAGCTGCTGCAACTCTCCCCCAGTCATATGGATTGTCCAAAATTGGGGTGAAAAAATCAACAGTTTGAATTATTTTTTGGTCACCAATATTTATTACACCTCCATCATCTGGATTGTCCAAACCGACAAGTAAGTTGGGAGATTTAGTTGCTTTATGATTCTTAAATTGCGTCAAAACTTGAGCAAGCTCACTAGGTGAGAGTTTACATGCTCAACCAGCGCCATGAGAGTATTCAGTTAGTCTCAAGTGAACCTCCTTAAGTTATTTGTTTAATTGTCTTTCTTTTTCGATAAAATCGGTAAACGACTGTCGAATTATTTCAAGGAGAGGGTCCTCGGTGTATGTCTGGTCATCAATCTGACTAACAAAAATTCCGTGTTTTGCAGTCGATAAAGCAAAAACTGTATCAACATTATAAATGTCGTTAATATGGATGTTTTCAATTTTTAAATCTAGTCCTGCTTCTTTTGCAATATCAATTAATGTCCTTCTTGTGATTGAATCTAATATTCCTAAATCAAGGCTTGGTACATAAATTTTATTATCAATTATCCAACTAACACAAAACGTTGGACCCTCAAGAACAATTCCATCTTTGTTTAAAAGTAAAGAATCGGTGTAGCCACTCTTTTGTGCAAGCCTGGTTTGATTAATATTCATAGCATATGAAATTGTCTTAGATCCTATATTTTCTACCTCGTCTAGAGAAAAGTCTCCCCCTGATTGCCAATGAGCTTTTTGAGATTGTAATGAAAAACTTTCTGGGAAATTAATTAAATCTTGGTAAAAAATATAAACATCACTTTTATCATTGTCTGTACCTCTGCCAATTATTACTCGCATATATCCATTATCAAATTTTGATGCTATTGAAATTAAATCTTCTTTTATTTTTGTGAAATCAATATCATCGAAAAACATTTTTTCGGCCGACTTAGCAAATCTCTCCATATGTTTATCTATTGCAAATAAATAACCATTGTGAATTGCTATAGCTTCAAAAATACCGTCACCTCTCCAGATTGCTAAATTCTCCACAGGTATATTAAATTCTTCTTTTTTTACTTCTTTTCCGTTAATTAAATACATATCTAGTTTTTTTCTCTTTTATAAGTATTTGTAATTGGCATTCTTCTATCTTTCCCAAAAGCTCTGTTTGTCAATTTTACACCAGGAGCAACTTGATTTCTCTTATATTCGTTTCTATCAATTTTTTCAAGAACATCATATACGATTTCTTTATCAATTCCTGATTTAATAATTTTTTCAGATGAAAAATCTTCTTCAATATAAAGTTGAATTATTTTGTCGAGTGTATCGTAATCTGGAAGAGTGTCAGAATCAAACTGGTCATTGCTCAGCTCAGCACTGGGTTCCTTTAATATTGTACTTTTAGGAATTACATCTGATATAGAGTTTCGGTAATTTGCTAAATTGTAAACATCTGCTTTATACACATCTTTAAGCAATGCAAATCCTCCTACTAAATCTCCGTAAAGTGTTGCGTAGCCAACTGCCATTTCAGATTTATTCCCGGTCGAAACCACCATTGCTCCTAGCTGGTTTGAAAGAGCCATAAGTATATTTCCCCTCACTCTTGATTGAATATTCTCATCAACAACATTTCCTAATTTTTCATCTGTATTGTTTCCTAATAATTCTCTGAAGTTTTCTACGGTGTCTTCAATGTTGATTTCTTTAATCTCTATGCCCAAATTTTTAGCTAGTTTTTTTGCGTCTTCCAAAGATGAGTCTGGATTATATTTAGATGGCATTGCAACTCCAATAACATTTTCTGGAGATAATGCATCACAAGCTATTGTTGCAGTTAACGCCGAATCGATACCTCCTGAAAGTCCTACTAAGACTTTTTCAAATTTATTTTTTGTAACATAATCTGATAAGCCAAGTTCTAGTGCTGAATACATCGATTCTGTCTTATTTAAACTATTACTACTTAAGAGAGGTTCTATCTTGATGTTTTTTTCATTTAATGACAAGCTTGATTCTGAGACATTATCCGTAACTTCCAATTCGATGTCAAAAGTAAAGAAATCCTCCTTAAATTGTGGAGCTACATAAATAAATTCTCCATTTTTATCAACAACGAAAGAGCCTCCATCAAATACAAGTTCATCTTGGCCTCCAACCATATTTAAATAAACAATCGGAACATTTAATTTTTTGGCTTTGCCCTTTACAAGCTCTTTTCTTTGATCAATTTTATTGATATCAAATGGTGAAGCATTAATATTCAAAATTATCGATGCACCTTTTGCAACTTGTTCTTCAGCTGGCCCATCATCTATCCAAATATCTTCACAAATATTTATTCCAACAGCAATGTTTTCATACCAAAATAACGCTGAAGGATCTAAACCCTTATCGAAATATCTCGCTTCGTCAAAAACGGAATAATTTGGTAGAAAACATTTATGATAAATACCTTGAACATCCCCATTTTGGACGATGGCTGCCGCATTAGTTATATTTCTGTCTACATTGTCATTTGTTTGTTTTCTTATGCTTCTGTCCACAAATCCGACCACTCCACTGGTTTTTCCTGAAAATTCAGCAATCTCTTCTAACACTGCAAAATTTTTTCCAACAAAGCTCTCTCTTAAAAGTAAATCTTCCGGCGGATATCCAGTTAGTGAAAGTTCTGGAAATAAAACGATATCGGAAGAAATTTTTTCAGCCTCTTCTAATTTACTTAGAATTTTTTCTTTATTTTCCTGAATTGCTCCAACAGAAAAGGAAAGCTGAGCACAAGAAATTCTTAAAGTTTTAGTTTCCACACAATAATGATAGATAAATGATTAACTAAGAAGATACCGTAATGACAATATCTTTAGAATCGTCAATCCATCTAGTGACTCTTTTTAATGATGGCATTCTATCTACAATTTTTTTTCTTTTATTTATTCCATTCATCATCTCGTGAAGACTTTCGGGGTTTCTTCTCTTTAAATCAGAAACACTTTCTACTCCTACTGCCTCTAGAAGGTCTGCGTAGTCTTTACCAAGATTTTTTATCTTCATAAGCTCTGCTCGTTTGGCCCAATGTAAAAGTTTAGGTGAGGTAATTCCCGTTTCTTTGGTAAGAAGTGCTCTTCCTGAACGAGTTGAAGCAATTTGAAGAAATGTGACTGTAGTCCTGACTCTAGCTCTTCTTAATTTTGTGGCTTCTGTATGTGTCATGCCGTTTATAGAGTCTATTGAATTCATTATCAAAGTTTACAAAATTTTTTTATAAAACTAAGAAAAATTTTAGAGAGTTTTTCCCACTCTAAAAATCCGACTGCTCATCATAATCTGTTGGTTTTAAAAAATTAAAATTAACTATTTTTAATTTTATTTCTGAGGTTTCTAAATAGTCAACTAGTTCAAAATTTTTATAGACGGAGTCTGTACCTTCAAAGTCATCCTGCGTGATTAGTTCAAGCTTGTTCCAAAAAAATCTTGGAATAAGAATTGGGTATCCAAGCTGATAACGATACTGTGGAACAACAACTTCATCATCATAATGTTTGCAATTTATAATTTTCTGAATTACTTCAGAGCTGATTGCGGGCTGATCTCCCATAAATATTGTCGCACTTTCTATTTGTTTATCAGAACTTAAATGAAAAAGTCCTGTCCGAATAGAAGATATAATTCCTTCTTCCCAGTTTTCATTTATGATTATCGTACTGTTATAAAAATTTATTTTGTCTGTCAAGGTCTCATTTTCATGTCCTAACACAACAATCGTATTCTCGAAATTTTTTGTAACCTCATCTACTACGGTCTGTAAAATTGTTTTGCCTTTATATTCAGCTAGCTGTTTTGGAAATCCCATTCTTGATGAATCTCCTGCAGCTAAAATGATTGCAGAATTCATTTAAATCACTTGTGAAAAAAGCGAACTACCAAAACCAGAGACAACAACAAGGAGGAATGCTTCAATATTTCTCAAAAGATAAGTCTGCTTAAGGCCTGAGCCGAGACATACTAGAGCAAAAATTGCTGTACCAATAATTAGAAATATTTGAAGAGGAATTGAATTAGTAAAAAAAATTATCCCATTAAGAAAAACGGGTAAGTTTGAAAATCCATAAATAATTCCAACTTGTTTAAAGTTTGATTCTTTCCTAAAAAATCTAGTGAGAAGTAGATAGACTATTCCAACTCCGATAAATCCAGAACTAAAGCTTGATATTAGATAACTTAGTAAAAGACTAAATATTTTTTGTGAATTAAATATATTTTCAAATTCATTAATCAAATTATTTAACTCATTTACAGTCTCAATTGGTAAGGTCCCAACAATCAAGCTCAGATTTTCTTCGAGATATGACAAAGAAGTTCTCAAAAAACTCAAAATAGCAATACCACTTAATAAAAATCCTGAAACATATATAACGACAGCGATTTGAAAGTTAGATGGTTCAGAAGCTAGCTCATTATAAATATTCTTATCTAGCTTCAGAATTTTTAAAATTACTTTTCTATTTATTCTCATATACCTATCTGTTTCTTAGAATCTAATGTATGACTATAACAAAAGTAGCAGCTTATCTGATAAGTATATCGATGGTGTCCGTCATATTTTGGGCTCAAACTCAAGTGTCTTTATTTGATTCTATAATTCCAACTTTACCCTGGGGAGTTGTTTCTCTTGTGGACTTATACGCAGGATTTATTTTTGTAGGAATATGGATTGTTTTTAAAGAAAAGGTATTTAATTCAATAATTTGGTTAGTTTTTCTTGCCACTTTGGGTAATTTAACAACTGCTATTTATATAATTTACAGTATAAAAATCTCAAATGGTGATATTGGCAAATTCTTTATGGGTAAAAATATTTAATCTTTTCTTAAGTTATCAAGCAAAATTAATGATACATCTCTAACCCTGACGTTATCACCCTGTCCAAGTTCTTTCATTCCATCATCCATCATTATGTAACAGAAGGGGCATGCTACAGCAACCTCATTGGCACCAGTTTCAATTGCTTCCTCTACTCTTTCAATATTTACTTTTTTTCCGGTCGCTTCTTCCATCCACATTCGTCCACCACCGGCACCACAACAAAAACTGTTTGTTCCTTGTCTCTTCATTTCTCTAATTTCAATCCCACCTATTGACCCTACAATTTCTCTTGGCGCTGTGTAGATATCATTATGCCTTCCAAGGTAACAAGAGTCATGGTAAGTAATAACGTGTGGTTCTTCACTTGTTCCTACTTCAATTTTTCCAGACTGAACAAGCTCAGTTAATAGTTGGCTGTGATGAATAACTTCAAAATTTCCACCTAGTTGGGGATATTCATTTGATATTGTATTAAAACAATGAGGACATTGAGTTATAACTTTTTTGACATCCAAATTATTCATAGTCTCAATATTTTGAATGGCTAATTGTTGAAAGACAAATTCATTTCCTGTTCTCCTTGCTGAGTCACCTGTGCAAACTTCTTTAGTTCCAAGTACAGCATATGATACGTTTGCTCGTTTAAGCAAGGTCGCAACCGCTTTGGTGACTGGTACGTTTCTATCATCAAATGCACCTGCACATCCAATCCAGTAAAGATATTCAACTTCCTCTTTGTTGGTTTCATCTAGTAGAGGTACATCAAATTCTAAATCTTCAGACCATTTCATTCTATCTTCTTGAGAAGCCCCCCAAGGATTTGAAGAGTTTTCCATCGCTACATAAGCTTTACCTAATTCTGAAGGAAAATCTGAAGCCATAAGTGCTAGGTATCTTCTCATGTCCAATATTTTGTCTAAAATCTCAATATTTACTGGACAAATTTCATCGCACGCTTTACAAGACGTACATGCCCAAAGTTCTTCTGGAGTGATACGATCAAATACACTTGATGACTTTACTTTTAAATCTATAGGGGTTGATACTGTTGCTGGAACAGCTGGGTCTCCACTCTCAGACATTACTTGTCCAACTTTCAATATTATTTCACGGGGGTCTAGGGGCTTGCCAGTAAGATTTGCTGGACAAACAGATGTACATCTACCACAAACAGTGCAGGCGTCTAGATCAAGTAGTTGTTTCCACGTAAAATTTTCAATTAATTCAGCACCAACTGTCTCAATATCCTCAGCCTCCATTAGATTTCCAATGTCTCTCATTGCCCCTTTTGGTCTATCTTTTGGACTTAGAAACATGTTTGCTGGCGAAGTAACAATATGTCTTAATTTTGATTGTGGTAAAACAAGTAAAAATACAAAAAAACTTACTGTGTGGAGTATCCATGAAACCCTGTGGAATAAAATTCCATCATCAAAGGGAAGTAAGGTTGCAATGTAATAGCCAACAAAACTCCATTTTTCATAGTTTGGAAACCCTTCTACAAGAATTCTTCCAGCTTCTGTTGTAAGTCCTGATATCCCCATAAAGGCTAAAAGTGATAATGTTAGATAATCGTCCATCTTAGTTTTAGTTTTGATTCTGTCTTCAGTTCCAAATATTCGTCTATAAAAAGCCCATCCAAGACCACCTAGGTAGAGAAGTGAGGCAAGTTCTAGAGAAAAAGAATAAACAATATATGTTGTACCCTGTAAAAATTTCAATGACGGTGGCATCAAATGATGTATTTCAAGTGTGATAGTACCTGCGAATAAACCTAAGAATCCAAGGTAAATCATCGAATGCATTACTCCAGCCGCTTTAAATCGAAGGGTTGTCCTCATTAATATTCCATCGAAAAAACTTAAGATTCTTTTAGATAATTTAACTTTTCTCTTTTCTTCTGTACCCCTAGACCAATTTTTTGCACGAAGAGAAAACAGATAACCACAAATAAAAACAGAAGCAGCACTCAATATATAAAATATATATTGAATTGATTTAGGTATATTTTCAAAAACCCGTCTTCCCCCAATTATTTCGCCTTCTGGAAAGATATAACTTGCTATCCACAAAAATACTACGGATAATGCAGCACCTGCAGAAAATAACAGAACATAATCATTAACTTGCCTTTTTGGTTTTTGTTTATTCATTTTTCATCGCTTTAGATATCTCTATCGAACGCTCTACAGCAGACTCAATTGCTTCATAAATAATTTTATCAAAAGAATTATTTTCGAGCGAATTTATACCGGCTTCAGTTGTCCCTTTTGGAGATTTTATATTTTCAACTATTTCATCAAAGTCTTTTTCGCCAGTCAAATGTGGTAATGAAGATAGTAGGTTGCTTACTAATATCTTGGCATCGCTTTCATCCATTCCAAGATTTACAGCAGAGTTAACTATCTTCGCAGAAAGTTCAAAATACCAGGCTGGCCCACTGCCATATATTGCAGTAATAATATGAAAGAGACTTTCGTCGTATTCTTGAGTAGATCCTAGAGTGTTTAATAATTCTACAAAATTAAGATAATCGTCTGTGTAGTTTCTAGTAAATGGTATAAAACCTGATTTTTGCTTGATTGCAAGATTAGGCATTAATCTAATAATCTTATTTTCAAATTCTGATTCAAATGTTTTTACAGAAACTCCAGCAAGTGAAGAACATATTAAAACATCACTGTGGATTTTTTCTTTGTTCTCAAGAATAAAATCATTTAAATCATTTGGTTTAATGCACAACAAAATTATTCCATCGCTAATAGATTCAATACTGGAATAAACATTTTCCCAACCATCTTGTATTAATAGGTCTCTTGTTTTTTCGTTACTTTCATAAAGATTTAAATTTAGGTCTGAATTTATGCTTTTAAAGCCCCCTAAAAATGACATTCCAAGATTCCCAAGTCCAATAATATGAAGATTCGTTTGATCCATCTATTAATGATATCAAGGGTATATGTTATCTAAAACCACTGAAGATAGACATTTTTTATAAAAAGTTTGCATATATTTATAACATTACTATATTTATATTAAATCTAAGTATAATTGCTTAGATTATATCAATATATTAGGTAAGATTGAAAGGAATTAAATGAGTAGTACATTAACCGCATCAACAGTTAAGCCTGGTGTAAGGCGTTCCAAAAAATACACTTCGGGAAGAGTCTGTGAATTTGATACGTGTGAAACAGTTATAAGTATGTACAACAAAAAAAAGTATTGTTTTTTGCATGCTCCTATCTCCTATCCGAGAGTAAGGGGTCATCTGGCAAGAGAACAAGAACCGCAAACATAATTTAGAAAGGATTTGTAAACATGGGTAAAGCCGTAGGAATTGACTTGGGAACCACAAATAGTGTTGTAGCAGTACTAGAGGGTGGAGAACCAACAGTAATTGCAAATGCAGAAGGAAATAGAACAACTCCCTCAATTGTTGCATTCAAATCTGACGATGTTCTTGTTGGAGAACTAGCTAAAAGACAAGCAATAACTAATCCTGATAACACTGTTAGATCAATTAAAAGAGACATCGGAACTAATTGGAAAGAGAATTTTGAAGGTAAAGATTATACTCCACAAGAGATTTCAGCTCGGATATTACAAAAATTAAAAAGAGATGCCGAGGCTTATTTAGGTGATGACGTAACAGAAGCTGTTATTACTGTTCCTGCATATTTTAATGATGCAGAAAGACAAGCCACTAAAGAGGCTGGACAAATTGCTGGATTAGAAGTTTTGAGGATAATAAATGAGCCTACAGCAGCCTCATTAGCATATGGTTTAGAAAATAATGAAGATCAAAAAATTCTTGTCTTTGATCTCGGTGGAGGTACTTTTGATGTCTCAATTTTAGAAATTTCTGAGGGCGTTTTCGAAGTCAAATCAACTTCAGGAGACTCCAAATTAGGTGGAGATGATTGGGACCAGAGAATTATGGATTGGCTTATTGAAAAATTTAAATCATCAACAGGTATTGATTTATCCACTGACAAAATGGCAATTCAAAGAGTTCAAGAAGGTGCAGAAAAGGCTAAAATTGAACTTTCATCTACAAGTGAAACTGAAATTAATTTACCATTCATAACAGCTAATGATGCAGGACCTCAGCATTTGCTTGAAAAGCTGAATCGATCTGAATTTGAAAAAATAACATCAGATTTAGTTGAGAGAACAAAAGAGCCTGTTGAAAGTGCTTTAAAAGATGCGGGAATGAAATATTCTGACATTGACCATATTATTTTAGTTGGTGGATCAACTCGCATGCCGTCGGTACAAGAATTAGTAAAGTCTTTAACAGGTAAAGATCCTCACAAAGGTGTTAATCCTGATGAAGTTGTTGCCTCAGGAGCAGCTATACAAGCAGGTGTACTAAAAGGCGATGTAAAAGATGTACTTCTTTTAGATGTTACTCCCCTCACGTTAGGTGTAGAAACTAAGGGTGGAATTATGACAAAAATGATTGAGAGAAATACAACAATCCCAACTAAAAGATCTGAGGTGTTTAGTACAGCAGAAAATAACCAAACTCAAGTAGAAATTCATATCTTACAAGGAGAAAGAGAAGTTGCCTCTGGAAACAAATCGCTTGGTAGATTTACACTAACGGACATCCCGGCAGCTATGGCAGGAACTCCTCAAATAGAGGTTACTTTTGATATTGATGCAAACGGGATAGTAAATGTGAATGCTAAAGATCTTGGTACAGGAAAAGAGCAGGCAATAACAATTACTGGTGGTACTGCTTTAGAAGATGATGAGATTGACAGAATGATAAAAGATGCTGAACAGCATGCCAACGAAGATGCTAAAAAGAAAGAGCTTGTAGAAACAAGAAATATGGCTGAAGGCATGGTTACCTCAACAGAAAAAATGCTTGAAGAAAATAAAGATAAAGCAACTGATGAAGAGGCAGCAGCTATAACTGAAGCCAATGATAAATTAAAAAAACTTCTTGAAAATGAAGATATTCCAATAAATGATCTTAAGTTAGCAATAGAAGAGCTAACAAAAGCAAGCCAGTCATTTGCAGAAAAACTTTATGCAGACGCACAAAATGACACATCGAACACATCTTCAGATGAGTCAGATGATGTAGTCGAAGGTGAAGTTATAGAGGATGAATAAAGAAGAATCTTTAGATGATTTAGATAATAATTCTTCAGAAGAAATAGATGAGAGTAAAAAAATAGAAGAAGATAACATTTCTCTCTCTGAATATGAAAAAATAAAAGATGACTATCTAAGACTCGCTGCAGATTTTGATAATTATAAAAAAAGATCTGAAAAAGAAAAAGAAAGTATTGGAACTGCATCAATGGCCTACTTTGTTGAATCTCTTTTTCCCCTTGTTGATAATTTTGAAATTGCCATGTCACAGGATGAAGTTAATAAAGAGATTGAAACTTTCAGTAGCTTGCTAACGTCTCTTTTAGAAAGTTTGCAAGTAGAAGAAGTTGGATCTGTTGGAGATGATTTTGACCCAAACATTCACGAAGCAGTTGAGCATAGCGGTGAGGGTGACACTCAAAAAGTAGAAGCTGTGTTAAGAAAAGGATATCTATTTCAAGGTAATTTAATTCGCCCTGCAATGGTAAAAGTTAAAAGTGAGTAGAGACTGGCTTGACAAAAACTTCTATGCAACTCTTGGTGTTCCACAAAATGCAAGCATAGAAGAAATAAAGAAAGCATATAAAAAACTTGCTCGCGAAAATCATCCCGACCTAAACCCAGGAGATTTAGAAGCAGAAAAAAAGTTTAAGGAAGTATCAGAAGCTCATTCAGTCTTGGGAGATGAAAGAAAAAAACAAGAATATGACCAAATTAGAACAATGGGTGCGTCAGGTTTTGGTGGTTTCACAAGCCAAGGTTTTACTGTAGATGATTTTGGCGATATATTTGAGAACTTAGGAGACATTTTTGGATTTGGTGGAAGGCGAAAAGGACAAACATATCAAACAAATATAAACATATCCTTTAATGAGGCTGCATCAGGCATTGAGGTTGTTCTTCCGCTTGAGGAATCAATCAAAGTTAAAGTTCCGGCTGGAGTGGACAATGGTAGTGTCATAAGGCTTAGAGGTAGAGGTGGTCCAGGTGCTGCAGGTGCTCCTGATGGAGATCTACTCGTTCAAGTATCAGTTGAACCACACAAATTCTTTAAAAGAAGCAACATGGATTTAATTCTTGAAGTTCCACTTTTATTTACGGAAGCAGCTTTAGGTGCAAGTATTAAAATTCCAACACTTAGCAAATCTGTAACTTTAAAGATTCCTTCAGGTACCCCTAGTGGAAAAACATTCAAAATCCGGGGAGAGGGAATTACCCCTCAAGGAAGAAGATCTGGCGACCTGTATGTAAAAGTGTTTATAATACCTCC
>CACASI010000006.1:0-63995 GCA_902535055.1 uncultured Candidatus Actinomarina sp.
ATACATTTTTTGTATTCTCAATAATTCTTTTGTGAATTTTGCCCATATTTCCCAGCCCAATTAAGAGTATGTTTAAATTCTTCATTTAAATTTCTTTACCATCGATACGATATATTCTAATTCATCATCTTTCGGAAATGAATATAGAGGTAATGATAAAACACTCTTAGATGCAATTTCAGTATTTTGTAGCTTAATTTTTTTATAGTTATCGGTAATAACTTTTTGAAGATGTACTGGTTTCTTATAGTAAATTGCATTGCCAATTTTTTTTGAAGTTAAGTAATTCATTAGTTTGCTTCTAATACTTGTAGGAACTTTTATTGTGAAATAATTCAAAACTGTATCACTGTTATTTTTCTCTGGAAGATAAATCCATTCAATATCATTCAAATGTTCTAAATAGTATTCGTGAAATTTATTTCTTGTGGAACGAATTTTTGAAAAAATATTAAGTTTTTCATTTAGGACAAAAGCATTTAAAGAATCTAATCTTGAATTACCTCCAACAATCTCATGCTCATAATTTTTAATTTGACCATGATTTTTTAACATTTTAATTTTTTTGTAAATTTTATAATTATCTGTTGTGATACAACCTCCATCTCCAATTCCTCCTAAAGTTTTGCTTGGAAAAAAAGAATATGCTCCAATATCTCCGATTGAGCCTAAGTAGTTATTTTTTTCATCACGACTTCCAAATGCTTGAGCCACATCTTCAACTATATAAATATTATTTTCATTACAGATTTTTTTAATCTCAGTGATCTGAGAATCATTTCCAAATAAATGGACTGGTATCGCTGCTTTAATTTGACTAGTAGCTTTTTTTCTAAAATCATCTAAATCAATCGTATAATTTTGAAGGTTTATATCAACAAAAACAGGTATTGCTTTGAGATGCAAAACACACTCTACAGTTGAGAAAAATGTAAAAGAAGGAACAAGTACTTTATCTCCTTTTTTGATCCCTAGAGCAATCAGTGCCAACATTAATGCGTCTGTTCCTGAATTAAGGGATACACAATATTTTGAACCAATAAAATCTTTAAAATTACTTTCAAAAATATTCACATTTTCACCACCAACATATACACCACCTCTGATTTGTTTATCAAACTTATCTTTAAAATCAGAAATGTATTCTAATTCTCGAGATGGATTTGCCAACGGAATGTTTATCATTGTTTTAAATATACATTTATTTTCAAATTATTTTTAGTCAATATTTTAAATTAACTCAGTACAATTAAATAATGGAACGAGATAATGTATTCATACATGAAAGCTCAATCGTCTCAGGTAACTCAACGATTGGTAGCAATACAAAAATTTGGCATTTTTCTCATATACGTGAAAATGTAACGATAGGAGAAAATGTCATAATTGGACAGAATGTATATATCGATGAAGGTGTGATAATTGGAAATAATGTCAAAATTCAAAACAATGTATCTATATTTAAAGGTGTTTTAATTGAAAATAATGTTTTTATAGGTCCTAGTGTTGTATTTACCAATGACTTATATCCAAAAGTTGAAGACTGGGATGAGAGTATGATTGTCAAAACATATATAAGAAATAATGTTTCCTTAGGTGCTAATTCAACAATAATTGCCGGAGTTGAAATTGGAGAATATACCTTAATAGGTGCTGGGAGTGTTGTGACTAAAAATATAAGTAAAAATTCAATAGCATTTGGAAATCCAGCAAAAATAAAGTCCAAAAATTATAGAAAAGAATAATTTTCTTGATTAACTTCATTATCGGAACTAAAGCTCAGTTCATAAAATGTATACCTGTAATAAATAAATTTATTGAGAATGATGTAAAAATATCTATATATGATTTAAAACAACATAGTCAAATTACATCAAAGTTAAGAAATAAAATAACTAACAACTACGAATATATAGAATTTTCTAAAAATAATAAGAATCTAGGAACTTATTTTGGATTAATTAAGTGGTTTATAAATAATTTATTAAAAATTATTTTCATGAGACAAAAAGAATTGAAATCTCAGTATTGCTTTGTTCATGGAGACACTCTCTCGACACTTCTTGGAAGCTTTTTGGTGAAAATCAATAAAGGTAAATTGATATTACTAGAAGCAGGACATCCAGTTCCTGGTATATTTAAACATTTTCCTGAGTCAGTGATTAGGTATATTTGTGCAAAATTATCAGACATTCTAATTGCAAATGGTAAAAGCCAGTTGAAACAACTTGATAAGTGGAATACTAAAGGTGAAATAATCGAGATATCTACAAATACAATATATGACAGTTTATCAAACGTAAAAATGGACAAAAGAGAAACAAATGATGTCATCATTTCTATTCATAGAACTGAAAATATTAATAGCAAAAAAAGAATGAGACTACTTGTAGAATCAATATCTAACATTTCAAAAGATTTTGATATAACTTGGTACTTACATATTCCAACAAAGAATAAGCTAAAATCGTTCAATTTACTTAATGATTTGAAAGATAATGGTGTAGAAACTAAAGACCTCCAAGAATATGATATTTTTATCAACAAACTTAATAACTCTCAGTTTGTAATTACGGACGGTGGTGGGGTTGTGGAAGAATGTTCAATCATAGGGATACCTACGTTAGTCTGGAGAAATGAACATTTAGATCAAAATCATATATTTGAAAATAGTCAGAACCTGTTCTTATGCAATTATCAAGAAAAAGATATAGATTATTTTTTAAAAAACTATAAAAAATTTAAAACTGATTTTAAAAAAAATGACACTTTGCCTTCTAGCCAAATTGTTAATATTTTAAAAAAAAGAATTCTTTAATTATGTTTATTTATTATAAGTAAAGACGCAGGAATGATTGAAAACAAAATCAGCAAGACCCTTTCAGCAATCATTAAACCAATCACATCTGATAAATTAAGCTCTAATATTTTTCCTGATAAATAAATTATTGAATCTTTAATACCGATCGATGCAGGTGTGAATGATGCAAGACTAGATATTACAGACAAAGAGTTATAGTAAAATATTTTAAATAAATTTGTTTCAGAAAATAATGCTCCAATTAATAAAAATGCTTCTAAGGCAAAAAAAAGATAATTTAATAAAGTCAAGAAAATTAAACGCGTTCTGATTATTGAGTTTGATGTAATCTTATTCCAGCTTCTTTTTAAATTGATAAACCATGTAATGGGTTTACTTTTATTCTTTTCAATGCCAAAATTAAATCTCCTAAATGTCAAGAAAGATGAAAGAACAAACATAATTATAAAAAAAGTTATTGAGCTATAAAACAAGAAGTCTCTAGATTTATAAATCAGAAAAAGACAAATTATTCCAATTAGTGAATTTAAAAAAATTGTAACTATAAAAAAATATAGATACATGGAAGCAAGTTCAGGTGTTTTAAATTTGTATTTTCTATTCAAATAAAGCATTCTTAAATTACCTCCTGATCTAGCAGGGAGATATAGATTTCCAAGAAATGTAAGTGATCCTAGGTATAAACTTTCTCTATTAGAAATGTTTAAGCTAAAGCTTTTTAATAAAATTTTATTAAAATTTGAATTGATAAAAAGTGTTAATAATTTTAGAAAAATAAGACTAATTATTATCCCAGGACTAAGCAAGCTGAGTACATTAAGCTGCTCTGGATTTTGTATTAAATAATATAAAGCAAACAAGAGAATAATCAATGATGTTAGGTTTGAAAAAAGTTTCATTTTTTACTTAATTTTTTTATTACATTGCTTGATATGAGAATGACAATAACTAGAAGGAATACAAAATTTAAAATTTTTATTTCTTGTACCTCACCAACGTATTCAATAAAATCTGGATTATTTACAGGCAAACCTAAAGATTCCAAATTAATTATTAATGAATCTGGATTCACAAATATAAATAAAAATTTAAAAAATATAGATCCCAGAAAACTAGTAGTAAAGATTTTCAGATAACTGTTTAATTCTAAAAATGAAAGAAGGAAACCTTGTAAGTACAAAGGCTGAGTGTATTTAAGAGTTCTACCAAATGTATTTGTAGTTTCGACAAGAGCTAATTGAGTACCTGGTGTAGTTTCAAAAAACAATATTGATAATATAGAAAATATTGAGAATATAAACAGATAGTTATTAATAAACCTTTTTCTTTTAAGGGATTGGAAATGAAAATACAAAATTAAAGAAAGAGGTACAAGGCAAAACAAATATCGAAAACCATATGATGAAGCTGTAGATCTCCACAATAAAACAACTAAAAAAACCTGAGTAAATGATGCAAAAATTAATATATTAAAAAATAAGTTTTCTCTTTTTGATGTTAACAAATTGTATATAGATAATAAGAAGCCAACGAATATTATTGGTGAAAACCAAAATAAACCAAATTCCTGAGTAAACAAAATCTTTAATACATTGAGCAGATTGATTCCAATAAAATCGACAAAACTTTCATCTCTATTTACAAAATTTGAAACTTGCCCACCGGTTCTATAAACGAATTGAGGATTGAACGTATATACTCCATACAAAATTTTTGTATGTAATAAAAACAAAAAAGTTGAAGTAACTGTTGATAAAACGAAAAATTTATTATTTAACAAGTTGCCATTCTTTAATTTACCTTGTTCAAGTAAAAGCTTTTTTGCAAAAATGGGAATTAAAAATAAAAAATAATTCACCCACTTTACAGAAATCCCTAAAGCTATAGCAAAAGGTATTAGAAAGCCAAACAACTTATTGTCTGTGGTATTGAAGTATTTAAGCGATAGGTAAAAAATCAAAATTACTGAAAATGACTCATAAACGTGGGTCATACTAAATCTTTCAAATGCGTAATAGCTTACTCCGGATCCAAAAAAAATAAGATAGATTAAAAATGGTTTGTACTTGTAATTTAAAATATCTAAAACACGAGTTATTAAATTAATTGAAAGAAAAAAGTAAAAAATTGGAGATAAAGAATACAAAAGTAATCTAAAGTTCATTATTTCATTATTTAAATAAGCATTTCCCGTTATAAGTTTGTCAATTGAATGTCCTAAGAATAAAAAAGGAGAAGCATAAATTCCTGAACCAATAAAACCAGTTGGAGCAAATTTTCCATCATTGTAAAATCTCCTACTCTCGATTCCCTTCATTTGGTTTGTGTAGTCGAGATCAAAATCAACAGCTATCGTCTCTGCATGCATGTAATAGTCATGATCATCTCCGCAACAATATACTGAGTCTTGAAATCTAAAATCAATTTTAAGAAAAAGTAAAATTAAAGTTGCGAGAATTAGAATTTGGATAAATCTATTTTTAAGCATATTTAAGCTTCGCTAAAGTAAGTAAGTTTGTAATCATGCTCGAGTTTTTGAGATTGATATATCAAATAAATAAAAATAAGGAAAAAAATTAAAAAAACAATAAACCAGTTTGCCTGGGATCCAACTAAATTTCCATATCGAATCATTAAAAATCTTAATATACAAAATACCGAAACTGAAAATGAAAATATACCAAATATATCTAATATTGCAGAAACTTGTAGGTTTGAATACTTAAGTTTTAAACTTATTTTTGTTAAAAAACTTTTGAATGCAAAATACACTAATTTGAAAAACATTATGAAAGCATTTAAATTACTTTTTTGATTTTCATAAGAAATAGTATTTTTAATTTGCAAAATTCTTAAATTTTTCTCAATTGACAAATTTGTCATATAAGTTGAAATAAAAAATGGATATCCGTATCTTTTAAATAATTTAGGCAATTGAAAATCTTTTAAACTTCTCTTAGAAAATAAGAATAAACCATTCAAAGGATCGTTAAGGTTCCAATTTCCAGAACTTATTTTTAAAAGGAATGAAGCAAAAGCATTTCCAAAATATCTAATTAAAGGTATTTTCCCCTCAATACCATTTTCCCAAAATCTATCACCTTTAATAAAATCATAATTTTTATCTTCGGTTAACTTTCTGAATCTTATTACGTCTTTTTCTTTGAATTGATTATCCCCATCAATTTTTATAAGATATTCGGAGTCTGAATTTAAAAAATAATCTATACCTATAGACATAGAAGCACCTGGTCCTAGATTTTTTTTATTCGAAATACTTTTAATGTTCTGGTAATTATTTTCTAGTTTATTGATAACTAACCCTGTTTGATCTGTACTTTTATCATCAACAATGAGAATTGATTCAAATTTATCAACATATTTTAAAACTGTATCTTCTAAAAATTTTTCTTCATTGTGAGCAAGAATTAATAAAGTAAACACATAATTTATACTATCAAAAGAATAATGATTCTATAAGAAAATTGTTAGTTATTATATTTAAGAGAAAGAAAAATAAGAAAATACGTGTATGAACAATAATTCAAAAAAAATTACCTATGTATTTTTGCAAGGTCGTAAACAAAGATTGGAAAAAAACAATAATATTTCAAAAGAATTTTTTTATTCGTATTTTTATGCAAAAGATAATTTTGAGAATGTAGAAATTGTTGAAATGGAAAACTACGAAAAAAAATTTAGCCAGTATTTTCTTAGAAAATTTGATTCTTTTATAAATAAATTAACTAGATTACCTATTTACACTTATGCAATATTTAAGAAAAAAAATATGAAAAAATTTTTAGATTCTGATTACATCATATTTTCAAATGATAGGGTTGCATTCTCAAGCCTGCCATTAATTTTGATTACAAAAAGGCGTAACCCACATGTAAATATGTCATTCTTTGTAATGGGTTTATTTAGAAATGAAGAAAAATATCAATTCCAAAAATATTTTAGGAAAATTATTATTAACTATATTTTCGAAAAAGTTAATCATGTGTTCTTTTTAGGTAAAGAAGAGTATGATCTAGCAAGAAGTGTCCATATGAAATATACAGAAAAATTTATATTCTTACCTTTTTCTGTTGATATAGATTTTTGGCAATCAAAATCTTTAAAAGAGAAAAATGAGCATATTTTATTTATTGGGAATGATGGTAATAGAGACTACGAATTTACTTTAAAACTCGCTCATAAAATGAAAGATTATAAATTTTACTTTATTACACAAAAAATCACTAATAAAAGTGATATTCCTAAAAATGTAACTTTACTCAATGGAAGTTGGGGCACTGAAACATACACTGATGAAGAGATTAGAGATTTTTATGATGAATCACGAATTACTATATTACCAATTAAAAATACAAAACAACCATCAGGTCAGAGTGTTACTCTTCAATCAATGTCAATGGGTACACCTGTAATCATGTCTAATATCGATGGATTTTGGGATAAGCAATCCTTCATAAACAATGAGCATTTAATTTTTGTGGATGAAAATACTTTAGAAAATTGGGAGAAAGCAATAATTGATTTATTTTCCGATGAAGAAAAATTAAACTACCTGGCAAAAAATGGTTCTAACTTAATTAAAGAAAATTATAACTTAAACTTGTTTAACGAAAAAGTATTTGACGTTCTAAATCTTAACAATGACTAAAATTTCAGTTTTCACTACGATGACAAATCCTGAAGAAAGGCAAGATCCTTACAAGGAAGCGATAAATTGCTATAAAGAACTTGGTGACGAGCTAATAATTGTAGGTGATGATTGGCCTGAAGAATTCAAGTGGGACCAAATAGGAAAAACATTTCAAAAAGGATTCGATGAATGTACTGGTGATTGGGTAATCAGAATGGATTTAGATTATTTTTTTCATGAAAAAGACCTAAGTAGAATTAGAACTTTTCTTAATTCGAATTCAAATCAACCAGCTATTGCTTTTCCACAATATCAATTCTTTACACCAGAGAGGTTTCAAGTAAAAACAAAAATATGTGTTGCTTTAAACAAAAAATCATTTCCAGATATAAAACTAAATGGTGGTGGTGATTTATGTTTACCAACCTTAAATAATGAAATAATTTTAAATGTTTCAGTTCCTCAAGCTAGATTTCCTATTTATCAATATGATTCTATGTTTAGAACTAAAGAAGTAATTAAAAAAGACAGGGGCAGATTTGCCAGAGCATGGTTTAGAGAATTTAATGATTGGGGTGATAGAGGAGGAGATTCTGATGATGAAGCTTTTGATGCATGGTTTCATATGATTAAATCTAGATACAGACTTCACACAAATAAAATAAGGATCAATTCTCATCCAATATATATAAAAGAGAAACTAAAAATGCTTGATCAAGATCAATTTGGTTATGATGCATTCGGATTAAAAAATAATACAAATAGAAAAATTAAAGATTATCTCAAGGGATATAAAAATAGATATCTAGATTAATTAAGGTTTAATTATATTTAGAGAATTATTATCTAAATTAAAGATTTTATCAATCATAGCAACTGCCCAAGTAAGTAAAAGGGTTCCATGAATATCAGGTGTATCTTTTCCATTAGAAATTTTGACTCCATAATAGTTGGTTTGGCTTTTATTTAAGTAGTAAGAGAAGCCTCCTTCTTTTGAAAAATAATGTGATAACAATAGATCATAAATATTTTCTAGATATTTCATTATGTCTTTTCTTTTGTAATCTGTCTCAAGAGAACATCTATATAATACATACACTATATCAACTAAATCACAACCGTCATTATTTGGATTTTCTAAAAGACACAAATCTATAAGTTTTTTAGGAACATGAATTTTTTCATCAATCCAATCCAAGCCAGTAATAACTTTCATTGCTCCATTAATTGTTTCATTAAATGAGGGTGTTTCACCTACAAAATATGCACCTGTTTGAATGTTAACTTTTGTGTTAATAAATCTAATTAATTCATCTCTTTTTGAGAAATAATTATTCTCATCTAAACTTTGAGTTTTTAAAAAAACACATAATGCAGAAAATTGTGCACCAGCTGACCAAGGTTTTTTCCAATCAAAACTATCAAGAAACCTTGTGATATCTAAATTAGTAAACTCATCATAATTTTTATTATTTTTTGAACCTACTTGATAAAGTGATGAAATACATTGTTTTGTCTCAGCACGAATTGAATTTGTTATCTTTTTTTTAGTCAGTTCATAATTTCTTCCAAGTGTCTGATTAAGTAAACCCTTTACAATATCTTTACCAAAAAAATTTAATTTGTTTTCTTGAAAAAAATTAAGATAATTTTTATCAATGAAAGAATTTATAGGATAATTGCTTTTTTCAACTTGAAAACTATTGATGTAGTTTTTCCAATTCTCTCTATCATCGTCGTTTAAATTATTCCAGTCACCAGTAATAAATAAAATTTTTAGAGCATAAGTTGAAAATCCAACTTCTAATTTTTGGCCGTATTTTGTAATTCCTTTTTTTACAGGAAAATATGAGTAAATATTATCATTTTTCCTCAAAGAATTTAAAAAGTTTGGCACATTCTCTTTAAGTTTTAATGGAAATGTTTTAATTGACATTTTTATAAAGACCCGTGATCCTATTTATTTCAAAATTTAATAATCTAAACCCTTGGTTTATCAAAAAATTATTTACTTCAATAATGGTGTCTTTTTGGTCTAAGCCTCTCTCAGGGCCAAAGTCAACTGCCACATATTCAGTTTCTCTAAGTGTAGCAATTGATCCTGATAATACTTCAGGCTCATAACCTTCCGCATCAATCTTTAACAATTTAATTTCCTTAATTTTAAAATCATCTAATTTCATTGTTTTTATTTTTGTTTTAGTAGATGTACCAAAATCTACCAAGGAAGAATTACCGCCATAAGAATCTTTGTAAAAAGGTTTTTCATCAGAGTTAATTGACAAGGCAACGTTGTGAATATTATCTTTGTCACTTTTATTATTCAATACACAGCACTCATAAGCATCATTATCTGGCTCAAAAGCAATATATTTAAGATGAATATTTTTATTTTTTAATGCCAAATTCAACTCGCCAACATTAGAACCACAATCTACTAAAACATCTTCATCAGTAAAATTTAAAGAATCTAAATTATATGATGACATTAAACGTTCTAGATGTAATTCATAATTTATTAAAACTCTTTGAATTCTTTTATTTGGATAATAAATTTTTCCATTATCAGAAATATTTTTTAGGTAATACTTTCCATCAAAATTTATCCTTCCATCATTTTTAAATAAAAGATTTAATAAAAAACAAAATAGTTTACCATTTGTAACTTTGATAACCAGAGATACTAATTTTCCTTTAATAATTAGGTAGAATTTTTTAGGAAATGAAATTTCTACATTTTCTAAGCCCTTTAACATGAAAGGAGGAATATTTACTAAATATGGAAGTTGAAGTTTCATATGAATCATTTTAAATGACCAAAATTTTATTTAAATGTTTAATGTAAAATATAAAATGTAATTAATCTAGTTAAGAACTAAATGAAAGTATTAATTTTTGGTAGTAATGGACTTGTTGGGTCTTCTGTTAATAAGATTTTAAATGATTCAGATAAGGTTAACCATGTAATTTCAGCAAAAAGAAATGATGCAGATTTGTTTTCTTTAGATGAAACAAGCGATTTGATAAAAAAATCATCACCAGATGTAATTATTAACGCGGCAGCAAAGGTTGGTGGTATTTATGCCAACAATACAAAACGAACTGAATTTATACTTGAAAATCTTAAAATTAACATGAACATTCTTGAATCATGCATTGATATTCCCACAATAAAAGTAATTAATTTAGGTAGTAGCTGTATTTATCCATTAAATGCTGATAATCCAATCTCCGAAGACAGCTTTATGTCCGGAAAACTGGAACAAACAAACTCACCTTATGCGATAGCGAAAATTGCTGGAATAGAGATAGGGCGGTCATTAAATATTCAACATGGTCATCAAATATTAAATCTTATGCCAACAAATCTCTATGGGCCTAGAGATAATTTTTCAAGAGAAGACAGCCATGTAATTCCTGGATTAATTCGAAGAATGCATGACAGCAAAATTCAAAAAGAGAAAGAATTTAAAATATGGGGATCCGGTAAACCTCTAAGAGAGTTTTTATTTGTTGATGATTTAGCAGAGGCTATAAACTTTTTATTGGATTTAGAAGTTGATTATGACATTTTAAATGTAGGAAGTGGAAAAGAGATTTCAATATACGATCTTGCAGTAAAAATTAAACAAGTAATTGGATATGATGGTCAGCTTATCTTTGATTCTTCTATGCCAGATGGAAATCCAAGAAAACTTATTGATTCAAGCAAGATGAACAAATTAGGTTGGGAAGCTAAGACTGATTTAAATGAAGGTTTAAAAATTACTTATGATTGGTTTTTGGACAATTATTAATTTAGGATTAATCCCAGGTTGGTTCAATCAATCCTTCATCAAGTAAAACCTTTTCTCTCTTTGCCAAATTAAGATCACTTTCAACCATGATTTCTACTAATTTATTTAAATCAGTATTTGGAGACCATCCTAGATCTTTTTTAGCTTTTGATGGATCTCCTAGTAAGTAATCTACTTCATTTGGTCGAAAGAACTTTTTTGAAGTTTCTACATGCTCTTCCCAATTAAGTTCCAGATAATTAAAAGTTTTTTCAACAAATTCCCTAACTGTATGGGTCTCTCCTGTAGCAATGACCCAATCATCTGATTTTTTATAATTCATCATCAAATACATTGCTTCAACATAATCGCCAGCAAATCCCCAATCTCTACTTGCGTCTAAGTTTCCTAGTATCAATTTTTTTTGAATTCCTAATTTAATTCTTGTTGCTGCTCTGGTAATTTTTCTTGTTACGAATGTTTCACCCCTATGTGGAGACTCATGATTAAAGAGTATTCCATTCACACAAAACAATTCGTACGAATCTCTATATATTTTTGTCATATTATGAGCAAAAACCTTGGAAGCTGCATAAGGACTTTTTGGGTCAAAAGGAGAATTCTCGTCTAATTTCGTCACTTCTCCTCCACCGTACATTTCTGATGATGATGCTTGATAAAATCTTATTGGTTTTTCAGCATTTCTTATAGCTTCTAGTAATGACAGCGAACCCAATGTCCCAGTTTGTGTTGTGAATATTGGGTTTTTAAATGATACAGAGACATGAGATTGAGCTGCTAAATTATAGACTTCATCTGGAAGAATATTATTTATTAAGGAATTTAATGAGGAGGAGTCTAAAAGATCTGAATAATATAAATAAAGTTGGCCCGAACTTTGATAATTTGCAATCAATGGATCTATTCTTGAAGTGTTTATAGAGGAGGATCTTCTTATAGTTCCATGAACTTCATAACCTTTATTTAAGAGTAAGTCAGCGAGATAGAAGCCATCTTGTCCAGTAATTCCAGTAACAAATGCTTTTTTCATATATTTATATTTTATCCGTAAAGCTCAACAACTTTGACTCTAGTACTATTTTTCAAAAAGTAATATAAGAAAAAATAATAAATGAAGGGAAATTGGACACCCTCAAGGGTAATGTCTAACGATGAAACAATAAATACTGGGACCATATAAGTTAGGATTTGATTATTTTGATTATTATCTTTCCAGAATTTAATTAAGCCGAGATGAAAAATCAAAAATATAAATAGTTGAAATATGCCACCACGTGCAAAAATGTTTACGAAATAATTATGTACGTGTTCATTCATTCCATCTCTCCCTAACCTTCCAGGGGCTGTTGGATCAAGCATCTGTGGAAAGATCTCATTGTATCCATAACCTGTAAGAACTCTATTCTCATTAAACATATCAAAAACAACATCTTGCCATATATCTAGACGCCAATTTGTAGTTGGATCAGTAGATTCAAGTCTTCCGTAATGCATATAAAAAGAAAATATTACAGTTACAGTTTCTTTTTCTTGAGCTAATGATGTGATGCTTTCACTAATTGTAGATGGATTGGCCACCTTTATTATTTCCTCAACTGTCGGTCTTGCAAGTTCTACTCTATCAATACGTAAAGTTGAAAAACTAAAGAATACCGAGCTTATTAATATGTAAATAAATACTCTTGTTTTATTATTGATAATATATTTTCTAGAATAGAAAATTTCAAATATCATATAAATTAATACTCCTAAAAAGGAACCTCTACTTGCAAACAAAAGTAATGGTAAGAGCAACCCACTTGTAATAAGAAAAAAGAGAAATCTTCTATTTTGAGATTTTAGAATGTACTTCATAAGAAAATTTACTGACGCATAGCCTATAAATATATCAGAGGCCTTCAAAAATTGAAACTTATCTGAATTCGCTTTAAAAAAGTCAATAAACACATTTGGGTAATTGCCAGATGAAAACAAATAAGTAAAGAAAGGTATGAATATTAATAATATTGATAGCTTTTCAAAGCTTATTTTTGATTGAAAGTTAATAATTATGCCTAAAAATAAAAAAAACGTTGTCCAAATATAAGAACTAGATTTATAACTATATGTGTTAAGGAAGTTCGCATTTGTAAAAAACCCAATAATAAAATAAGACAAAACAATAAGCTTTAAAGAATAAAATTGTATGTCGTTGAAATAAAAATCACTTAAATATTTTTTTGGTAAAATTAAAAAAATAGCACCTATAACTAAACCAACAAAAGTTAATAATTCACCAAGCCTAAATCCAAAAATGTAAATCCCTACGAAAGACCTATTAAACAACATGGTAAGAATCAAAAATACAAAAAGTAAAATTTGTAATACTTGTATAAATTTTTCAAAATATTTATAATCAATTAAGTTTTTCATCAATAAAAATAATAATAATTAAAGTTGATTAAATACAGTTGGTTTAAATCTTTTCCATAAAAAATGGATTCTTCTTGAGATAAGATAAATATATTTTTCAAAAATATTAATAAAAGTTTGATTTTTTCTCTCACTTTTTAGGTTATTTCTTTGTGAATGTAATTCAACAAATAAGTTTTCATAGTTCTCACACATAATTTCTGAATTTAAAGGATAATTCAACATTTTATTTTGGAGTTGTTGATAAGAATCAATTATTTCATCCAGCTTTTGTTCAAAATTATCTAAATTAAATTTAATACCAAAACCCTTACAATATTCAGGGATTCCTCCACTATCTATAAATAATATCGGAAGCCCACATTGAGCTGCCTCAATGTGATGGTTGCCTGATGGTTCGTTAATTGAAGCTGTTAAATATATATAATGTTCTTTTATTTTATCAGCTAAAGGTTTACCTGATAAAGGTTGAATAACTGTAGAATTCACAAATTTAAATTTTTTAGGAAGATTTCCGATATATGTAAAGGAAACCCTTTCTTTGTATTTTTCTTTAGTTATCATTTCATCAAGTTTCTGATAAATTTCAAATCCTTTATTCCAATTTGCTCCCCAATGGTGTGTTGTAATTTTTATTTTTGAAAAACCATCCCAGATATAGGCATCATTTGAATTGAATATTTCATTATTTGCACCACTTAAAATAACTTTTAAATTATTATTTTCTAAACCATTATTGATAAATAAGTTTTTTAACCAAGTACTTACAAAGACTGTGGCATCTGCAACTTTATTTGCTTCAATTAAATATTGATTTACATAATTTGAGTTTTTTCTTTCATCACATTCATTGATTCTGTGAACAACTATCACATCATTTTTAACGAATTGTCTATATTTTAAAATGTCGATATGTGTAAATGCTGATGATTCTGAAGTTTTTCTTGGTTCAGTTAGAAGAATTAAATCTATATCATTATCTTCTAAGTTTGTTACAACATCATGACCACGATTAATAAGGTAATCTCTTAAGTTAATTGCAAATAGATTTCCTCCTCCCCAAGGTCCATCTTTTATATTTGTTCCTATGCTAATTTTCATGAAGACTTTCAAACATCTCGTGAAATAATTTAAACGTATTATTCATCTCATATTTCATTGAATTTAGATAAGCAAATTCAACATTAGGTTGAGCATTTTTAAAATTTTCCATGTTAAAAATTGACTCCGGGGCTAAAATTTCTGAAGCTACACCCACATCAGTCGATATAATTGGTGTTTTTGTAACTCCACATTCCAATATTGCTTGAGGGCCACCTTCATATCTTGAAGATACAATATAAAGGTTTAGACAATTGTAAAGTTCGTTTAAGGTTGAAAAGTCAATCATTTCAAAGTATGAAAATTTTATATTTTCTTTTTCAAGCTCATTGATAATATAATTCCTTTTTCTACCAGTTAAAACTATATGAATGTTTTCAATATCCCTACTTAACTCCTTAACAATTTTAATAAATCTATCCGGTCCTTTTGAAAGTTTTGGTAGTTCAACATTTGAACCTTCTGAATCTCTTTGAAAAGATCCTATTAAGAATTCGTTACCCTTGAAGTTAAATTTTTTAAATAATTTTTCTTTATCTGCAATTTGAAACCATAAATTAGTGTTTACCCAATAAGGAATACTTGTTATTTTTTTATCTGTTAGTTTTTTAACCTGCTCTTTTGTTTTCAAAGATATAACGTGATATTCATCAACTAACTCATCCCTAATATTAAAATTTCTTTTTTCCTTTTCATCAAATTTTGTCTCATCAATATGATAAATCGAACATATAACCTTTTTTTTTGACAACTGCCCTATTCTTACATTCTTCCAATTCCAGGAAGCTATTAGCCAAATTAAGTTTGATCTATATATATTTTTGGTACTTGTATCTCTATTAAATTCATACCATTCTTTTCTAGTTCTATCAACAATCCAATTTTCTTTTACGTTATTTAAGTAAATGGTATATTTTTGAGAATTATCCATATTCATTTCAATATGTTAATCATAAATGAAAAAAATTAAGTTTTACAAAAAAATTGTATTTTGACAATTAGTAATATCTATCATGTAGTGTATGAAAAAAAATGTTTTAATTACTGGTATCACAGGTCAGGATGGCACATTTTTAACCAAACAACTTCTAGATACTGATTCTTATAACATTATTGGAACATCTAGAGATAAAAATCACGAAGAATTTTATCAAAGATTAAAATACTTAAAGCTAAACAGTGAAAAACTTATTAACTTAAAGATCACAACTGGTGATCTGTTGAATCAAAAAGACAAAATTGAATCAGAGATTAAAAATATAAAATTTGATTATGTTTACAACTTAATAGGACCTGGATCGGTTTATGAATCTGTTATTGAACCCTTTAATTCCTCGTATACAATTGTTTCATCCTTCCAAAATTTATTAAATGCATTTCTAGAAACTAAGCAATCTCCAATTTTTTTTCAGACATCAAGTTCTGAGATGTTTGGTTCTATAGACCAAAAACCTCTGGAAGAAAGTACACTTTTTAATCCAGTATCACCGTATGCAAATTCAAAATACTATATTCACAAAATGCTCTCTTTTTATCGGGTAAGATATGATTGGAATTTATCATCTGGAATATTATTTAACCACGAGTCTGAATTTAGGCCGGATGGATATTTAATAATGAAAATAATAAATACAGCAATAAGCATCAAAAATAAAAAACAAAAATTATTAGAAGTTGGTTCATTAGATCTCATAAGAGATTGGGGTTATGCGAAGGATTATACTTTAGCCATGCAAATGATATTAGAAAAAAAACCAGGTGAAGATTTTGTTATTGGTAGTGGGGTTGGAACCTCTATAAAGGAAATAGTTGATTACGTATTTAGTTATTTTAAATTGGACTATAGACAGTTTGTAACTGTAAATACAAAACTATTAAGATCTGGTGAGCCGGATAAAATAGTATCTAATCCAGTAAAAATTTATGAGGAGATTGGATGGAAAGCTACTACTAAACTAGAAGAAATTATTGAAAAGTGTATTTCATACAAAATAAATACTATGGGTTGATCCCCTTTCTTACACAACTAGCATAGTATGCTTGATCGGACTTAAAAATACTTGAAATATTGTCATTCATATTTAAAAAATAAAGAGTATTATTCATAATGCGAATTTTATTATTTGATATGACTAAATCTTTCATTAACTTGTAATCTTGTGCGTAAACAAATTTTTCATCGTAGCCATTATTGTTAAATAATATTTCCTTCTTTAATAATAATGAACCATGAATAAATGGATTTTTAAATTTTAAAACAAATTCAACTGGTAAAAGCATCGATAATTTAGGAATTACTTTTTTAGTACCTATGATTTGAGCTCTTGTAGTACAACCGTCTAAATTATTATTAGCTATAAAATTAAGTTGTTTTTCAATTCTATCTTTATGACTGTAATCATCTGCATCTTGTCTTGCAATAAAATCTCCGGATGCTTTTTTATAAAGAAAGTTTAAAGATTTGGTTAATCCAATATTTTCTTTATTTCTAAATAAAATTATTTGTGCATTTTTCCGTTCGTAGTCACTACATATTTTATAAGTATCATCAGTAGAACCATCATCCATTAATAAAATCTCAATATTTTTGTGTGTTTGATTTAAAAGACTATTTATTGACTTGGATATGGTATTTTGAGAATTATAAGTACTTAAAATAAACGATACTTTCTTCGTAGAATTAAAGCTCATTTAAAATATCCTCAAAATTTGTAATCAGTGAAGTTGCGTCCAGCAATTTATCAATAAATAATTTGGATTCAGCGCCAAAAGTATCTGTATTATCTGATGAGATTAATAATTTCAGTTTTTCATCTAAATCAGAATAATCAAATTGCTTAAACGAGAATTTATAATCCTCTGGAAAAAATTCTCTCAGGCCACCTGTTCGAGGAAAAATGGATGGAACTCCTAAAGATGAGGCCTCACACAATAGTGTAGGTTGACCTTCAAGTAGTTTTGTTGCTGTGACTACACCTTTTGCGTTGCTAATTTGATTTAATACCTCTTGGTTTGATATGGAACCAAGAAACTCAACATTTGCATTACCTTGTTCTTTTAATGAATTTATTATTGGTCCAGTTCCAATAATTTTAAGTAGAAAATCTTTTGGTGCTACTTTACAAAAGCTATCTATAAGTTCCTGAAGTCCTTTTTCATTAGATATTCTTCCAGCATATACAAGAACTTTTTTTGGAGTTAGGCCAGTGTTAGATAAGTTAGGATTACTTGAAATAAAATTTCTGAAAACTGTGACTTTATTTTTATTAAATCCAAGATCTTCCATAAATTTTTTGTGGAAATCAGTGAGAACGAGAATTTTGATCTTGTTATTTTTTAAAATTTTATAATATTTTTTACCATAATAATTTATTAAAAATGATCTGAGGATTGAATCTGTGAAATATTTATTAAAAAATCCAAGAGATTTTGAGTCAAGGCCGCAAGCCTCACAATATCCATGACTAAATACATGATTTTTTGTTAAGTATGACTTTGTACAAAAATATCTGAAATTATGAATTTTTAATATTGTTTTAATTTTTTTATCCTCTAATAACTTAAATATTCCTAGTGAGACCTTAAACCATGTATTATGAATATAAACATAATCTGGATTGAAAATAGATAATTCATTTTTGACTAAGCTAATGCTTTTTAAATTTTTATTTAAAATAAACCAAAGAGTTTGTAAGATATAATTTTTAATACTGTTATCAAATTTAATTACTTTAATTTCATAACTTTTTTTTAATAGTTCTATTTCATTTTCTACAGCTATATCTTCTCCACCGGTTACACGGTAGGTATTATGTATGATTAATATTTTCTTCATTTATATTTAGAATCTTTACATATAGAATAATATTAACTTGATAAATATTGCCCTATTTTTTACATATGATGTATCTTTAAGAGATTGGCAAAGATTAGGGCTTTTAGATAGAGAGCTTGAACTTTATAATTCCATTACAAAAAATACAGATATTAAATTTACATTTGTCACCTATGGCAATGATGATGATAAAAATATACTCACAGAAAATAAAAATATTAAAATTATAGCTTTAGGTAATTATCTAAATTCTAAAAATAAATATTTTAAATTAATCTTGTCTTTTTTAATACCCTTTAAATTAAAGAAAGAACTAAAAAATATTGATATTTTGAAAACTAATCAGCTTAAGGGAAGTTGGATCCCAATAGTTTTAAAATACATAATTAAAAAGCCTTTAATCGTACGAACTGGTTACGATGCACTAGATTTTGCAATTAAAGATAAGAAATCAAAATTAAAAATAATACTTTATTACTTATTGACCCTCTTAGCACTCAAATGCTCAAATATGTATTTTGTAACATCAAAAACAGATATTGAAAATATAAAAAAAAGATTCAAATTTTTGAAAGTCAAAAATATTTACCATAGGCCGAATTGGGTTAAGATTAGTAACTCAAAAAAGAAAATTACAGAAAGAAATAAAAAAACTTTACTTGCTGTAGGAAGATTAGAAACTCAAAAAAACTACATTAATCTAATATCAAATTTATCAGATTCAGATCTTGAAATTGATATATTTGGTACGGGCAGTCTTAAAAAAGAAATAAAAAATTTTGCAAATAAAAACAATTTAAAATTAAATCTTAATGAAAATATAAATCATTCAAAATTGATGGGTTTATATGAAGACTATATGTTTTTTATCATGTACTCAAAATATGAAGGTCACCCTAAAACATTAATTGAAGCAATGTCAAAAGGATGTATTCCTATTATTTTAAAAAATGAAAATATTACTGAAATAATTGATCACAATAACAATGGAATATTGTTAAATAGTGAAAAAGATTCTATTGAAGAATGGATCATTCATTTAATTGATAATAAGAAAGAAATGGAAAGATTGTCATTTAATGCTGTTAAGTTTGTAGAAAAACACTACTCATTAAGTAATTCTGTAATTACCGAGAATAATGATTATGAAAGTTTGGTAAATAAAAATAAATGAAAATTTAAAAGTATTTAGTTATTATCATATATACGAATTGGGGGCGTGGTAAAGTCTGGAGTTTACGCCTGCCTGTCACGCAGGAGGTCGCGGGTTCGAATCCCGTCGTCCCCGCAAAATAAGACTGGCCAGATAGCTCAGTCGGTAGAGCACTTGTCTGAAAAACAAGGGGTCGGCAGTTCGATTCTGCCTCTGGCCACCAATGGATAATAATCTGAATTCTTAACTATATCTAAAAACAAAATGTCAGGAGTTATATTCAATGACCACTAAATTTTTTCTAAATATATCCAAATTGTAGTCAAATTTATATAATTAAAACATGTGGTTAAGAAGATGAATTTTTTTCAACTTATTATTGCTTTAATTTAAAAAAATCTTAAAAATGTTCGAGAAACAAATGATCCAAATGAAAAAAGAAAACTATGGCTTCAAATATTTTTTGGTGGTGTGCTGGCGTTAGGATATGGCGCTATTCATTTACCCTCAGATGTAAGCATCAGAGAAGTTTTTTATGCTTTAGGAATTCTTTTAATAATTTTATATTTCGCTTTTCGTTCTTTGAAATATTTTAAACTCATTTGAAACTATTAAGATATATATATGCTAAATAGGTTTAAAAACTTAGATAAAAAACAAAAACTAGAATTCTACAGAGTCCTTGGGTGGTCTGGTGCATCAATGTTGGGAAGTATTCAGGGTGCTAGGTTGATTGAAACTGATTTTACTGAATTGATAATAGGTTGGATTGTTGGGATAGTTATTGTGTTTATAGTATTCCGAATACTTAAAATTCTTCAAATAATTTAGATTAATTAAATTCATAGATGAGATTTTCAAAAAAAGAAGAATATTTACGTCAAAAAGATAAAAGATTAAAAAAAATAATTGATGCAAATGGTCATATTGTTTTTAAGCCAAAAAGGGAAAATCAATTCGATACACTTGTTGGGATAGTTGTTTCACAATTTATATCTACTAAAGCTGCAAATTCTATTTTCAAAAATATGAGAGAAAACTTTAATTCAGAATATTTAAATGAAAAACATTTTTGTAATAAAAAAGTAAATGAGATAAAAAGACTAGGTTTGAGTACTAATAAAGCAAGAACAATTAAAGAGCTTTCTGATCTTTATATTAGGGAAAATATTGTTGATTTATCAAAATTAAGTGTGCAAGACTTAGATGATAAGCTTTTGTCAATTTTTGGAATAGGTCAATGGTCAATAAACATGTTTGAAATTTTTTGTATAGGAAAATTAGATGTGTTTTCATCAAAAGATGCGGGCTTAAGATTAGCGATGAATAAAAGTGGAATGATTAAACCAGATAATGAGTTGTTAAAGTATGACAAATATGCAAAAAAATGGTCGCCCTACAAAACAATTGCATCATTACATTTATGGAAAATGGTAGATTAAATTTAAGATTTGGTTAATTTACGTTGATAAAATAAGCTGTAAGAAAAAAATTTAACCACGATTTTTATTAATCATTCATATTTCTAATTTAAAGTATTAATATTTTAAATGTGTATGGACATTTATTTTCATGTCAAAATATAAATAGTAAAAGTGAAGAGTCAAGATTTAATACATAAATGATTAAAAAATATGAAAAATATTTTAAAAAGCTTTAATAAAAACTATACAATTTCCTATGCATTTGGTGGTTTTGGAAACGAATGTCAACAAATTTCAAATGCTATTACGTATTGTGATATGAATAAATATAACTTTTATTACAATAGTAAATTTTTTAAAAATTTTGAGTTAATAAATAATAATAATTTTCATAAATTTAATAAGTATAAAAATCATTCTAGATTTTATTATTTTGATAACACTTTGGATAGTCCAAATTTAGATAAACCAATAAACATTAAAAATAAAAATATTTATTTTAATAATATGGAATCAAATTTTAAAAAATACCTATTCCCCAATTTTAAATTCTATGAGGATCTGAAATTGGATGACAGTTCAATTGTTATTCATGTACGAGGTGGTGATATTTTTGAAAAAATAGATTCTAAAATTTATGGTAATCAAAAATATATTCAGAATCCGATTAATTATTATCTTGAAATAATAAATATGTTTTCAAAGGTTTATGTTGTTACCAATTCGAGCGCCCAAGGCAATAAAAGTAGTGAAAATCCAGTGATTAAAGAATTGAGAACCATTGAAAAAGTTGAAATTATCTCAGATAGTCTAGAAAATGACTTTAATTTTTTGTTAAATGCAAAAAATCTTGCATCTTCGGGTGTTGGAACATTTTCATTGGCAGCAGCTTTAATGTCACCAAAGTTAAAGAACTTTTATTGTTCTAACTTATATTTGAAACACCATCTAAACCCTGAAATGATCAAAAGTGCCAAAGTACATAAATATTATTTCTCAAATTACAAACAAATAGGGGACTTATGGAATGGGACCCATGAAGATTATAATTTGATGCTGGATCAAAATGTTGAAGTAACAAATGTTAAAATATTAAATAAGAACTAATTTTTTAATTAATTAAAATATATTGGACTTTTGCTCTTGTAACCAAGACCAAATTTTATGCGATCTTTAAAACCATGGCCATAATGTCTTACGCTTAAAAAAGGATAGTCATATTGTTCGCTAAGATTATCATCAAAAAAAGTTTCATTTGGAAGTATCTCTCCACCATATTTTTTGGTTATCAGTGACATTATGCTTTGATCATGTCTATTTTCTTGAAATTCACTAATCTGATTTGAGTTATAAAAATCAGTAATTAATTTGTAATCAGTATTTACTACTTGATTAAATTTTTGCATAAATTGCTCAGTATGATCATTTTTTTTAAAGATTAAATGTCCTCCTAGAAGTTGAGTTGAGTTTCCTATTGAAGAATCTATTTCAATTTCAAAGAAATCAAATAGTTCTTTTGAAGTCCAATTTTTTTCAATATGAAATTTTTTACTTTCAAATCTTAAATTTCCATATTCAGAATTATTAATGATTTCAATGTACTCATAAAATCTTTTGGAAGCATTAAAATTTAGTGAGCTTCCTGAATCACAATAAATTAATATATCATTGTTATTAAGTTGTTTTAGGTGTTCAATGAGAATTGATAATTTCCAAATGTAATAACCTCCACCTCTTTCTTGATTAAAAACCTCACTAAACCTCTTTACAAATTTTGGATTTAGATCATTAGTTCCATAAGCTATACAATTATCAAAAAATTTTGAATGCTCTGCTAAACCAATTAAATGTTTTTTTGAAATAGAGTACTTTTTAGAGTCTCCATATGTAATAAAGTCAATTTTTTGTTTCATTTTTAAATATTTCTCGTTTTACTATTCCGGCTTTAATTTTTATTTTTAGATAAGAGTATTGCATGATACTTGCGAAGTTTATAATATATTCAAAAAGTGAGTGTTCATATTTGATTAAATTACTAATTGACTGCATAAACTCATTGGGATATTTAAGCTTTAAATTTTTCTTTAAAAAAAAGTTAAACTCTGCTTTTCTCCATCTTGTTTGATCTTCTTCTTGAGCAACACATGCCATATGTCTTCTTGTTCTTACAATTTCATAATCTTTTTGAAGAGATTTTATATGTTCGTTATAAACACTCTCTGTATTTAAAAATTCGTATTTTCTATTTGAATATTCCATTTCTATATATTCACATATTGAAAAATATCTATAAACTGCACTATTAGGAATTATTGCGTGTCTTTCGTTTATACCAAAATAATCTTCGCCTTCAGGTATGTATATTTTCTCCTCAAGTTGATGTGAAATTTTTGTAAAATAAAAATGATCAAATCTTGTATAAATAACGTGGTCATATTCAAGAATTTTTGAAATATGGTTTTGGAATAAAATATCTTTTAGAGCAAATGTTATAGCTCCTGATCCTTTTAATCCATCAATCCCGCCTAGACCATTTTCTAAACCCTCCAAAAAAAAATTCGGTAAGTCTGGAGAATAATATTTTTCTAAATAATCTCTCCAATTTTCTGGTTCTTCAAAAATCCAATTGAAGGTTGCAATGCTCTCAAGATAATCAGAAATGCTGAATTTATTACCATAAGATAATGCAAGATCTGCATTTAATGGTGAAAGTAAATTTTTATTCATTGATTTCCATGCGATGTCACCACCCCTTGGAGAGCCACTAAGAATTACAAGTGTATTTTTCAATTATTAGCTTTTACTCTTTGTTCAATCCAGGAATATGTTGGACCTAACCCTTTTTTCAAAGAAAATTGATAGTCCCAGTCAAGTACTTTTCTTATGAGATCATTGTTTGAATTCCTGCCTCGTACACCGATAGGTCCATCAATATGCTTTATCTCAACTTTTTTTCCGGCAATATCAGAAATAAGTTCAACTAAATGATTGATTGAAACCATCTCTTCAGAGCCAATATTTATTGGAGATGAATGATCAGATTCCATTAGTCTTCTTGTTGCTTCAATACAATCATCAATATACAAAAATGACCTTGTTTGTTTTCCATCTCCCCAAACTTCTATCTCCCCTCCATCTTTAGCTTCTGCAACTTTTCTACAAATTGCAGCTGGGACTTTCTCTCTCCCCCCAATCCATGCTCCTTCAGGGCCATATGTATTGTGAAACCGTGCTATACGAGTATTCAGGCCATAATTTTTATTAAAAGATAAGAACAATCTCTCAGAAAATAGTTTTTCCCATCCATATTCAGAATCTGGGTTGGCAGGATAAGCATCTTCTTCTCTTAAACCAGGATTATCAGTATCTTTTTGGATATCTTGGGGATACATACACGCTGAGCTTGAATAGAAAATTTTTATATTATTAAGTTTTTTATATTTATTTAAAAGGATTGTTAGAAGGTTTAAATTTATTGATGCAGAATTCCTCATTAAATCAGCATCATTATCTCCAGTAAAAACAAACCCTGCTCCTCCCATGTCAGCTGCGTATTGATATATTTCATTAAATTGATCTTCAGATTCAATTATCTCTTGAAATAAAACTTGATTTGTAAGGTCACATTCGTAGAATATATCGGCATTAGATTCAGAGTATTCAGGTTTTTTTAGATCGCAGCCTATGACATGATATCCATCATCTTTTAATCTATTGACCATGTGGCTACCAATAAAACCACCTGCCCCAAGTACTAATGCTTTTTTCATGAGTTATAAATAAATTATAACTATTTATTTCATAATCTTGAATTAAAGTAGTAATAAATGAGAGAAGTATACAGATTGTGACAGTTGTTTCATTTATTTTATTCAACATTATTTTCTTTTTTTCATCTAGGGGTATCCTTGTCTCTTTCAAAATATTTACAAAAAAAGATTTTATCGTTGATCAATTGAAGGTATTTAACATCCCTTTATTTATTTTCTACCAAGTTTTAGCAATGTTTTTATTAGGTAATTTAACTATAATTTTTAATTTTTTTGGATCTTTTAATAGATTAAAATATTTACTTTTACTATTATTGTCAATTTCTTTGTTAATAAATTTAAAAGAAAAATTTTTATTTGAAAGTAAATCAGTTTTAGTTTACGTATTGCTTCTTGTTCCTTTTGTTTTATCTTTTAGTTCATATGGGCTTAAATTACATTTTGATTCAGTTGATTATCATTTAAATTTCCAAAATTGGGTAAGAGAATCAAAAATTGCATTTGGTTTAATTAACTTATATCCCGCTTATGGGTGGTCAACAATTTATGACTATATTCTTTCAAATTTTTGGTTTAAGGACAACTTTATATTATTACACTTTGTTAACTTACTTTTTTTCGCATTTTTTTACAACTTTCTAATTTACTCCTTACTTTATTCGAAAGATTTTTTTCTCAAAACAATATCAATAAATATATTAATTTTTGGCTTTTTAGATAATTTTGGTGTTGGTGGTGGTGGTAATGGGTTTTTGAGTATACAAATGATAGGAAAACCTGATTTATCGGTGGGGATATTATTTTTTATTTGCTTTGTATTATTTGTATCTGATTTTTTAAAGGATAGCTATGAAATAAATAATTTTATTTTACTTTCATCTCTTTCATTATTCGCTTATCAAATAAAAATAGTGAGTTCAGGATTAATATTTTTACTTATTTTTTATATTTTTAAACTTTATCCAAAATTTTCTATTTTTAATATATTTAAAAAAGTTTATATTTTATTTTTCGTATTGTTTATTTACATTATTAAAAATATATTTATAAGTGGATGTTATATATTTCCAATTTCTTTTACTTGTATTGATTCTTTATTTTGGTCAAATAAAAAGCTAGTTGATTCATTTTCAAATTCTGTTACATCCGGAAACAATTTTGCTCTAAATAACTTTGATAATTTAAGTTCATGGTTTATTTCATGGATAAATCATGGCTACAACATGCAGGTATATAGTAACTTTATTATTTCGATAATTTTGATTTTTTTATTTAATTATCTCTTTTTTGAAAAAAATAAATCAGAAAATACGAATTCTAAATTGAAGTTATTATATATTTTTACAGCATTCTTAACATTAACTTTTTTTGTAACTGGACCTACAATTCGGTACGGCTATGGATTATTTTTAATAATTGTTTCAGTTATTGGAGTAAAAAATAAAAACTTTAGATTTGAAATTTCTAAAACCAAAATTAACTTATTTTATTTAGCCTTAATATTTTCGACTATTATTCTTACGCCAAGAATTTATTCTTACAATACCTTTTTAAAAAATCCTCTGACATTTTACAAACCTATTGATTCGATAAGTGAGTATTTACAGCATCCAGCATTGATAAATGAAACTGAGGTGGAGCTAGACAGCACTGAATGCTTTATATTAAAGACATGTATTAAAGAGAGTTTAGAAAAAATTAATGAAGAAGAAAATCTGAGTTACATTTTTTATTATGTAGACAAAAGTTCATAATATTTCTTTAAAAGCTTTAAAGCTGAAAATTAAAATTTTTTTATATTTTGTGAATTTGGATTTACCATTCCAAGTAACTCCATCGTTATTTTCTAAATTTGATTCTCTAATATTGACTCTTTTGACACTAATTTTTTGCTTTAAAATTTCTTTCGTGGAAAATACATTAGGAATACTTGTCTCTTCAGGGATATGTTTCCATATTTTATTGAATGAAGAATCAGAATAGAGTCTTAAAGGGCAATTAACATCTCTCCAAAGCTTGCCAGAAGTAAAAAAGATTATTACTTCTAAAATTAATGTAATCATTGCACGAAATAGACCATCATTAAATCTACTTCTTTTTGCAAATACTACTCCGTGATATTTATTAGAAAGAAAAGTAAACAGATCGCTTTGATTTATCGAGCTGTCTGAATCTAATGTTAAAATATAATCAAGATTTTCATTATCAAAAGCCTGTCTTGATAGCTTAACTAAGGAACCACCATGCCCCAAATTCTTATTAAAGTTATTCATAATAAATATATCTAAATTAGATGAAGCCTTAAAGTTTTCTATTATTTCTAATGTATTGTCGTTTGAATTGTCATTATGAAAAATTAATTTTACATTAAATAAACTTTCGACTTCAATAGATTCAATTAATTTTAAAAGTTTTAACATGTTTTTTTGCTCATTAAAAAAAGGAATTAAAACTAATAAATTATCGATTTCTTTAATCATTATTTATTGAGTTCATGATTTTATTGGCCGTATAAAACCCCTCAAGTATTGCTTGATCCTGATTTATATAGGTATAGTTTGCTAATCGACCAGCAAAATAAACCTTGTTACCTAATCTTTTACTAATAATTGTTTTTAAATTTTTATTTTCTTTTTCATAATAATTGTCAGTTGTTATAACTGGATAATGTCTATCAGATGTACCGGTATATTCTTTTGCAACAACAGTTCCTTTTATTTTTTGTCCTGTTGCATGTTTTGTTTCGACAGTTCTCACATAAGGAACATCCAAACTGGGATAATTAATAACATAGTTTTTGGTAATATAAGAATCTTCATATTCTACATCTGAATATTCTGGCTCAAGTCTTATTCCTCTCCATTTCAATGTTTCTAACCCTATAAACTGATCTAATGGGCAAGTTAGTACAATATAGTCAAAAAAATCATAGTCTGAAATATTCTCAATATTTAAATTTTCAGATAGTTTAATATCTATTCCTTCCAAAATTGATTGAATGATAGGTGTAACTCCATTCGGATGAAAATACTCATATTTGTCTCTAAATAATCTCTTATATCCATCATTTCTTAACTCAACCCGTTTCGGGGCAAAGCTTGATGAAAGAGTACTTAGTTCATCTCCCCATTGCTTTATTGAATAGCCTTCTATAAACATTTCATAAAGTGTTTTGCCCATCATTGAAATAACATATTCAACAAATGTCTCACCTTGTGGTTCAGTTCCAAGATCATTTAACTCAGATTTGATTTGATTCCAATTTTGCAATTGCTCAAGCTCAGAAATTTGAGGTGGCCAAGATAAATATTTTTTATCCTCAAAAATATCAATTTCTGTAATGACTTTATGTTGATACTCTCTATTTAAGCCATGCTTATTAACAAATTTGGCAACATCTTCATTGGATGTATGAAAAATATGTGCTCCGTAAGGTTCCCATACGACATCGTTAATTTTTGAACTACGAGAATGTCCACCAACAACATTATCTTTTTCTACTACTAACACTTCGTTATTGTTTGATTTAAGTATATTTGCAATAGTAGAACCAGCCCATCCAGCACCAACTACAAGTATTTTTTTTCTCACATATATAGTGTAACAATGATCTTCATTTTTAAATCTATGTACATTTACAAATGTATTTTGTAGAATTTAAAATATGAAAAAATTAATAAATAAAATTTTATATTACATCTCTAGAGGAATTTTCAAATTAACTCCTGAGGAATTTAAAAATAAAAAAACAAGTTTTGATTTATACACAACATATGAAAATGAAGAAAAACTCAAAAGTTATAATCATTTTAAAAAATACTTTAAAAATGCTGTAATTATAAGTAATCAAATCGACACTCAAAGAGAAATAAGAAATTATGCAATCAAAGAAGCTTTGCTGAATGATGATAAAAAAGAAACATTGTTTTACATTGAATTTGGAGTATTCAATGGTAAGTCAACAAATTTATTTGCTGATTATGTAAATAAACTATATGCATTTGATAGTTTTGAAGGACTAAAACATGATTGGTTGGGTCATACACTTCCAAAAGGTACATTTGATCTTGGAAAGAAAATCCCTAATCTCAAAAAAAATGTTGAGCCTGTTCAAGGTTGGGTTGAAGAAACTTTAGTTAATTTTCTTGAAAAAAATAATCCAAAAATTAATTTTGTTCATATGGATTTAGATATTTATGAATCTTCACTTTATGTTCTTAAAAAAATCAAACCTTACTTAATTAATGGTGCGATCATTCTTTTTGATGAACTTTATAATTTTACAGGTTGGGAAGTAGGAGAATATAAAGCGTTAATGGAATCATTTGAAGAAAGCGAATATAGATTTAAAGCATTCAGCAACGACAAGCAGGTTGTAATAAAAATTATTAAATGAAAAAGGTAAATTTATATCCTATGTTAAATAATTTGTTTCAAATTTAAAGATGATCAACATTAAGTTTATTACAAAAAAATATAAAATTACTCCTAAAGACATTTGTTATATTGGGGCAAATGAAGGTCAAGAAATGGAGTCACTTCTCTTAAATTATTCTAAATCAAAGATTCACGCGTTTGAGCCACAAAAAGTTCCCTTTGAAAAACTTTATAAAAAATTTAAAAAATACAACAATATTTATTTTTATAATTTTGCACTAGGGTCTGAAGATAAAAAAACAAAAATGTTTACAAATTCCAATAATTCAAATATGAGTTCCTCAATACTTCAGCCTACTAAACACACTGAGCTTCATCCAAAAATACTTTTTGAAGGGATAGAACATATAGAATGTTTTAAATTTAGCAATCTAAACATAGAAAACGTTGATTTTCTAAATATTGATGTTCAAGGGTACGAATTAGAAGTTTTAAAAGGATTTTCAAATCTTGAAGATGTAAATTATATTATTACTGAAGTAAACAGAAAAGAATTATATAAAGACAGTACATTAGTAAAAGACCTTGATAAATATTTGAAAAGGTTCGGATTTATTCGAGTTGAAACAATTTGGAGAAAAAAAACTATTCCTTGGGGTGATGCACTTTATATAAAAAGGACAAATTTATCCTTTTTTACAATTATTTTAAAGACTTTGAAAAATAGCTTGCAGAATATAAAAGGGTACTATTTTTTAATTGCAATTTTAGTAAAAACTGGTTTCATAAATCGAAATTCTTAGAGAGATTTTTAATATTAATAAAATAAATTAAAAAAATATTGTATTTTTAAGATTATCGTGTTCTTTCTGTATCATATTAATAATATTGAAAGAATTTAAAAATTACGTAAGTTTGCTAAGTGACATTGCCAACAACATAAGTTTTGATAATGTTCAAAAATTATATGAATACTTAGACAATAGTTTTGAAAAAAATAACAAAATAATAATTGTTGGCAATGGCGGCAGTTCTTCAATTGCTTCCCATGCAGTTGCAGATCTTGCAAAATTGCGAAAAGATGATAATTCATTGAATGTTTTAACATTAAATGATAACACCCCGATACTTACTGCATACAGTAATGACTATGGTTATGAAAAGGCACTCACAGAAATAATCAAAAACTACAACTTAAATGATGAAGACATTGTAATTATCATATCTTCATCTGGAAAAAGTAAAAATTTAATCAATTTGATAAATTTTTGTAATGAAAAAAAGGCTGTTACTTTTGTTTTAACTGGATTTAAGAATTCTGATATTTCTAAAATATCAAATTATTCAATAGATTTAAATATAAATAAAGATTATTACGGTCCAGCGGAAGACATTCATATGATGGTGTTTCATATATATTCGCATCTTCTTAAAAACAATATCGCTGAATTGAATTAATTCTTATCATTAAATAAAATTTGAGAGCCATTATTTCCCATCTCAAATCTTTCTGTTGAAAATTCCGATAGTTTATCTAATGATTTACTTTCTCCAATTAATAAAAGATACCCGCCACCACCTGCTCCAAGTAGTTTGTACCCGTAAATACCTTTTGTCTTAGTAATTTCATCTAAAGATGAATCTATTTCAGGATTCGTAATTTTGTTTGATAGCTTTCTTTTCAACGTCCATCCTTGAGTGAGCAATTCTCCTACATCTTTAATGTTGCCGCTAACTAAAGATTGAATCATTGGATCAACAAGATTTTTGAGCGAGTCTATTATCTTAATATTTTGACCAGATAAAATTCCTGAATTTTGATCCTTTAATACGTCATGGGCATTTCTTGATTTACCAACTTTATAAAGCGCCATAGAAGAATTTAAAAAATCTTGTATATCAGATTCCAACAAAATATTATTTATTTCTACTGAATCATCTTTATTGAAAATAATCTTATTTAATCCACCAAATGTGGATGCGTATTGGTCTTGTTTTCCAATAGGTCTGTTTAAATAATCAATTTCTACCTTACAAGCTAACTCTGCAAGCTCACCACCAGCCAAAGGTTTATTTTCATAAACACTTAATCCATTTATGAGACCAACTGTATAGGCGGATGACGACCCAAGCCCTGTCCCTTTTGGAAAGTCGGCAACACTTGTTATATCAAGACCTTTTATTTGATAAATTGAAGATACAGCGTTAACTATCGGATGCTTAATCTTTTCTAAATTTTCTATAGTTTCAGTTTCAGAATAATTAATCCTGGTTTCATTTGATGAGTATTTATGAATAAAGTGATACATATATTTATTTATAGAAGTTGAAATTACTGCACCTCCATGATTTTTATAATAAGACTTTATATCTGAAGACCCACCAGCAAATGAAATCCTAAACGGTGTTTTAATCCCTATCATATTTTAAATATCGTAGTGGAACTTTATTTCTTTTGATATATCCATAATTGTTTTTTCAAGAAGGTTATCAAATTCTTTTGAAGGTTCCCATCCTATTTCTTTTTTTGCTTTTTCAAAAGATCCTTTTGAAGTTTTTGTAACTTCATTTCCAACTCTATCCTTATTTAAAGATGATTCAACATTGAAAAGATCTTTATAATCATCCCACATTGAATTTTTATCTTCATACAAAGCCTCAATATTACTTTTCATTATTTTTTTAGTTTTTTCAAAAAGTTGATTAACTGAAATATCATTTCCTGAACAGGCATTAAATGTACCTACAACATTATTAGTTAATACAAGTTCAATTAGTTTCAAAATATCATCTATAAAGATAAAGTCTCTTTTCTGTTTGCCTGAATCATGAAATTTTGGATTTTCACCTAATAGCAGTTTTTTTACAATGTAATTTAGTAGAGGAGGAGAAGTTCTATCAAAGTTTTGATTTGAGCCAAGCACATTAAAAAATCTTAATACACAAGCTTTGAGGTTATAATTTTTTGAAAAACTATTTATTAAGTCTTCACAATATTTCTTAGAAAGTGGATAAATTAAATCTGGTGATATCTCTAAATCTTCAGTTAATATCTTTTCTTTATTGTTTTCATAAACTGCACTTGTGCTTCCAAATATTAAATGTGTGTGTTCATAGTTTCTTGCATGCTCTAAAACGTTTGCTGTACCAATTAAATTCGAATTTATTGCCTCTGCTTTATTTGATTCACAAAATGGTACAGATGATATTGCTGCTAAATGAATAATCTTGTCATATTTAGGATCAATTAACTTGAAGTTATTTGAGTCAGATATGTCAAAATCAAATAGATTTCTAAAATTTATATTTTTAATATTATCAAATCTGCCTGAACTAAAATCATCTATTCCATCACATACATGTCCATTATCAACCAAAAATTTAGCAAGATGGGATCCAATCCCTCCAGCTACCCCCGTAATTAAAATATTCATAAACTTTTATAAATCATTAATTTTAAGAATAGAAGAAAAATTTTGACTTTTCATATCAATATATTTTGAATAAATTAGTTGTGAAACTTCAAAATCTCTGTCATCATCTCCAAAGTAGTAATGTTGAGAAAATCTTAAATTGTACTTTTCTTGTAAATAAATAAACATACCGGGACTTGGCTTTCTGCAAAAACATCCATCATTCCAACCATGTTTACAATAAACAATTTCTTCAAATTTAAAGTTGTTTTCTCTTGCATCTTTATGAATTAATTTATTGATATCATTTAAATCCTTTTCTATCATCTTTTTTCTTGAGATACCAGGTTGATTTGAGACTATAAAAAATTTAAAACCTTTTGAGTATAAGTTTTCAAGAGTTTTTAAAACATTTTTTTTCCAAATAAATTCATTAGGTGATTTTACATAATCAGCTTTTTCAGGTTTTTCATTGAGTACACCGTCTCGATCAAAAAGAATTACTTTTTTGTTAGAAAGATATTTTTTTGTAAGTTCTAGCTTTTCAATTGTCCCAATTCCTTGATGTCGAATATGTGTTTCAACAATACTAAAATCTAGAAACTTGAATGCGGCGCTTGAAAAACTTACATTTTCCTTTTCAATATGAAATAATTTTTCAACAGACTCTTTAGTAGTCAACATATATCCAAAATCTAAATACTTGTAACTTTTGAATCTATTCTTATCATAAAAATATTTATTACCGGTTTTAAATATATTTCCACGTTCATTTGAATCATTTTTAATCAAATATGCTGTTGTGATTAGTTCAAATTCATCACTTAACTTATTGTGTTCTTGTAAGTGTCCATCCCAAATATTATCGCCATATAAAAGTAGAAATTTTTCACTCAATTTATCTTTTACATTTTTCAGTCTGTAAAGCGTTTCAAAATGTAGGGGTGCTTCGTCAATAATTATTTTTATACCAAGTTTTTTTTCATATTTTGATTTAAACTCAATAAATTTATTAGTTAAATATCCAGTCAATAATAAAACTTCTTTTATGTTTGATTGAGATTTTAAGGAATCAATTAAATGATATAAAAAAGGATGCTGATCAATTTTTACTAATGGTTTTGGAGTATTTTTAGTTAAAGGTAAAAGTCTTTCCCCTTTACCTCCTGCAAAAATTACAGCTTGTTCAATATTAATCAATATAGTTAATTCTATTTTGAAAAAAACTAAAAATAAGAAATAAAAAAAAAATTAAGATAACATTTCTCTTATGAAGATTACCGTTGCAATACCAACTTTTTATTCTTCAAAATTCTTAAAAAAAACACTAAAAAGTCTTGAGAATATTAATTTCATAAATGAAGTAATTATTTCTGATAACTCTGTTAACAAAAAAGAGAAGTATTACTTGGAAAAATTGGTTTCAAACTTTAATAACCTAAATATAAAATTATTTTTCAATAAATCAAATGTTGGAGCATATAAAAATAAATATATCTCAATTCAACAGAGTAGTAATGATTTTGTATATCAACTTGATTCAGATAATAGAGCATATTTAAACAACTTAGACTTAGATTTTATCAATAATTTAGATGAAAGCCTCATGTACTGTCCCTCGGAAATATATCTTTTTAAACATAATTATTTCAATAAGTTTACAAAACCACTTAAAAAACAAAAAATAGTTTACGTTCAAGACGATAAATTATTAGATATACATTTAATACAAAAGGAAATGAAAGAAAAGAACTTAATTATTGATAAAAATATTGACTGGGTTATAAATGGAGGAAATCATATTGTTAATAAAAATTTTTATGTTGAATGTCTAAAAGAAGGCTTAAGCACACAATATAACACGACTTCTGATGCAATAACTCAAACATACTTTTGGTTAAAAAATGGAGGAAAGGTTTACCTTTCAAAAAAACTAAAACATTTTCATGGATTACACAATAATAGTATATGGATTTCAAATCCAAGTTCTGCCCAAGAATCAATAGATAATTTTAAGAAATTAATATTACAATTATGAATAGAATTTTAAAAAATACCCCAAAAGAATATCTGGTTCAAAAAATAAATCATAGTTATCCGCCATATAATAAATCTGAAAATTTTGAATCCTATTTTTACAATTATTTCATTTCAAATGAAATTAAATCCAATTTAACATATATACCAATTCAGTGGACAGAGTTTCATTCACAAAATGGCTTTGGAGAGAAAAAGGAAGAGATTCAAAATTTCATTGATACAAAGATACAAAAAGATATGCGTTATTTCACAATTGTGCAATACGCTGGAGGTCCATTGATAAAATTAAAGAATTGTATAATTTTTTCTCAAGGTGGAGTATTTGATAATTATAATTCAACAGTAGTTCCTCTTCCATTAATAACAAAAGAAAGAGTAGTTCATGGAAACAAAAAGAAAATATATAAGGCTTCTTATATAGGACGTGAAACCCATCCAATTAGAAAAAAAATGGAAAACCAGCTATCTAATACAAAAGGATTTAGTATTGTAAATTTAGAATCAATGAATGCTGAGTTTTCAGATTCGGAATTTAATAACTTTAAAGAAATAGTTTCAAGCGCTTACTTTTCTTTGTGTCCTAGGGGATATGGTCCAACATCTTTTAGATTATATGAATCAATAAGCCTCGGTTCGATACCTGTATATATTTCTGATGACTTTTTATTACCGTTTAAGGAATTAATTGATTGGGATAAAATTGCATTACTAATTAGACCAAGAGAGATAAAAAAAATTGATAAAATTATTTCAAATCTTTTAGAAAATGGTTCGTACAAAGAAATGCTATCTTATGGTATAGAATGTCAAAAAAAATATTTTAATTTTGATTTCATGAAAGACTATGTTTTAGAAAAAATTAGTACATTATAATTATCAGGATAAATGAAATTACTTAAAAATATAATAATCGACATTAGATATGTTTCTAAATTAACAGGGACTCATAAAAAAAAGATTACAGTTTTTAAAGCAGTCATTGTTTCACAATTAACTGCATTTTCAGATATTTTAATTATATTAATTTTTGCAGCAATAATTACTGGATCCTTCGACCAAGATAATATCTTGAGTCCAATTATCAATATTGTTTTAGAATATAAATTTATATTACCTTTGATAGTTCTCTTAAGATTTGTAATGATTTATTTTCAAAGCATGATATTGAAAAATCTTGAATTAAATGTAAGAGAAAACATTAATATATTTCTTTTAAAAGAAGTATTTGATAAACGAAATTATTCTATTGCTGATGGTTTTTTCTATTTAAATGTCTTGTCTGGTCACATCTCGTATTTTTATTCAAATTTAACAAATTTTATAAATGCCTGTTTACAAGTTATCGCATTTTCCACTTACCTTCTTATAACAGATATTGAAACCGTTGGCATTTTTGGTTTAGGTGCATTAGTCCTATACTATCCAACAAAAATTTTGCTAAAAAGAGCAAGATCTTTTATGCACGAATCTTATGAGCATAATCAAGAATCTAACAAAGAAATTCAAAGAATTATTGAGAATATGTTTTTAATTAAACTACTTAAGAAAGATACTGAAGAAGTGAATGGATACCAGAAAACTTTTCACAAATATTCAGAAACTACGTTGAAAAATCACAAGTATGGGGCCATAAATTCTTTTCTTCCTTCTTTCACAACAATGTTTGTTTTTGGAATATTATTAACATTTGGATCAGTGGCTCAAACTCTATCCCTTGACTTTATTGGTGTAATGTTTAGACTTTTTCAATCATTTGGCGGTATTACAAACTCTGCAAATCAAATACTAAATTCTCATGTACATATGGAAAAATTTGGTGAAATGGAAAGAAATAAAATCTCTGTTCATAAAAACAATTTTGTTAATAACTATACAAATGATAATTTTGCGATCCGATTGGAAAACCTATCTTTTAAGTATTTCAATAGCGAGGAACTAATTTTTGAAAAAGTAAATTTAGAAATTCCAAAGAACTCTCATACAATCATCACTGGACCAAATGGTTCTGGCAAAAGTACTCTTCTTGGTCTTATTTCGGGAGTTTTTTATTCTCAGGAAGGTAAAGTTTATGCAAATAATAAAAAATTTGGTTACATCGGAGCCACACCCATGATATTCACAGGAACACTAAAAGATAATTTACTTTATGGAAATGAAATAAAAGTAGATGACAATTTAATCTTAAAACAACTTAAAGATTTTCAAACATTTAAAGAGGAATCAAATTACCAACTCGATAAAGTAATTGATAATAAAAGCTTATCTTCCGGACAAATGCAAAAAATTGCATTCATAAGAGCTCTTTTGTCTGAACCTGACATACTTATACTTGATGAATCCACTGCTAATCTAGATGATTCTTCAAGAAATTTGATCTTCAAATTATTGAAAGATAAAGATATGACAATTATAAATTCAACTCATGATCCTGAAAACTTTAAAAATGTTGATAACCATATAAAAATTAATATCATTAATGAAAAAAGAGAACTTGTACTTAACTAGAGATAAGTTTCAAAAAAATTGATGAGTTTTATTAATATTTGACTAATAATATATAAATATGAAAATTAAAAGTTTTGTAAAGTATGGTTTAAGATTTTTAATTCTTCAAGGGATTCTGACTAGTTTAACAATATATTATTTTGATAATTTTCTGATTCCTTCAAATGATTATCGATTACAAATAGATGCAAACCTAATAGAAGATAAAAACCGATTTTATTCATTTATCGCTGATGAATTTATAAAAATAGATATTTTCATAATCCTTTTTATTTTTATATTCTTAATTATTTTGTATTCAACTAATTTTTACACATATGTAAATGAATTGAGCTTCTCTCTTGATAAGAATCTCTTTGGTGAATATTTTTCAATTTTTTTAACATGGTCAACATCTTTAATAATTTTTGTTACATTTTTTAGATTTTCTAATTTGATTTCAAGAGGATATCTTTTTATCTATTTATTCTTTGTACCGGTAATATTAGTTCTTTTTAGAAACACAGAATTAATCTCTGGTTTATTTGGAAGATCTGTCACAAATGAAAATTATATAACATTCAACCTAGAGGATGATTCAATATTTCGTAATTTAAGAATTATAACTTTCAGAAATAAAGTTGAAGATTTTAACCTTAGTGATCTAAAGGATGATATGGAAATGATTAAACAAATTGATAATATTAATAAAAAAGTCAACATAAATTTAGTCGTAATTAACTTTGACAACTTACTTACTATCTCTGAAAATTTAGAAAAATATTTAATTCAATTGAATAAAAAAGTTTTAATTATTTCCAAAGAAGAAATTAAATTTAATAAACTTTTTCTAAATAGAAAAACAATGATTTCAGGATATAACCTCATATATTTCAATAATGACATTCAATATGGATCGAAGTATATTCTAAAAAGACTAATTGATATAGTTTTTTCAACACTTCTGCTGGCTATTTTGTCTCCTGTATTAGTTGGAGCATATATATTTATCTTCTTTATTGATAAACACCCAGTTGTTATTAAGCAAAGAAGAGTCGGTCTTCACGGTGAAATTTTTAGCATGTTTAAATATAGGACTATGAAAAATGACTCTCATGAATTGAGAGAAAATCTAGGAGGTCTTAGTAATAGGTCGGGCCCATTATTTAAAATATCGGATGATCCAAGATTACTGAATGGTGCAAAGTTTCTTAGAAGGTATAGTATCGATGAATTACCACAGTTAATTAATGTACTAAAGGGTGATATGTCTTTAGTCGGGCCAAGACCTCTTTTTGAAGAAGATACTCAGATGTTCAGTGAAAAATATATGAGGAGACTCAATGTTCTTCCTGGACTTACTGGTTTACTCCAAATTAATGAAAGGAATACTAATAAATTTTCAACTTGGTATAAATATGATATGGAATATATAGATAACTGGAGTTTGTTTCTTGACTTAAAAATTATTTTCAAGACTCCATTTTCAATGTTTAATTCAAAAATACAAGGAGAGTAGTGGGTCGGGTGGGAATCGAACCCACGACCTTGAGCTTAAAAGGCTCCTGCTCTGCCGATTGAGCTACCGACCCTAAATAGTTATAATAATAGAAAAATTGAGTAACTTAGAATTATTCTTCTTCAACAATTAATGAGTTAGTTAAATTCTCAAGTTTTGAGTTCAAATCTCTTATCAAGGAACTTAAAGAGTTAAGTTCGTTTTTTTCGATTTGTAAGTTGTTAATATCATCGCTGAAATTTTTTAAAAATTCTTCAAGATTGATAATACTTTTATTAAATTCTTTATTTAATTGTTTATCTATTTCTGTCATTATCTTAAGTTAAATTATATGCTTGCTTTATCAGTAAATTTTAAATTTGGATTCTTTGTTATTCTTTGTTTTGCCCACCTAGCTGGTGGAATTAACCTAAAAAAAGGTGGTAGAAAAGGCCTTGTGTACTTAAGCAATGCAAGATTAAACGTCAGCAAGAATGATCTAAATTTACTACTTTTTATACCATAAATATTTTTAAATTCAGGGGGTAATGTATTAAAAGCTGTAAAAGAAATAAATGGCCAAATTGGTTTAATATGCTTAGGAACTGGACCTCCCGCAATTATTTCTTGAACATCTTTAGCAACATCAGTCATTTTTAAATACTCTTTTGTTTTACTTTTATCAATTACCCACTTTTTCAGATCGTTATGTGTTTTCGGCATTTCATCAATGTTAATAAGTACGAGCTTTGCAGAAAGCATGTTTTCTTTATGATATTGATCTTTTTCTTTGTCTGAAAGTTTTTTAACAGTTTTCTCATAAAAAAATATCGAAGAAAGTTGTAAGCATGCATGTACCCACAATAATTGTTCATCATCTAATGCATCGTAATAGCCACCAGTTACAGGGTCCTCTCCTTTAATTACTTCATGAAGTCTATTTATCCTTGTAGCACTATCATTTGCCTCTTCAATGGTTCCAAATGTTACAGAATTTTGTAGAGATAAAGTTCTGATAAGTCTTTTCCATGGATCTCTTTGATAAAAGGAGGTTTGTCTTGCTCCAGCAGCAATTAATGGATGTGCCGCATGCATTAGTAAAGCTCTTGCACCTCCAAAAAGGACAGTGATTTCTTTATTTATTTTCCACATCATTGAGTTTGGTCCAAAATGACCAGGGTCAGCATTCATCACATAAAGATTTTATCAATAATTGATAATATTATTAAATCTATATAGAAATAAATAACTTTAAAACAAAGAAATATAGATAATATAATTCAATTTAATAACATATAAAAATGAAAGAAAATTTAGATTTAATCCTCAGTATCTGCGGAGATCAGCCATCTAATCAAGAATTAATTGAAATAGGCAGTGATCCAAATTTTGTTTTTCAAAATGATCCAGAATTTATAACATTAAGGCTATTTGATATTGAAGGTAACATCGTAAATGTAAATTCATGGATTGAATGTGCACATTATGTCAATGGTGGATGGGGTTTATCTTACAACTCTGGCATCTCTGGCGATGTAGCCGTATTAGGAATTGTAACTATTTATGCTGTAGGTTATCTTTTGTTAAAACTTATAAGACATAGAAAAAAAGAAGTATGAAAAATAAATTGTCTCTACTAAGCATAATTTTATTAATTGTCTTAATACCTTTTACTATCTCGGACAGACAGGATGACATTGTCCCTGAGATTTTATCAGAAACAACTGTAGGATTTTATCAAACTACAACATGTGAAATTTCACTTTTTGAATTTTATTTAAAGAATTTTAATAATTCCGAAAAAATGTACTTTAACAACAATAACTATGCCGACGTCCGATGCTTTGGAAAGATCACTGGAATGGATAAAATAGGAAACTCCTATATGGTTTCCATCGGAACAAATACATCCATTAATTTTATACTTCAATCAACAATTTGGCTTTTACTATTTTTAATGATCCCAAAAGGTAATAAGGACAATAAATTTTCTTTAAAATATTCTTTAATTATTCCATTTGTTTTTTTGATCCAATACATAGGTGAAAATAATTTTTATTTGAAAGAGAATATAATACACAATGCTGATCTTGAACCTAATAATTTTTACTTATTGTCTAAATTGATATTTCTTATTGTTGTTGTAGTAGTTTGCCAAGATATTTTTAAAAGTAGAACAGAGAATATTATTAATTATTTTCCATATATGTTTTTAATAGTGGGTACATATTCAGGTATGAATTTAAATATCTATCTAATTGTCTTTTCTTTCTTAGGAATTCAGAGCCTTAAAAGAAGATCGAGTTTCAAAAAATTTGATTTAGTTTACTTTTTATTGTCTATATTTTGGATTTTTAACACTCCAAATAATGATTACTTTTTTGACGGAGATAAGTTGAGGGGATTTACAAATTCAACTTTCAACTTAACATCACAAATATTTTGGATCCTTATATTTTATTTGTTATGCAAAGGGTTAATATTTGTAGTTAAAGAATCTTTAAATTCTATAAAAATAGAGAATTTGGCAAAAAGTTTTTTAATATCTGGTTCTTTAATTATCTTTTTTGGTTTTATTGGCTCAAATTATCCGATTTTTAACTTTATCAATTACTTTATTTTTGGTCAAAACAAAAGAGGTATGAAAGACTTTACAAGTATTGCCGGAAATACATGGAGAGGATTCTCTTCAAGTGCAGAATCTATAGGTGAGTTTTATGGACTAACAATATTAATTATCTCATATCTAATAATTGTTAAAAAAAATAAGATTACAAATCCATTATTACTTTTATTGATCCCCATAAGTTACGGTCTTTATAGATCAAATAATTTTGCAGCATTTTTATCTTTAATAATTGCGATTTTAATTATTTTACTAATTAAAACAAAAATTCTTGAAAAAAATAAAAAATTTGTTTTATTGATCAGTGGATTTTTAATTTTTACAACATTTTTAATTTATATTTTAAATAACGATTATGACTACTTAAGTACTGAACTGGTATATGAAGCTACTCTCCATCAAGATTTTTATTCTGATCCAAACGAATATAAAAGCTTTTTACAAGTTGAACAAAAAATGATTGAACGAGATCTTAATAGCATACTCTATAGTGAGCAAAATTTCTCAAATGCTTCTACGAGTTATGTATTTATGGTAAATCTCTTTACTCAAGGAATTAATATTCCCCTTATACCAAACTTTGTAGCATTGCTTTCAGTAATATCTCTCATTATTAATAGAACAGAAATGTGGGGAATCTTTATTGCAAAATTTAATCCCTCTATACTAGAGTCACTCTTTGGCACAGGGCCTTTACAGCTAAATAAATATCTTGCTGAGCATAATGTAAGACTTGATTTACCAAGTAATCGATTACAAGAACTATTTCTGCCACACTCTTCATTACTTGATATTTTGATATTTTTTGGTTTTTTTGGTTTGTTTTCTCTTTTAGGATTTGGGACTTATCTATTTATCAAAAAAGAGAATACTTATTTGTTAAAGATAATTTGTTTCTATTTAATACTAAATTTGCTAAAAAGTGACTCGATTTTATATTTAAACTCTTTTTGTTTAATATTCTTTAGCTTTTCATATCTATTTTTTTACAAAGGTACAGAGGTAAATGAACAATAGAATAATCTATTTAACATATCAAACTTTTCCAGCTAATACAGCTAATACGATCCAAACAATCGATAATGCAAAATATATTAGAAGAAAAGGGTATGAAGTTGAAATAGTTTTTCCTTTAAGATCAAAATTGAGCACTGATGAATTAAACAAAATAAAAAAACATTATGAGTTTGATGATGATATTAAATTTAAAGGAATCAAGCACAATCTTCCTTTTGGAAAATATAAGACATTTGAAAAGTATTTATATTTATTCAGCCATTTTGCCTGGTCAAGAAAAGTAACAAAAAAGTATCAAAAAAATAAGTTTGACAACTCTATATTTTTTACAAGATCAGATTGGATATTTTACTTTCTCTCAAAAAAAGGATTTAATGTATCTTTTGAATGTCATCAGCTTACAAGAGTCAGAAAGTGGATTATTCAAAAATCAATATCAAATAAAAGGTCTAAAGTTATATTTTTAAACAAAAATTTACTATACGATTCAGGTGTAAATAAACAAGATTATGAAAAATTTATAGTTTTACAAAACGGTGTTGATTCCAATCTTTTTAGTAATAAAAATAATTCAAAAAAATTTGAAATTATTTTTACAGGAAATATCCAAAGATTCAATGACGACAGAGGCTTAAAGTTTATAATTAGATCTTTTCTCAATGAAGAAATCCCCAATAATCTGAAACTTAAAATTATTGGCTGGCCCTTAAAGGAAGTTGAAGAACTTAGAGAATTTGTTAATTCTTTAAATCTCAATCATTGTGTAGAAATTCTAGATAGGCTCGATAGAAAGTTGACTATTGCTCAAATTGAGGAATCCAGTATCGGTTTATTAATAAACTCAAGTAATAATTTACACTCCTATAAACATACTTCTCCGCTTAAATATTTTGAATATTTATATGGTGAATTAAAAATCCTAGCTGTTGATTTTCCTTCTCATAGATCTTTACCATTTTCAGATAATATAACATTTTTTAATGAAAATGATGAACAAGGATTTCTTAAAGCTCTTCTTGAAATAAACAAGAAAAAAATTATTCCAAGGAATGAATTAAATAATATAACTCTACAAAAAAGAGTAGATAAATTACTTTCATTTATTTCCTAAAAGCACGCCTGGAGGGATTCGAACCCCCAACCCTCTGATCCGAAGTCAGATGCTCTATCCAGTTAAGCTACAGGCGCAAGATGAATTAAAAAGTATCTTATTTGCATATTTTTATTTATATAATAGTTTCATTAATGAATAGTGTATTAATTCTAAAAACAATGATTTCAACAACAACTGTTGAAAATATTGCAACCTATTTAATAAAAGAAAAATCTAAAACAGTTGCAATATGTAATTCTAATACACTTGTAAGATCTTATCGAGATACTGCCATTAGGGATAAAATTAATTCATTTGATATTAAAGCTCCGGATGGATTCCCTGTGGCAAAATCATCTAAGCTTCTTTACAAAAATAATCAGAATCGAGTTGATGGATTCAAAGTTTTTCACAAAACAATTGAAGCAGGGATTAATGAAGAGCTTACTCATTATTTTTATGGAAGTAACACAAAGGTTATCGATTTAATGATTAAAAATCTGAAATTAATATATCCAAAAATAAATATTGCTGGATTTTCTTGTCCTCCCATTAAGACTTTCAAAGAATTAACTGAAGAACAATATGTTAAAGACTTGATCGATAAAAATGCAAATATAGTTTGGGTGTCATTAGGGTTTCCAAAGCAAGAAGAATTTATTTATGAACTTAAAAATAAATACCAAATTAATTCAAATCTTGTTGGTGTTGGTGCTGTTTTTGAGTGGGTTGCAGAAACAAAAATCAAAGCTCCTGAATGGGCGGCTAACATTGGATTAGAGTGGATACTTAGATTATTACAAGAACCAAAAAGATTATTTAGACGCTATTTCATTGATAACTTTCTATTTATAATTTATTTTATAAAACAATACTTAAGTAAATAAATGTATCAACTGACGAATTTAATTAACAATTTAGAAAATGTACTTGAAAATGCAATTAATGTTGAATCAATTTTGTTAAAAATTTCAAATAATCCAGATTTTGATTTCCAAATAAATAATTTGGTAAAATACCAAAATCATAAGGACATTAAAAATATTAAAAATTCTTTTTCAGAAATAATTGATAATGAGGTCTTAATTAAAAATTTTGAAATTACTAAAAATTGCTTTGTAAATCTAGAAATTGACATTGAACAATTCAGCAATACTTTTAGCAAAATTAAAAAATATATAAAAGTTGAAAAGCCTGAAACAGTTCTTTTAGATTATGGAGGTCCTAATATTGGTAAGCCACTTCATGTTGGACATTTGAGATCGCTAAATATTGGCAGAAGCTTGTATCGCATATATGGATTAGCAGGTCACAATGTTTCAAGTGATATACATCTGGGTGATTGGGGAATGCCAATTGCACAGATAATTAGTTATATTGAATATAAAAAGATAGATTTTGAGAATATAAATATAGAAGATTTAGAAAAAATCTACCCTGAGGCTTCAAAGCTTTATTCAAAAGATGATGAATTTAAAGATTTAGCTCAAGCAAATAATAAAAGGCTTAATGAAAATGATTCGAAAATTCTTAAAAAGTGGAAAAAATTAAAGAAAATCTCTGTTGAGTCAATTAAAGAGGCTTTGGAAACACTTAATCATAAGTTTGATATATGGATGGGTGAAAGTGACGTTAATGACCTCATACCCGGGATGATTCAAAAACTCGAAAGTGAGGGAAAAATATCACTTGATGATGGCGCATACGTTTCAAATTTTGTTTCTGACCCTAAAATATTGATAACAAAATCAGATGGATCTTATCTGTATTTGACTACTGACTTAGCAACAGTCCAAAATAGAATTAAAAAAAATAAAATTGATAAAACTTTATATATAGTCGACAAAAGACAAAATTTACATTTTGAACAACTAATTAAATCATTAAATTATTTTGGCTTTGGCGATGAAGAGTACCATCATATAGCATTTGGAACAATTAATGACTCAAATGGAAACCCCTATAAAACACGAGAAGGAGATGCTAAAAAGCTAATAGACCTCTTTGAAGAAACCTCATTACAGATAAAAAAAATTAATAGTGATCTAGATAGTAAAACAAATAAATTACTTACAAATACTGTTTTAACTTTTAGCGATCTTAAGACAAATAGAATGACTGACTATAAATTTGATTTGGAGAAATTTACAAATATTAGTGGAAAAACTGGTATATATGTTCAATATGCATTAGTACGAGCAAAAAAATTATTAGTGAATTCATCATTAAATTTAAATAAAATAAAAATAAATATTTCAGACTTTGATGAAAGTGATTTAAATCTTGTTAAAGGGCTCATAAAATTTGAGTATTATTTTAACCTGGCATTAGAAAATAATGAGCCACATCATTTAGCTGACTATCTATATGAATTGTCAAATTTATTTAATTCAATGTACCAAAATGAGAATATATTGGAAAATAATAAAGAAACAGTAAAACTAAATAAATTGAAAATTTCAGAATATTTTATTTCTTATTCAACTTTGTTAATGGAATGTTTAGGTATAGAGCCTGTTGAAAAAATGTAATTTTATAGAAATAACTGTGAAGATAAAACCCAAAGTATATACGTTAATGAGTATGACAAGTTATCTGAAAAACCAACTGATCTTTGAAAGTTATGCTGCAAAAATAAAATAAGTGGAATTGCAATAAAGCCAGAAAAGGAAATTGCTTTACCTATGTTGACAAGATCATTTAATATTAAATTTGATGGATTTAGAAAAAACTGAAAAAATACGAGTGAAGTCAAGGATATAAATATCACCAAAATTATATTCACTATTAAATCTTTAAAAGTAAGATTATAAATTTTAAATATATTTAGAAATTCAATCGGTAAAAATAAAATAAATAAAGATAGGCAGAAAAGAATTAGAAACCAAAAAAGACCCTGGGCGTTCCATGTAATTATTAATTTTGTAACTAACCCTAGTGACTCTAAAAGAAGATACATGGAGTAACCAAGGATTGTTGTACCTATTGCGAATAAATACAGGCCAAAAATACTGTAGAAATACTTTTTTTGAATACTTATTCCAGAAATTTCTTTGTTAAAACTTTGATAATTCATACTGTCATATATTAATAATATTTATATTAAAATAAATCTTAAATATGGAATTAATTGATACACCAAATCCAAATGCAAAAAAAATACTATTTGATAAAGAAAATAAAGATTTATCGGAGTCCCTAGAAAAAGTAGAGGGTGTTTCTTCAGTTTTTATTGGGCCTGGTTTTATAACAATTACAAAAGAAAACAAATTTGACTGGGAAGAAATAACTGAAGATATTGTTAACATTTTTGATAAACTGTAAACATGGATACATTTAATGAAGACCCTAAACCTGGAAGATTGGTTTTACCATTAGTCCTTATTGGCATGATTGCTACAACGTATACATTTATTAATAGGGTTGCAACAAATAATGACTTAGAGATTGAGCCTTCCGTTGAACAGGTAGTTGTTGAACCAGATCAAGAACCAGTTTCTGAAGATACAACTACTACAACTACTACAACACTACCCGGAGAAGTTGTTGCGTATCTTGAAGAAATATCATCAGAAAAGATTCAATCAATTGATCTCGCAACAAAGGTTTTAGAAGCAAATGATAAATGGGATAATGAAGAAATTACTTATCAAGAGGCCAAAGATGAATTTGCAACCTTTATTGAAGACGCTCAGCAATTTGTTGAAACTGTATCTGAGCCAGGACCACCATCAACTTTTGCAGGTCTTATAAAGAGCCATGAGGAATTGAAGTCAGTGTCAGAACTAATTTTTGCTGACACTCAAGAGCTTTTAGAAGGTCTTACATCTTCAGATACAGGTGAGAGAAGGTCTGCTGCATTGGATTCCTTCAATAACAACATTGGCCTTTTTCAAGATAAGATTGATGAAATCGTTGCTATAAATACCTCAGGTTAAGCTGAAGCTGCAGAACAAATTGTATCTATCATAACCGTAGCAATTACATATGGATCTGCATTCGCGTTCGGCCTTCTGTCTTCTAAGTAGCCTTTTTGATCTTTTTCAACCTGCCATGGAATTCTAATAGATGCTCCTCTATCACTGACACCATACGAAAAAGTGTCAAATTTCTGTGTTTCATGAGCACCAGTTAAACGATCTTCAATTCCATCTCCATAATTTTGAACATGAAATTCTGCGTTTTTCTCTAATGCTTCACAACCTGCAATAACTGCGGCGTATCCACCATCTTCTCTCATTTGTTTTGTTGAGAAATTAGTATGCATACCTGCCCCATTCCAGTCACCTTTTACAGGCTTAGGTGTCAAGGTTGCAGAAATATTATAATCTTCAGCAATTCTATAAAGTAACCATCTCGCAATCCAGATTTCATCACCAATGTTTGGAGCGCCAACTGGTCCGATCTGGAATTCCCATTGTCCAGGCATAACTTCTGCGTTTGTTCCAGAAATATTTAGACCTGCCTGCATACAAGCAGTAGCATGCTCTTCAGATATTGATCTTCCATAGACTTCATCTGATCCAACACCACAGTAATAACCTCCTTGAGGAGCAGGGTAGCCTGATGGTGGAAAACCCAAAGGTTGTCCGTACTTTAGTGAATCATAAGATTGTTCATAAAACGTGTACTCTTGTTCTAATCCAAACATTGGTTCAAATTCAGAAAAATTTTCTGCAGATGCAGCACAAGCCGCTCTTGTATTTGAAGCATGGGGGGTCATATCAACGTTTAGCACCTCACACATCACAAGTATGTTGTCTCCTCCCCTAATAGGGTCAGGATATTGACTTACTGGCTTTAATACACAGTCAGACTGATCACCTGTAGCTTGTTCTGTACTTGAGCCATCAAAACCCCAAATAGGTGGTTCAGTTCCCATGTCCATAATTTTTGTTTTACTCCTTAATTTTGCAGTTGGAGTTTTTCCATCAATCCATATATATTCGGCTTTAATTTTCATATTTATTACCTCTTTTAATATCTTCGTTAATAATGTAGTATTTATTTAAAATATTGGATAATCAGAATTATTAAATATTTGTTTCAAGATAATGATAAAAGCATATATAAACATTGAAAAAGAACATGAAAAGCTAATATCCTGGCTAACTTCATATGGTTTAGATTCTATAAATCTAGATAAAATTATATCTCAAAGTGAAGTTAATTTAGTTTGTACCTCATTTTCTCTATATGGAAAAACAAAAAAAAATTTGTCAGATATTGAGTCTGCATCAAAACCCATACCAGAATTGATAGTTGCTAATGAAGATGAATTTAAACAAAGTATTGATTTAATAAAAAATCCAAAAATAGAGGTGATTTCTAGTAACAGTAATGAAGAAGAAGTTGTTGCTAGGTTTCAATCTTTGCTAGGAGATAGTTCATCAGAGAAAATAGAGTTTAACGATCTTATCATCAATTTAAAAACTTACGAAGCAAAAATCGAAAATCAATTATTAGATTTAACATTTATGGAATATGAACTTTTAAAGTTTTTTGTAGAAAACCAAGACAATGTCTGGTCTAGAGAAGAACTATTAGAAAAAGTTTGGGGATACGACTATTTTGGTGGTGCTAGAACAGTTGATGTTCATGTAAGAAGATTAAGATCAAAGCTTGGTGAAAAAAGATCCGATTGGATAAAAACTGTTCATTCAGTTGGATACAAATTTAACTAAGGATTTTAGCTAAAACTATCGCCACATCCACAAGTTCTAGTTGCATTCGGATTATCAATTGAAAAGCCTGTTTCCATTAAGCCTTCTTTATAATCTAAAGTTGATCCTTTAATGTGTTGAAGGCTTTGTGAGTCCAGTCCAATTTCAACACCTTCATAAGATTCAAAAATATCGCTTTCTGATCTTTCCGTATCAAAAAACATTTCATAAGATAAGCCTGAACAGCCTCCTGGCTTGACGCCCATTCTTAAAAAGCTATTTTCTCCAGGTTCAGCAGCTTTTAACTCGATGAGTTTTTTTACAGCACTGTCTGTAGCTATTACTGCTCTTGATGATTTTATTTGTAAATCCATAGGACTATTATACCAAAGTTGTAATTATTCAAAAAATTTATTATTACATGATTATTTTTCTCTTTAATATATATACATGAGCCAGAAATCTAAAAAAAGTTATCGATAATGGAAAAAATATCAATTAACGACCTTGTAAATGAGGTAATTTCTGATTTACCCAGAGAGATTTTAATATTCGTTGCTAAAACCCTTAAAGTTGACACTCTAGAAAGAGACGAAATTATTAAATATTTTAAAAATGAAGTGTCTCGTTATTCTGCAAAAGTTCAAAAAAAAGTTATAAATTGTACGGGAACATTGTTGCATACAAATCTTGGAAGATCTCAAATAGACACAAATTATTCTGGAGAAAGTACAAATATAGAGTTTGATCTTTTTAATCAAAAAAGAGGTGTGAGAAATGAATTTTTAAATGAATCTATGAGCCTACTTTTAAATTCTGAAGATGTTTGTTTTGTTAACAATAATGCATCTTCTTTGTATATAACTTTAAAGACGCTGAAGGATGAATTTGAAATAAGCTCAGTAATTATTTCACGTGGGGAAATAATTGAAATTGGTGGTTCCTATAGGCTTCCAGAGATAATACAAGAAACTGGGTTAAATATGATAGAAATAGGTACCACTAATAAGACAAGGTTAAAAGATTATCAAAAGGCATTAGATAAAAACGAGAAAAGTTTGATACTTAAAGTACATAGATCAAACTATTCAATAGAAGGTTTTACAGAAGACGTCGATATAAAAGAGCTAAGATCTCTTGCGGACAGGAACGATGCTTTGCTGTTACATGATATTGGAAGCGGATTAGTAATCTCGAGAAAATTTTTAAAAAAAGAAAATATATCAATATTTAATAGTGAGCCTACGATCCAAGAATCTTTAGAAGACGGTTCCGACGTGGTTATGTTTTCTGGTGATAAACTATTTGGTTCTGTCCAATCAGGTATCATTGCTGGCAATCAAAGAATTATAAAAAAAATTAAGGATAGTCCTTTGTTTAGAACCTACCGTTGCTCTCCATTTACTCTTTACGAGCTACAAGAAACCACCATAAAATATATCTCGAAGAGAGAGCTTGAAATTCCTGTATGGAAAATGATATCTCTTAAATATGAAGACCTATATAAAAGGACTGAGGAAATTTCTAAAGTTATTAAATTTGAGCACTCAATTGTTGATGATTATTCAATAATGGGCGGTGGGGCAATGCCTAATAAAAAAATACTCTCTCCAGTAATAAAAATTGATATGTTGAGCAATGAACATTTATTAAAAAACTTAATTTTAAATTCTGAACCAATAATTCCAAGAACCAGCAAAGAAAAGATAGTTATAGATTTAAGAAGTACACATAAAAAAAATGACGAAATAATTAAAGCTTTTTTCTTGTCACAATGACAGTAATAGCTACTGCAGGACATGTAGATCATGGAAAATCTACATTTGTAAATTTTTTGACAAAACAAGAAACAGATCGACTTCCAGAAGAAAAAAAACGTGGACTAACAATAAATTTAGGTTTCACCTATTTCACCTATGAAAATAAAACATACTCTATAGTCGATGTGCCAGGACACAAAGATTACTTTAAAAATACTGTATCTGGATTTTCAAATGCAGATGTCATATTTTTTATTATTGATTCGACGGAAAACTGGTCTGAACAATCTGAAGAGCATTTTCAAGCTTTGATTGCTTTAAAAAAAAGGAATTTTTTATTTATTTATACAAAGACAGATTTACTCAAAGGTGAAGTAGATAAGAAAATTTTACTTACTAAAATCCAGGCTTTTAAAGATATAAATTATCAAATTTTAGAATTCAATAAAGTAAAGTCAGATAATAAAGATTTTTCAAAAGTAATTCATGAATTCATCGAATCTTGCAATTTTAATAAAAAAAGTCCTTCGATATGGATAGATAGAGCATTTACGATAGATGGAACAGGGAAGGTGGTTACAGGCACAGCATCGAAGTCTTTTGATTACAAAAATATTATTTTTAATTTACATAATAAGAAATTGCAGATAAAAGAAATTCAAAACAGGGATGCAATTAATCAGGAGAATAATGAAACAAAGAGGATTGCTATTTCTCTTAAAAAAACAAATGATTCGTTTCCAAAAAGAGGCGATTTGTTAACAAATAAAAAGATAGTTTTTACAAATATGCTATTTATAAAATTAAATTCTGAATACAACGATTATCTTTTTTCAAAAGGTACCTCAAGAATATTTTTTGGGACTGATAATGCAAATATTAAAAAAATAAACTTTATCAAGATAGAAAAGAATACTTACGTTAACTTAACTATTTCCAAAGCTGTTCCGCTTCCTGAATTCGAAAATGTCATCATTCAAAATATTGATAAAAATCAAATTGTTGGTGGAGAATTTTTGTTTTTTTTAAGCGATATGCAAAATCAGAAATTAAATAAGAAAATTAAAAACTCAAACGGGTTCAAAAATTTGTTGGATATTTTTAATACTCTTAATGTTAAATATTTTGAAGAAAACACCAAATTTACTCGCATAAATGATGAGTATGTAAATGATTCAATTCTCAATGAAATATATGAGATTCTCAAAAATGACTTTTCAAACATTAATAAAGCTGGGGTTGAAAGGTACTTTAACGATAAATACCAAATAAAAGTTCAAATTATCGAAGAAATTTTAAGAAATTATGAAGATATTGAGATTTCAAATAATCAATTATTAAAAATAAATAACGACCAAGATATTTTAATTTCGGAATATAAAAAAATATATAACCTTCTTGGAGACGGGTTAGATGTGAATACTATTGATATAAAGTCTTTTGATAGAAAGTATCTTAAAGATCTATTTTTGATTAATAAAATTTACAGGGTTAACTCGAAGCTGATAATTTCTGATGTACATTTAGAAAAATTGATTTCAATTGTAAAAAAACTACCCAAAAACTTTTCTGTTACTGATTTTAAAGAGGCGTCTAATCTCTCTAGAAAATATTCTATTCCGTATCTTGAACTTTTGGATAAATTAAAAATTACAACAAAAATTGATAAATCAGGAATAAGAAAGATAACTTAGGAAAAAATTAAGTTTCTCTTTCTTTCAACTTCATTTAGGCCTCCCCAAATTCCAAAAGGTTCTTCAATTTCTTTAGCCTCTTCTAAGCAATTGAGTTTCACAGGACAACCACTACATACTGCCTTTGCTTTTAATTCTCTTTTTTCTCTATCTTCTTTTTTCTCAAAGGTGGCAGGTGGAAAAAATAAATTTGTACTGTGTTGTCTACAAAGAGCATTGTATTGCCAGGTTGAAATTTTTATTTCTAACATATTGGAACATTATTTCAAAAAATTTAAATGGCAAAAGGTTTTTTTCGCGAAGTTTTACTGATATTTCTTAAATATATAAGTTTCCGTCTTTTTCAATAAAAATATATGTATTTTCTTCTTTATAAGATTTACTAAGGTCAAGATTTACTCTCAATTTGAGATTTTTGTAACTTACAATTGCAACATCTGATTCAAGTATTTGTATTAGCTTACATTCTTTATCTACAAGTGAGGTTGCTCCACTTGTATCTGTTGTAAGTCTTGATCTTATAACAGTTGGTATTGCGACAAAATAAAATAAAGCTAAAGCAATAGATACTGCTAGCAACAATAATCTATTGACACTAACTTCATAATTACTAAACATAATTTGGGAAGATACGGATAAAACTAAGAATGCTCCAACGCCTAAATAAGAAAAATAACCTCTCGATAAAATTTTTAAATAAATAACAAAAGAAATTAAAAAAACACCAATGCCCAAATAATTTATTCCAAACTCATTAAAAGGTAAGCTAGATGAAATTACTAAAAGTGATCCCACCGCTGCCATCAATCCGGGTCCAATTGCGAAAAGTTCTAAACCAATTAATGCAAAACCTAATACAAAAAACATATATGTAAATATTGGGTTAGAGATAGAAATGTAAAACCTTTCTAACAAAGAAGGTTTGAAAAATTCTATTGATTGATCTGATTTCTCAAAATCAATATTTTCGATAAATGACCCTAATGTTCCAACTATTAGGTAACCATCATAAATGCCTTCTTCATCCGAAATAATAATTTTTCTTTCCGTAAAATTGCACATGTTGATTTGGCAAAACTTATCTTCTATTGCTTGGTCAAAATTTACATTATAAATCTCAATTCCAGGAGATAATCCTATATATTTAAAATTCTTTAATAAATTAAAATTAATAGAAATTTCAAATGGTCCAACCCAAATAGCAACAGGAAAATCATATTTTGTAAGCAGGTCATTAAACTTCAAATCACTATCACTGCTTCCCTCTTTTGAGCTATATTGAAGAATTAATAAGTCGTCATCATCATAATCTTGATCTATTATGTGTTCCTCTAAAGCATTCAAATGAGCACTTGAAAAGATACCTTCGATTTCAAAGATATTTAATTGGGAGGACCCAACAACAGCAAAAATTAAAGTAGAAATTAAATATGTCATTATTGTTTAAAATTACAGAATAGTAGGCTTTTAAAACTGTGAAAATTTTAATTTATAGCGATAATGAATGGGTCATAGAATCAATAGAAAAATATATAGATTTTGAGTATGATCTCATGAAAAATATCGACTTTGAGGATTTAAACGACCGTGTTGATTTTATATTAGTAGATATGCAAGTAAAAAATAACGGTGGTCCATCAATAATAAGAGAGTTAAAAAGACAAAAAATAACAAAAAATATACCGACTGCCTTAATTGCTGATAGAGAAGCTGATGAATTCCAGGCAAATAGAATGGGTGCTGATTTTTTTGCAGTAAAACCCTTATCCAAAACTAAATTAAATAATTTCTTTAATAAAGATTAAAAATCCTCTACAATCATATATACAAATTGAGTATTAATTTTGACTTCGTTTTATACATAGTATTTTTTCTTTGTTTAATACTATCTGGAATGTTATCTGGTTCTGAAACAGCTATAACTTCGATACCCAAACAAAAAGTTCACCAATTAGATGACTCAAGAAAAAACAATAGAATAAAGCGAGCAAAAGAAAATATTGAAAAGACTATAGGTGGGATTCTTGTAGGAAATAACTTTGTAAATATATTAATGGCTTCTGTTGCGACTTTAATTTTTGTTAGAAGATTTGGGGAAAGTGCTGGAAGTGCAATAGCAACTATATTTACTACAGTAATTGTTTTAATATTTGGTGACATAACTCCAAAGACGTTGGCAACAAAACTTCCAATCGTGTTTTTATCTAGGACTACATTTTTAGTTGAATTGCTTTCAAGACTTTTTGCACCTTTTACTGAAGCTATAACAAAATTAATAATGAAATTCGTTAGGACTTCTGATGAAGATGATGCAGAGGTAACTGAAGCTGACATACAAGCATTGACTGCTCTTGGAGAAATTGAAGGTCAGATACTACCTGCTGAACGAGAGATCATTGACTCATTGCTTGACTTCTCGGATAGACCAATAAAAGAGATAATGACTCCACGGGTAGATGTATTATTTTTGTCGCTTCCAATAAACATTGTTGATGTAAAAGCATTAGTTAATGATAAAAGAATATCAAGAATGCCTGTCTCGAAGTCAGAATCTTTGGATGACACATTTGGCATTGTATATGTAAAAGATTTGTTTAATTTAAAGGCAAATTCTGACTCAGTTGAGATTGAAAATCTTGTTAAAGATGTGATCTATTTACCAGAATATACAACTGTCCTTTCAGCATTAAATATTCTGCGAGAAAACAAATCTAGTTTTGCCTGTGTTATTGACGAAAATGGTGGAATTGAAGGTGTAATAACAATTAAGGACGTGCTGTCAGAGTTCGTGGGAGATCTTCCGGATGAACACGATCAACGTTTTTTGGGAATTAATAGGCTTGGACCGGGGCAATGGACAATTGAAGGTAAGACAGATATTGATGATTTTGAAGAGTTTTTTGGCTTAGAGCCTAATGATAAAGATGTTGCTACAGTTGGAGGATTATTTTTAAGTCATTCAGAACAGTTACCATCTAGAGGTGAAAAAATTACTATAGATGGTCTAGAAATAACAATTACTGAGATGGATAATCGAAGAATTGAGAGCGTAACAGTAAAAAAAATATCAAGAAAGTAATAAATGGGAACAATTTGGGCAGTTATTTCTTTGTTATCTGTTTGGCTTCTGTATGGTCTATTTGCCTCGTTTTTCATCAAGGGTATTACTAGTAGAGATGCTATCCCCTTACTTCTATCTGGAATGATAGGTGGGGCTATAGGTGGCCAATTATCCCAACTTATGGAAATACCTACTTACTTATGGTGGATGAGTGAATTGATGAAATTTTTATTAACTATTTTGTCACTTTATATTATTAGTATTTATTGGAAAAAGAGAAAAAATAAAAAAAGTAAAACTTAATTCTTTGGAACTCTTGCAGCTTTTAAAAGATTTCCACTTTCATCGATCAGGCCACATCTCTTTGAAATTAATTTAGTATTGAAAAAAAATAAATCTTTTCGAAAAATTGCAATATATCCATATCCACCTACTTTTTCAAGCTTATCTAATGCAGCTTGAAGGTTGTTAACATCTGAAACAATTAAGACAGGCCTCTCTTGATATAAGGCGTCCCATTCAGTTGAAGGAGTTATCTTTGAAGATTTTTGAAGTTTGTTTAATATTGTTTCATTCATTATCGTACATAACCTCAAAAGTTTTAAGTATCTCTTCTTCAATGTGTTCACTATCGAAATCGTCTTTATTCTTATAGGCTTCTGTTTCCCAAGATTCTAATTTATCAATAAGTTCTAATTCGTCTTCACCTTCCACAGAAACGTCTATAACTGCGAATTGTTTAGGCTCAATTTTAAATAAGCTAAGTAAGCTTTTTCCATTTGCTGTTTTACCATCAATTTCTATTGTTACTGAACTTTTATAATTTTGACACAATTTAACAAATTCACTTCCTGGGCGAGCGTGAAGTCCAGGATAGATTAAAATCTTAAACTTTCTTGATACTGTCATTTCATAATCCCATACTGTTTGAATATAAATGTAAATTATTGCCTTGATTCCAATATGTTTTATACATATTTGTTTTTCCTAAGTTTAGTACCTTATCTTTAAATTCTCTAAAGCCATCAACTACTGAAAAATCATAATCAAATAAAATACCTAGTAGCTCTGAAAAACCAGCAACTGATCTATTGTTTTTAAGCAATAAGTCGATAGGGCCTTGAAATCTTTCATTTTGTGAGAATTTGAAGAATGGATTTCTTGCAACTCTTATTAGTTCATCACTTATCTCATCATTTGAAAACCTATCAACAATAGATTTTTTATAATTTTCAATTTTATCTTTTTCTTCAAAGCCTAATAAAACGATACTTTCAAAATAATTTGTTGAAATGGTTTTAATAAACTCTTGCGATTCACTGTTAGTGAAAAGTTCATGAATATATTTTAAATTTTTTGATAAACCATAATAAGCAAGGCATAGATGAAAACCATTCAACATCCATAATTTTTTCTTAAATTCATATTCATAATTACCATAAGTTACTACATCGGACTCATCTAAAGGTGTATTATGGTTTTCATCTAGAACTATTGATCCATATTCTTCAACATTGACATCAAGAAGTTCTGAATATTGTACTGGGATAATTTTGTCTACAACAGCGTCAATAAAATATAAATTTTTATCATCTACTTCACATTCTGATTTTGTTACTGTAGAACATCTATATTTATTTTCAAAAGCTATAAAGTTGAGATCATTTCCTGAGTTGTTGTCCACAACAGTATTGACTACGTCCTTTACATAATTGGGACCAACAGATGTTGTTATTAGCTCACTTTTCTTTATTAATGTGCCTAAGTTTTTCGTATCACTTAAGCTAACACCTTCGATATTTTCTATTAAATTACTCTCTTTTTTAGAATTAAGATATCGGATTTCATATTTTTTTGCTTTATTTATTTTATTTATAAGATTCTCATTTATATCAATAAAAATCACTTGAAAATTATTTTCCTGAAGCACTGGGGCTATAAACCCTCGTCCTATATTTCCAGCCCCAAAATGTAAAGCTAATTTATCCATATTTATTACTTTAAAATATCGTAAATTTTTTCAATTGAATTGGTTTCCCAAAGTCTTTTCGCATCTTCTTCAGACTCTATAGCATCACCCAAGGAGGCCAAAACGTTCATGTGCTCTTCGCTATTTGCAGCAATAGCAATTACAATATAAACTTTTTCTCCAAGCCAATCTACTCCACTGGGTATTTGCAAAATACTTATCCCAGTATGTTTAATAAATTTAAAACCCTGTGACATTCCATGGGGTATCGCAACTCCTGCTCCAGGTAAATAGGTTGTGTATGGATGTTTCTCAACTTTTTCTTTCATTGACTGAATATATTCAGGTTCAATATATTTATTGTCAACTAATAGTTTTCCAGAAATTTCCAAACATTCATCAATTGTTTGAATTTCTTGATCAACCAAAATTGCCTCTTTAACGAGTACAGGTTTTGATATCATGAAGAGGTTATTGTATTCCCCTCTGATAAATCTTTTATTAATTTGTTTAAAGAAGGATCATTCATAAACATTACGTACTGTATCAAGACAGAATTTTCGGGTGAAGAATTTTTTACTACTCCTGCTAGCCCCTGGTGAGTAACAACAATATCAGTATCTTCAGGTATTTGTGTCGCAGGTGCATGAACTATCTCTACGTCTATACCGGCTTTTTTTGCTTTTTTAATAAGACTATTTTTAACCATTAAGCTAGATCCCGCTCCTGCTTCACAGGCTAAACATATTTTTTTAACATCAGCAGCTTCAATTGAACTCATATAATTCCTTTCAAAAAAAAATTGACTTGGGAGTTTCCTCCCAAGTCAATTATAACTAATTTTTCTTAGTTCTTATACATCAACTCCTGGAATTGAAGTTTCTATTGTGTCTTCTACTCCAGCATCAGTTTCTTTAATTGGTCGTACTCTAAGCAGTAGTGTACCTACAACTGCTGATGCAATTGCTCCAATTGCAACACCACCTAGCACTCCTACAGCTCCACCTCGCGGTGTCATCGTCAAGAAAGCAAATATACTTCCTGGCGATGCAGGACCAACTAGTCCAGCATCAGTAGCTACGAACCAAAGATCTGCTGAGATTCCACCAGCCCACATTGCAATAATCATTATTGGATGTGCTAAGACATACGGAAAGTAGACCTCATGAATTCCACCGAAGAAATGAATAATTATCATTCCTGGTGCAGAGGCTTTCCACATACCAGTACCAGCAAACCAATATGCAAGTAGTAATCCTAGTCCAGGACCAGGGTTAGCTTCTAGCATGAAATAAATTGATTTACCCGCTTCAGCAGATTCAGCTGCTCCTAATGGTGTTAAGACACCATGATTTACAGCGTTATTTAAGAACAATACTTTTGCAACTTCAATAGGAATATCTGCAAGTGGTACTAAACCACTATCAACTAATCCTGAAGCAGCGCTTCCTAATCCATCAGAAATTGCTGTCAAGATAGGTGCTAGACCTAAATAAGTTACAACAGCTGTTCCAAGTCCAAGGATACCTGATGAAAAGTTATCATAAAGCATCTCAAAGCCTTCTGGAACACTGTCTTGTAATGCTCCGTCAACCTTTTTAAGAAGCCAGGCAGAACCAGGACCTACCAACATAGCACCTAGGAACTGAAATGTTTCAGTACCTACTATTGCTGCTGCTGTTGTAACAGCACCAATGACCCCACCTCTATGACCATAGACCATCTTTCCACCTGTGTAACCTAATAACAGTGGAAGAAGCCATTTAATCAAAGGTACCACCATTGTAGATAGCTCTTCATTTGGTAACCAGCCGGGCCCGATAAAGAGAGCTGTAATTAGCCCCCAAGCGATGAAAGCACCAATGTTAGGAATAACCATTCCTGACGCAGCACCACCAACGCGTTGTATGAATTCTTTCATATCTTTTCAATCCCCCTTTAGATTGATCAATCTGTCACTTTTTGTAACAAATATGTGATACTACCAATATCACATAATTTAATTATAAAAAATAAATGTACACCTTTCACTCGTCTTGAAAGAAATCTTCATATAAATTTGTAACTTTGATAATTCATGGCAGTCACATAACCCCTATCTTGCTTATAATTTAGTAAAATAGGAGGTTTTTATGGATGTAGAATCAACAATGTTACCACTGGGTACCAAAATGCCTAACTTTAATCTTTTAGGTATTGATGAAAAAATTTATACAAATGAAATGTTTAATGAAAAAATAGGATCTCTTGTAATGTTTATTTGTAATCACTGTCCTTTTGTTAAACACGTTAATAATGAGATAGTGAAATTAACAAATGAAATAATGAAAAAAAATATTGCCGTTATAGGAATTAATTCAAACGATAGTTCTCAAGAAAAATATGCAGAAGACAGCATTGAAAAAATGAGAGAATATGCAAATGATCTTGAATACAACTTTCCTTATGTTGTTGATGAAGATCAGTCAGCAGCAAAAAATTTTACCGCTCAATGTACACCAGACTTTTTTCTATTTGATAGTGAAAGTACCCTTGTCTATCGAGGTCAATTAGATGGGTCTCGGCCTGGTAATGATATTCCAACTGACGGAGAAAGTTTAAGAAGTGCAATTGATGCTTTACTAAATAATGAAGAGCCAATTTCTGAACAGCTTCCTAGTATGGGTTGTAATATTAAATGGAAAGTCGGAGAAGAGCCAGATTATTTTTTAAATGTGAAAAACTAATTTATATCCTGGATCTGAACAAAAAGTCTTCTAGAACGAGCACAATCTAATTCTACAAAAAACAATCTTTGCCACCTGCCAAGAATAATTTCTGAATCTACAACTGGCAATGTTACGGATGTAGATCCAATGATTGAACCTCTTACATGTGATCTTCCATTCACATTTTCATCCTCTTGCATATTTTCTGTTCTAAGATCCCAATCATCATGTTCAAAGTACTCATCAGAAGGTACAAGTTCTTCTAATTTCCTTTTGAAGTCATTAATGTAACCAGTCTCTGACTCATTGATAATAATGGCTGTTGTTGTATGTGGAGTTGAAATCGTAACTGAACCATGAGCAACATCTGAATTAGATACTAAAAATTGAATCTTTTCCGTGAAGTCACAGAATTGATTTGTGTCTTGTGTATCAAAATGTAATGCAAATGTAGCAGATTTGTTTGATGTTGATTTGTACAAATCTACTAATTCTGTTTTTAATACGTCTGCACCAATTCTTTGATTAGGTTTTTTCATAACAATCTCAAATTTTATAATAACAAAAAGTTAAATTAATCATCATTTAACAAACTATTTTGCATTAACCAATATTTATACAGATGATTCTCAGCTATATCTAAACTATTTATTTGGATGGGGTCACCTTTTTTTATATCTTGATTTAAAACATTATTTTCTGATAAGCCTAATGGTGCAAGGCCTTTGCTATTTGTAACTTTCATCGCTTTTCCAAAAATATAATCTCCACCAATTGAACCAAGATTTGTTCCTGCCTTTAAGTCTGTCTTTGCGTGAGCAACAACTTCAATATTCCATGATGTAGCACTTAATTGAGTTTCTTTATCAACCATTAGCTTCATGATTGTTCTTGGAATTTCAAGACTTGTTAAGTGATAAGGCCTATAAAGAGTCCAATAGGGCCCTTTACCCATTTTTAAGTATTCCATTTCGTAATTAACATAATCATCTTCAGAATATACGATTGCAAAAACACCTGGAGCAACACCAAATGCGAAATCAACAACATTTATATTCTTGAGTAGTCCGCCTGCAGATTCTGGAATAAAGATTGAATTTAAACTTTTATAATCAGAATCTGGCCCATGCATGCCATCAATATCCAAATTAAAATCTAGATAATTTCCTAATGCAGCCATTTCAATCATTGTTTTACTTCCGTCAACAAAACTTGTTAACATATTTGGATTCATATTTTTTTTATGAGCTTCTTCTTCAAGATCTTTTGGTGTTGCATATTTATTAAAAGGATTGTTTTTACCTTTTCCAATTGCAATTACATCCATAGAGATTTCTCTTGCAAAGTTATATAATTCAACAGCAGCTACTGGTTCATCTCCATCGCCAACTGTTACAATACAATTATTTTTCTTTGCTTCTTCATTGAGAGCTAAACCAATAGTTGCCTCTGTCTCAACATTTAAGAGTATTAAATGAATTTTTCTATTTAGCACTTTTGAGGCAACGTCTGCTCCAGATGAAGGAGTTCCTGTAGCCTCAATAACAATATCTAAGTCATGTTCATCCAATGCGTCGATGTTGCTTGATAAGATAACTTTTGAATTATTGTTATACCTGTTATTTGCCTGTTGTAACCTCTCCTCATTTTTATCAATGACTAAAACTAAATCCGTGAAGTTCATTTTGTTTAGTTGGGCGACAATGCCTTGACCCATTTGACCTGCACCAATTAATCCCACTTTTGTATTTTTACCTCTGTCTGAGACAAAAGTTGAGTATCTATCTAATAAACTCATTTATTTAATACTCCCGGCAAGTCTAGATTTTAAGATCTCTAAATCTTCTTTATATGTTATTTTAAGATTTAAATTAGAGCCATTTATCACTCTTGATTCTACACCTAAAACTTTTGATACTTGCTGAGTTGTGTCATGTGAATCCATAATTTTTTCATCATTATGAAGATATGCTTTTTCTAAAATATCAAAAGTAAATAATTGAGGAGTTTGTATTTCCATAATGTTTTCACTCACAATTTCATTTGAAGTTTTGGATATAAATTTAGCCTTCATTGCTGGTGAACAAGATCCATACTTTTTTGCTTCAATAATAAGATCTTCCAGTAAATCTGCTGGCAAAAAAGATCTTGCACAATCGTGAATTGCAATAAGATCATTTTTCTCAATGTCAAATTCATCCAAAGCCCTTAATCCAAGAACTTCACTTTCATGTCTAGTCTTTCCACCCAAAATTGTTATTACTTCTTGTTCAAAATTCATGGAGTCTAAAATCTCATTAATTCTTTTAATATTTTCATTGTTGCAAACGATTACAAGTAAAGATATATTTTTGTTTTTCAAAAAAGTTTCAATAGGAAACCTAATAAGTTCTCTGTCTTCATGCTCTATGAAGAGTTTATCTGCCTCAAATCTTTTGCTAGATCCAGCAGCAAGTAATATTCCAATGACTTTCAATATATTTTTATGATATGAGTTTTCTTAAATTGTGAGAATCTAATGAAGAAAGTATTTCTTCCTTTGTAACATGAGTTAAATTATTTTTTGCATAAACAAGAGAGTTTATAATATTTGGGCCTTGTGAAGGTGCAATGCTAAAGACTCTTAATCCTAGGAGATACAAAATAACAGCGGCCTCTTTGTCCGATGCCATGTCTCCACATACTGAAACTTCAATGTTATTTTCAACACCAACTTGAATTACATTATTTATTAACTTCAATATACCAACATCAAGTGGGTCTTGGTATTTGTTTAATGAAGCTAGACCTCTATCTGCCGCATAGGTATATTGAATTAAATCATTCGTGCCAATTGAAAAGAAATCCACATGACCAACATATAATTCAGCATTTAATGCTGCAGAGGGTGTCTCGACCATTATTCCAAGAGGAGGTGTTTTAAAATTTAACTTCTCAGATTCTTCAATGACAATATTTTTAGCTTTTATAAAGTCATCTAAGATTGACACCATAGGAAACATTATTTTTACTTTATTATTTAATTTTGAGGTGAGTATAGAAATTATTTGCTCTCTAAAAAGTGCTTCTTCTTCAAGTGAATACCTTATCCCTCTTACGCCTAAAAAAGGATTCTCTTCTTTTGGCAATTTTAAATAAGGGACTTGCTTGTCTCCACCAATATCTAGTGTTCTAAAAACAATTGTTTCACTAAACTTTGAATCTAATTCATTATTTATCTTTATCTGATCCTCTAATGAAGGCTTAGTTGTCTTATCAAGATAAATAAATTCAGATCTAAACAGTCCTACGGATTTAATTAATTGATCATTAAAAACTTGTATTTCATCATTGCTACCAATGTTCGCTCTCAATGTTAAATTAAGATCATCGATAGATTCCTGATTGTAAAATTCTTTTAACTTATCGGATCTATCCATACTTTCCTCTACTTTATTTAGAATCTTGTCATCAGGATTTATAAATATTTCACCTGAATCTCCATCAATGACAATTTGCTCTTCAGTGCTTAAATCCAAGATTGATATATCGAAATTTATTACACAAGGTATTCCTAAGTTTTTAGCAACTATAACTGCATGAGAAGTTGGACCAGAATTTGTAACAACAAAACCTTTAACTTTTGTTA
>CACASI010000007.1:0-51195 GCA_902535055.1 uncultured Candidatus Actinomarina sp.
ACTTGAAGCTTCTACAAGAATAAGAAAAGACGGCTAAGCCGTCTTTTCAAATGATTAAAATTAATAATTAATTTAAACTATCTTTTAATCCTTTTGCAGCTTTAAAAGCTGGTGCATTTTTTGCAGCAATTTGGATTGTTTCTCCAGTTGCTGGATTTCTACCTTGTCTTGCAGCCCTGTATCTTGACTCAAACTGTCCAAAACCTGCGATGCTTACTTTATCGCCGTTCTTCATACCGTTTGTTATGCCATCAAAAACTGCTTCAACAGCTGCCTTTGCGTCTGATTGTGACAATCCTACTTCAGATGCCACTACGCTTGCCAATTGGTCTTTATTCATAGCTGTTTTGCCTTTCTTTAATATTTCTTACAATAATTATAGTTTTTTTAGAGGAAATTTCTTAAAAATACAATAAATATTGGGTTTTTTTATTAAAAGGCTGATTTTATTGATTTTTTATGTTATTAAGCTCTTCTACTTTACTTTTTACTGAATTTGATGCTTCTATTAAAGCATTCTTTTCATTTTCTAAAAGATCAAACTCGACGATTTCAGTAACCCCATCCATGCCAAGTTTTGCTGGTACTCCAAGATAAACATCATTAATACCATACTGCCCTTCTAGCCAAGCACATACTGGAAAAATTTCATTTGAATTATTGATGATTGACCTCACCATGGTTGCTGCTGACGATGCTGGAGCAAAATAAGCACTTCCAGTTTTTAATAGCCCAACAATCTCGGCACCACCATTTGATGTTTTTTCAACAAGATCATTAATATCTGAATCACTCAGAATATCAGTTAAGGGCTCACCTTTTACTGTGCACAAAGATGGAACAGGAACCATTGTCTCACCATGACTTCCTAAAGTTAGTGCATAGACATCAGATGTATCAACAGAAAGTTTTTCAGCAATGAAGTAGGCAAACCTTGAAGAATCTAATACTCCTGCTTGCCCAATTACTTTATTTTTTGGCAATCCAGAGACCTGTGAAGCAAGAGTTGTCATTTGATCTAAAGGATTAGTAACAACAATAATTGAAGGATTGTCAGAATATTTTAATATTTCCTGGGTTACGGTTTCCACAATTTTTGCATTTACTTCAAGTAAGTCCATACGTGACATTCCAGGTTTTCTAGGTAGACCAGCTGTTATTACGACAACATCACTTCCTGCTGTATCTTTATAATCATTTGTTCCAACAAGTTTGGTATTAAATTTTTCTACAAATCGTGACTGATTAATATCTAGAGCTAATCCTTGTGGTAACCCCTCTACTATGTCAGTCATAACAACTTCTTTAACAATATCGTACTCAGCAATTCTTAATGCCGTCATTGAGCCATACTTACCAGCACCTATCACAGTGACTTTTTCCATTGCTACCTCTTATCTTTCTTCGAAGGTTTCATATTATTAATTAACGCATCAGCAAAACCAGACGAAGACAATGTTTTAGCATTACTCCTACCTCTTGCAAGGTCATAAGTAACTTTACCTTCAAGAATTGTCTTCTCCATCGTTTCAACAATTAAATCTGCTGCCGTATTCCAGCCCATATATCTGAACATCATAACTCCAGATAAAATTAAAGAACCTGGATTTGTTTTATCTTGGCCTGCATATTTTGGGGCTGTACCATGTGTAGCTTCAAAAACTGCTTTTCCATTCTCATAATTAATATTTCCACCTGGACTAATACCGATACCCCCAATTTGTGCAGCCAAAGCGTCAGAAGCATAATCACCATTTAAATTAGTTGTTGCAATAACATCAAACATTTGTGGTTTTATAAGTATTTGTTGAAGAAATGCATCCGCAATAACATCCTGGACTAAAATTTTATCACCAGGTTCACCTTTACATTCCTCCCAAGATACTGCAACATCTGAGAACTCAGATTTAACTAAATCATAACCCCATTTTCTAAATGCACCTTCGGTATATTTCATAATGTTACCTTTATGTACTATCGCAACATTCTTTTTGTTGTTTTCTACTGCATAATTTAAGGAAGCTCTTATAAGCCTTTCTGATGCAGTTTGGGATATAGGCTTAATACCAATTCCACTATCTGTTCTTATTTCCCATCCAAATTCATCTTTTAAAAATTTATTGAGCTTTTCAACATCGCCCGTTGAATTTTCTAATTCTTTTCCTGCGTATACATCTTCTGTATTTTCTCTAAACAAAGTGATATCAACGTCTTGAGGATTTTTTGTAGGAGTTTGTATTCCTTTGAAGTATTTAATTGGACGAAGACAAACGTATAAATCTAATTCTTGTCTTATGGCTACATTGATCGATCTAATACCTTCTCCTACAGGAGTTGTTAAAGGACCCTTGATGCCAACACCAAACTCATTGAATGTTTCAAGTGTTTTATCAGGAAGCCATTCATTTGTATTATCAAAAGCTTTTTGACCTGCTAAAACTTCTATCCAATCAATCTTTCTATCGTTTTTGTATGCTTTTTCTACTGCTGCATCGAAAACTTTTTTTGATGCTGGCCATATATCAATTCCAATTCCATCACCCTCAATAAATGGAACTGTAGGGCTGTCCGTATCAAAAGACTCTCTGGTAGCTTCAATAGCATTTATTAAATCTATTCTCTTAAGATTTTCAACCACTTATTGCTTCTTTCATTGCTTCTCCAATTTCAGTTGGCGTTTTAACTACTGTTGCTCCGGCAGATGTTAACTCTTGAATTTTTACTTTTGCAGTTCCTTTATTTCCTGATACGATTGCTCCAGCATGACCCATTTTCTTACCGGGTGGAGCAGTTACTCCAGCTATGTAAGATACTACAGGTTTTGAAATATTTTTCTTTATATATTCTGCAGCTTCTTCTTCAGCAGTTCCCCCAATTTCCCCAATCATTACAATTCCATTTGTATCATCATCTTTTTCAAATTTTTCGATCACATCTATAAATGACATTCCTGGAACAGGATCTCCACCTATACCGATACAGGTTGACTGACCAATATTAAGTTTGGTAAGTTCATGAACAGCTTGATAAGTTAAAGTTCCTGATCTGGAAACCACTCCAATATTGCCAGGAAGTGTAATTTCATGTGGCATTATTCCTACATTTGCTTTTCCAGGAGATATTAAACCAGGGCAGTTTGGTCCAAGCAATAAGGAATCGGTTTCTTTTTTTAAAATATCATACATTTCTGCCTCATCTTTTGCTGGAATACCTTCGGTTATGCATACAATTAATTTACAACCTCCAAAAGCAGCTTCTAAGACTGCTTCTTTTGCAAAAGAAGGTGGTACAAAAGTTAATGCTACATCTGCCTTTGTTTCTGAAACAGCATCTTTAATCGTATCAAAAATTGGTATTCCTTCTACATTCTCTCCACCTTTTCCAGGCCTAGTTCCTGCTACTACATTTGTTCCGTAAGCTTTATTCCTAAGTGCATGAAATTGGCCCTCCCTTCCTGTGAGGCCCTGTACAACTACTCTAGAGTTCTCGTCTATAAGGATGGACATTTAAGCTCCTCTTTCAACTGCTAATCTTGCCGCAGAATCCATTGATTCTTCGATAAAAATTTTCTCATTTGGATTATTTTTAAGAATTTCTAAACCTTCAGATGAATTTGTACCATCTAATCTGATTACAATTGGCCAGACAAGATCTTTCCCTTTTGTTGCTTCTACGATACCTTCAGCTACAAGATCACACCTTGTAATTCCTCCAAAAATATTGATTAACACTGACTTTACATTTTTATCAGCTTCAAGGACTTCTAAAGCTGCACTTACTGTTTCAGCTTTTGCACCACCACCAATATCTAAAAAGTTTGCAGCATTTCCACCATTTTCAGCAACAACATCGAGAGTCGACATAACTAAGCCAGCACCATTTCCAATTATTCCTACTGATCCATCAAGTTTTATAAAATTTAGTCCTTTTTCTTTTGCATTTTTTTCTGATTCTGGAATTGGGATTTCTTTTTCAAAATCTTCAAAATATGAATGTTTATACTTTGCATTCATGTCTAGTGCTACTTTTGAATCAAGGGCCATAACGCCGGCATCGGTAATAGCTAATGGATTTACTTCAACAAGGTCACAATCTCCTTTGACAAACATTAAAAATAGATTTTGTATTATATCAGTAATACTTTTTGTATATTCTTGATTTAATTTTGCTTTAACAATAATTTCATGAATAATATCTTCAGTAAGCTCTTCAGATGCTCCTATGTGGTGCTTTATCAAATCATCAGGATTATCTTCAGCAACTTTTTCAATGTCCATTCCCCCTTTGGAGCTCAACATGATTAGATATTTTTTTTCTGATCTGTCTAAAGTAAATGAAATGTAATACTCTTCCAAAATTTTTGAAGCCTCTTCAAGTAGTAAAATTTCTACAATATGCCCCTTAATATCCATCCCCATTATTTCATCTGAATATTTAATAAGTTCTTCATGATTGTTAGCTATCTTTATGCCACCAGCTTTTCCTCGTCCTCCAACTTGAACTTGTGCCTTTACAACTATTGGATAACTTAGTTCTACTGATTCTTGAATTTCTATTAGATTTTTTACTAGCTTTGAATTTGGATGTTTGATATCAAATTCTTTATATAACAATTTGCCTTGATATTCAAATAAGTCCATTACTCCCCCACGAAATTATATGATAACACTTCCAATATTAAAGATATCACTCAAATTCTATTGGTGCCCATTCAATATCTAAATGTTTAATGCCGTGTTCATCACCAAAATTTACAGTAATCTCATTTCCATTTACTTCTTCCACGATTCCTGTTCCGTATTTTTTATGTATTACTTTTTTTCCAATGCTTTCAACAGTCTTGTTAATATCTTCATGGGATTCTTTATTAACATTTAATTGTTTATAAAAGGGTTTTGCTTCATCTAAGAATCTGCTTGGTAAATAGTAATTCGTTCCACCCCACATTGTTCTTGTATTTGAATATGTTAAATATAGTTTTTGCTCAGCTCTTGTCATTCCAACATAGCAAAGTCTTCTTTCTTCTTGTATCTCAAAATCAGTTTCAGATCTTTGGCTTGGAAATATATTTTCTTCCATGCCTGTCATAAATACTGCAGGAAATTCCAAACCTTTTGCATTATGGAGCGTCATCAGTAAAATTTTATCTTCTTGGTTAACATCGTCAGATTCAGTAAACAAGGCAATCGATTCTAAATAGTCTCTCAAAACGGTAAATGGATCCTCTATATCTTCTTCATAAAGATTTTCAAATTCAAATGCAGAAGTTAATAGTTCATCTAAATTTTCAAGTCTCATTTGTGAATCCAGTGTGCCCTCTTTTATTAATTCATCTTTATATCCAGTAAGCTCAAGCGTCTTTGTTATTGTTTTTGAAGGGCCTTGCAAAGCAAAAGATTTTAGTTCATTAATAATATCAGTAAAGTTTGCGATTTGTTTTTTTACCCTTTCAGATAAATTAGAAATTTGGTCTAAATTTTCAACCGATTTTGAAATTGATAAATTATTCTCATTTGCAAAATCTCTTAATTTTTGAAGTGTAGATTCTCCTATCCCTCTTTTAGGAACATTTAAAACTCTTTCAAATGAAACTGTGTCATCTGGGTTAATTAGATAATTTAAGTAAGATAAAATATCTTTAATTTCTTTCCTGTCATAAAACCTTACGTTACCTACAACTTTGTAATTTAAACTTAGTTTCCTTAACTCTTCTTCGAATAATCTAGATTGATTATTTGTCCTATAAAAAATTGCAATCTCATTAAATTCATCATTATCTAATTTCTTTTTTATCTCTTCAGCTATCCATCTTGATTCATCTCTTTCAGAATTAAATTCAAGCATATTTACATCTAATCCTTCTTCATTTTCAGTCCATAATTTTTTATCTTTTTTTCGTGGGTTGTTTGATATAACTGAGTTTGCGATGTCTAAAATTTTTTGTGAAGATCGATAATTTTTTTCTAATGATATAACTTTTGCATTTTTAAAATCTTTTTCAAATTCTTCAATATTTCTAATATCTGCACCTCTGAATGCATAAATACTCTGATCAGAATCACCAACAACACATATATTTTTATGTTTTGATGACAATAGTTCTATTAAACGATACTGGACCATATTTGTATCTTGATATTCATCTATCATGATGAATTGGAATTTTGTAGACCAATAATCTAATGATTTATCACTTGTTTCAAGTAGTTCAACTGCTTTAAGGAGGAGATCATCAAAATCCATCGAATTTGCAAGCATTAATTTTTTTTGATAAGCAGAATAAACTTCTGCAACTTTTACATCAAAAAATGACTGCGCAAATTCAACAGCTTCTCCTGGTAGGATTCTTTGATTTTTTAAAGCCGAAATATTTGCTTGTATTCTTTTTGGAGCATATTGTTTTGTGTCTATATCTGAATCTTTCATGCAGTTTCTGATTAATTTTGTTGAATCACTTTGGTCATATATTGTGAAGTTATTATTAAAACCAATAAGGTGCCCATGTATTCTTAACATTTTGACGCATAGACTATGAAAAGTAGAAATCCATTTTGGAGAAAGTTCAAGATTTAACAAATGACTTATTCTGTCTTTCATTTCATTTGCTGCTTTATTTGTAAAAGTAATTGCTAATACATTTTCAAAATTGATCCCATATGTTTTTATTAAATGAGCATATCTATATGTTAAAACCCTTGTCTTGCCTGATCCTGCACCAGCTATTATTAATAAGGGTCCATAGATATTCTCAATTGCTTCTTTTTGTTCATCATTAAGTAAGGTCAACCATTCTTCAGGTATTGGTTTTAATTCATTCATAAAAGAAGAAACTAAATTCCTAAAGCTGAGTTAATTTCATCCATTGTTTTTTTTGCAGAATCTTTAACTTCCTCAAGATTATTCTTAATTAATGATGCAATGTCACCATTACTCATTGAGTTATATTTTTCTCTAATTGGTTCCAAGTAGCTTACAACACTTTCGCCAACTTCAATTTTAAATTCTCCATACTTTAGATTCTCAAATTTATTCTCTACTTCTTCATGGGATAAATCGTTAAGAGAAGAGTAAATATCAATTAAATTACTGATGCCTTTTTTACTATCAGCATCAAATTTAATTACATCATCAGAATCAGTAACTGATGATTTAAATTTCTTAATAATTTCATCTTTAGAATCATCAAAATATATCGTTCCATTTAAGTCATCATTACTTTTAGACATTTTATTTTCAGGATGGCGCAAGGACATTAATCTTGCTCCCACTTTTCCTGTTTTTCTTTCTGGCAACGGAAATACTTCTCCATACGTATTATTAAATCTCTCAACTATATTTCTTGTAAGCTCAAGATGTTGAGTCTGATCATCTCCAACAGGAACTTCGTTAGCTTTATGGATTAAAATATCGGCTGCCATCAAAATTGGATAAGTTAGGATTCCAGCATGGTTGCCTAATTGATCTGCTTTTTCTTTAAATTGAGTCATCCTTTGCAACTCCCCAATTTGGCAAAAATTTGATAATATCCAAGAGAGTTGCACATGTTCTGAAACATTACTTTGAATATAAATATTAGAATTTTTTAAATTAATTCCAGAAGCAACAAGAACTTTTATAGTTTCAAATATATTTTCTTCCATTGTTTCAGGATTTGGATGTGTAGTCAACGAATGAAGGTCTACAACACAAAAATAATTTTTATTTTCTTCATTAGATAATTCAACCCAATTATTGATCGCACCTAGTAAATTACCAAGATGAACTTTTCCAGTAGGTTGAATTCCTGAAAAAACTGTTTTCATATGTGCTATTCTAATAAACTAAATCAAAATGGAGTAATTTTATAAAATCCTATTCACCAATGTCTCCATATGCAGGATTAAGAAATATTCTTCTTATTGGATCTCTTTTTGGTTTTCATGGCTTATTGAATAGAAGCCTATTAATAGACAATGTAAATGAAATATTTATTGTTACAGCAAGAATAACTATTGTTGCTTTCTTGTTAGGGATTTATTGTGCAAAAGACTTTATAAATGAAATCAATATATCTTTTTTTCTTAAAGGAAGTTTGACTGGAATTCTTGCAATTTTTATTCCCGGGTGGACATTTATTTACGCTTTAAAACACATTTCTTCTGGATTGCAAAGTATTTTTATATCTACAATTCCTTTATTCACTGTTTTCTGGGTATTTTTATTTTTTAAGGAGGAAAAAATAACAAAATTAAAAATAATATCTGTCTTGGTTGGATTAGTAGGATTAGTCTTGCTTTTTCTTTCAGGATCAACAGGACTATCTAATGAAGGTAATCTACTTACTGGCGGGATATTAGCATTAATTGGTGTTCAAGGATTAGCACTTAGCAACATAACTAATAAAAAACATTCTCAATATATACCAGCCAAAACTTATTTATTTACACAGTGGCTCGTCGGAGGATTCATATCCATAATTTTATTTTTTATTCTAGGTGGAGAATTTGAAGTACTAGATTCCTTTGAACTATTTCGACTCATTGGCTTAGTTTTTATCGACATTTTTAACTACTCGTTATTTTTTTATACAATAAAAAGATTGTCAGCAACATTTACTACTTTAGTTGACTATGTAGTACCAACAGTGGGAATAGCGGTGGGGTATCTGTTTTTAGATGAAATTGTAAACAATATTTTTTATGTAACTCTCATGCTTATTTTTATTTCACTTTACTTAGCAGTAAAAGATGAGACTGAAAGTCTAACCTAAATTTAAATTCAATAAATTTCTTGTCATATGTGCTGTTGCGCCCCAAAGAATCTGATCATTAAACTTAAAAATCCAATCATTGTCATAGTTACCCCTAAATTCCCAATTATTCAAATTATCTAAATCTGATATATTTAATAAGTAAAAATCTTGAACTTCATCTTTGTTAATTTTTGTAGGTTTATCAAAACTTTCACAAACAATTGGGAAAACTTTAAATTTATATTCAACAGTATCTACAGGATCTAATACTCCAAAAGGACGAATTGTTGATGGATTTAAGAAGAGTTCCTCTTGAACCTCTCTTAAGGCGGTGGTAACTATGTCACTATCAGATTCTTCTTTTTTTCCCCCTGGGAAAGCAATATCTCCTTTGTGAGTTGGTAAATTATCAGATCTTTTTATATATAAAATTTCTTTTTTACTGTTTATTAGAATTGCGACTGATGCATAATCTTCATCATAAATTGGGAAAGGTTTTTCTAAATGTTTAAAATTCAAATTTAACTATCTGATTTTTCTGCAACAAAATCAATTTCAATTCCTATAGGATTTAACACTTCCCATGCATTAAATTTTGTAGGAGCATCAAAACCAAACCATGTTGTATCTACTTCTGTGATTCCTGAAATGTAAATCTGATCATCTTGCATGTATGCAGTTATAGAAAAAGGAATGCTGACTTCAATATTCCTTATTGTTAAAATTCCAACTACTGTTTCATCAATTTTTGAGTCAAAATTGTTATTTGGAAGAATTATTTCATCAATCTTATATATTGCACTTGGAAATAACTTAGATTCGAGCCAATTATTCTTTATTGCGCCATCTCTAATAGAGCTTCCACTTTTTAATGTTGAAAGATCGACAGAAATTAGTAAATTCTTAATGTACAAACAAGAATCAGCCTGTTCACATTCATTTAGCGAAAGTTCAAAACCACCGTTTATCTGGTTTGTTGAACCCTTAACTATCTCGAAATTAGTATTTAAGAAGTCTTTTGGAGCAAGATAGCTTGCTGTACTTTTTTCCTTATTAATTACAAAAAGATTATCTTGAAATTTATCTATTTGTTCTATTTCAATTGTTGTAGTTGTTTCACTAAGTATTGCTGTTTCATCTTCTATTGAAATTTCTGTTGTGCTTGTTTCAATATTTTCTGATTCAAAATCAGTTAGGTTAGCATCCTGTTGTGAGCAAGATGCGAAAAGTAAAATTACAATTGCAAGCTTTGAGTATTGTTTCATGCATTATATTTTAACTTCTTATAAATGTTAGATTAAATTATGCAGTTGGTAGTAAGAAAGTATTTTCAGGCAATTATTGGTATTACATTAATTGGTGTTGGTGTAGCTTTTAACTATCTAGCAGATTTAGGCTTAGGTCCTTGGGGGGTATTCCACGATGGCATTTCAAAAACTATTGGAATAACATATGGACAAGCAGGAATATTAACATCTTTATTAACTCTTTTATTATGGATTCCTTTAAAACAGAAGCCTGGAATAGCAACGATATTTGATGCTTTTTGGATAGGACTTACAGCAGATTACATTATTAATTTAATGAATTTTGCTAACTCACTATTTTTTCAATATTTGAGCCTATCAATCGGAATAACACTTATCGGACTAGGTACAGCCATATATGTTGGTGGTGATCTTGGCGCTGGGCCAAGAGATGGAGTTATGGTTGGACTCGAAGAAAGAGGGTTAAAAATAGGAACAGCTAGAACGTTGATTGAAGCTGTTGCGTTTACCTGTGGATTTTTTCTTGGAGGTAAGATTGGTATAGCTTCTGTAATTATTGTTTTCTCAGTAGGAAGAGTTGTACAATTTTTTATTCCTTATTTTGATTTAAGAAAAAAGTAATAAATACTCATTTCTATTATTCAAGATTATAAAATACCAATATGGCACCTATAAATTTTCGAACAAAATTAAAAACTTTTATTTTGTTTCCAACATTTTTAATTTTATTTGGAATATTAATTTTATTTATTATAGCTACAGTAGCTATCCCAAATGGCAAGCAACTTGCAACAAAGTTATATAAATTGTTTGGCTGGATGGGATTAAAAATGGTTGGAATTAATTTAACGGTATCTGGCCTAGAAAAAATAGATAAAAATAAAAGTTATGTTGTTGTTGGAAATCATCCTTCTACCCTAGACATATTCACACATATCTATGGATTGCCAATATCAATTAGATTTTTAACAAAATCTGAACTCTTTAGAATTCCAATTTTTAGTAGAGTGCTAAAAATTCTTGGTTTACCCAGAATAGATCGTGATAGTACTTCATTAGATCTAAATAAAATAAATGATTCAATTCAATCTGTGATTAATGACGGTAACTCGATAATGGTATTCCCAGAGGGAAAAAGAAGTAATCAAAAAAAGTTATTACCTTTTAAAAAGGGGGCTGCACATATTGCTAAAGATTTTAACCTTCCAATTCTTCCTATAGTAAGTCACAATGCTCATAATTTAATGATTAAAGGTAAAGTTTGGTTTATACCAGGAGATATTCATTTAGATGTTTTAGATCCAGTAGAATCTAACGATGATTTAAATATTGATAAAGTAACAGAATTATTGTTTGAAAGAATTGACCAAGCTTTAGCTGTTGATAAATGAATTTATAAAGGTGTGGTAGCTTGTACTTAACTTCTTATTTGAATCAAAATCATCAACCTTATTTTCCTCATTGAAAAGATAAAATTCATCAAAAACATCAAGTCCATAGTTTTTAAGCTGTTCTTTGAGTAAGATAAATGAACTTTTTGCATTATTTCCTTTTCCATCAACTGATGAAACAACTGCAACTGTTTTATTTTTAAATAATTCGTTATATGAATATTTATCAAAACTTAATGAAAGCCAATCTAATATGTTTTTTAAATGTGAAACATAACCACCATTGAATACCGGACTAAAAAGTATGATTTTGGAACTATTAATTAAATCGTTTCTTACATCGATTACATAATCAGGTTGTTTATCATTGTAATCTTTTAAAAAGGGAACACCTTCATAGAAATTATCGTAGAGTGAACAATCAATTTTTAATTCATTAACTAAAAAGTCATCAGTAATTTTTGCTATTTTATTATTTTTTGACTCAACGCGTGTTCCAGCTGACAATAATAATATTTTTGACATAGATTAATTATGTTATAAGATACTTTTTATATGGAAACTAATGTTGAAAAATTTGCCAATTTAGATATAAGAGTTGGCGAAATTTTATCAGCGGAAGTTTTTGAAGAAGCCAAAAAACCTGCTTATATTTTAAAAATTGACTTTGGTAAACATATTGGAATAAAAAAAACAAGTGCTCAGATTACTAATTATGACACCAGTGAATTAATCGGTTTCAAATGTATAGGAATAGTAAATTTAGGCGACAAGCAAATTGGTCCAATTATTAGTCAATGTTTAATACTTGGTTCTACAGATTCTAATGGCGATGTATTGTTGCTAAAACCAAGTGAGGGTTCAATGATAGGTGACAAAGTATCTTAGGAAATTATTGAGTTAAACTTCTCAATATTAAAATTACCAACCCGTTTGTATATTTTTTCACCAGTTGAATCAACCAATACATATGTTGGGGTGTACTTTAAATTATATTTTTGTGTAATTTCTAGATAATCTTTCTTAGAAGCATTCACTGAGACAATTGGTATCTCGGGATTTAATTTTTTGAATTCATTAACTATGAATTTTGATGCAGTACAACCTAGTCAGTAATCGGAATAGAATTCTATTATTGTGTAATCAGAATTTGCAAAATTGTGATCATCTAAGACAAGGCTTCTTTTTGAATTAAAAATATACAATGCAAAAAAAGTTCCTAAAACAAAGAAACTTAATATATAGAGTACGATTGATGGTTCAAAAGCAATAAAAAATATAGCTAGTCCAAATATCCATCCCAGTGGTAAATAAATTAGGCTGTATCTATTTATGAACTTTAAAAGTATTTTTTTCATGTAATAACAATCTTTTCACAAATTATACTTTAACTATGGATCTGATTAGCAAACTAAAAAAAAATGGTAACAGAATAACTGAATCAAGAAGCACAATTTGCAATATATTAGAGGAATCAGGACACGAACACTTCACTGCAGAGGAATTATATAATTTAGCTTTAAAAAAGGTAAAAGATATAGATTTAGCAACTGTTTACAGAACATTGGACATACTTGAGTCATTAGATATTATTGAACACTCTCATCAGCAACATGGTTCCGGGATTTATTATCTAAAAAAATATGAAAAAAATACTCACATTGTTTGCAAAATTTGCAATGCCATTGAAGATATTTCAGTAAAAGTTATGGAATCGGTTGAAAAAATTATTGAAAAAAACTCGATGTATAAATTGACCGATAATCATTTTGTCTACACAGGTATATGCAAGAATTGTAAATAATTATTTTTATTGCAAACCTTTTGCATTAAAATAATATCATGTATCCCACAAGTCACGAACACCACTTATCTCTACACAAAAATTCCCAATTAAATGATGTAAAACCTCAACATAAAGTTCTAGGATGTTTTCTTATTGTCTTATCAGTTGCATTTTCAAATGTTCAAAATATCTTTCAGATTTTATCTCACATCGTGATCGTTATGTATATTTTATACCTTTCAAAAATTCCTTTAAAAACATATTTAAAGAGACTGACTCTTGATATTCCTTTCATTTTGTTTGCATTATTTTTACCTTTTTTAAGTAGTGAGAACAATGACAAAGTTTTTGAAATTTTTTCTTTAAACATTTACCAGACTGGATTAAATGATATGTTAACTATATTATTTAAAGCAACTCTTGGTCTAACTATTGGAATAGTTCTTACTGCTGTAACTTCAAGTATGGAAATCATTTATGGTCTTCAGAAGTTGAAAGTTCCAAATATTTTAATTGCAATAATGTCATTCACAATTAGATATATTGACGTCTTTATAGATGAGTTTAAAAGGGTAAGAATTTCAATGAAGTCGAGGGGATACTTAGAAAAAGGTTTAAAATCCCTAATCCCTATTGCTTTTGCATCTGGAGCTATGCTAATCCGTGGTTATGAAAGAGGTGAAAGAGTCTATTTGTCAATGATCTCAAGAGGTTTTCAGGGAACAATAGAGTTTAAATCTCGAAGTTATAAAACATCATATAAATTTAGTTTATGTGTTGTATCTTCTTTAGTGATACTTGGTATAGATAAATTATTATGAAAAATTATTTATCTGTAAAAAATTTAAGCTATTCATATCCTGATGGACACTTGGCTCTAAAAAAAATAAGCTTTGATTTGGCAGAAAAAGAATCATTAGCAATATTAGGTCCAAATGGTGCTGGAAAAACTACATTAATTCTTCATCTGAACGGAATACTTGGAACTTTAAATTCGGAAATAAGTGTAGATCAACTCGACTACATTGAAGATAACATTGGCAAGATTAGAAAAACAGTCGGAATTGTTTTTCAGGATCCAGATGACCAATTATTTATGCCAACAGTAATTGAAGATGTAATGTTTGGACCTAAAAATTTTGGATTTACCGATGAAGAATCAGAAAGATTAGCACTTGATGCACTTGAAAAAGTTAATATGAGTGACTATTTAGATCGACCTCCTCATCATTTAAGTTATGGACAAAAAAGAAAAGTTGCAATTGCGAGTGTTTTAGCATCAAAGCCAAAACTACTGGTGTTAGATGAACCTGGTTCAAATCTGGATCCATCTTCTCGTAGGGAATTAATTGATATTCTAAATAATTTAGACGTATCTAAAATTCTTGTGACTCATGACCTTCCAATGGCATTAGAAATTTGCAAAAGAAGTATCGTTTTAAATGAAGGTGAAGTTACTCGAGATGATCAAACGATCAATATTTTAAATGATGAAAATTTTATGAAGGAAAATCGCTTAGAGCTTCCCTTTGGTTTTGCATTTCATCATTTTGGTGAAGAGTAAGAATTATCTTTTACAAAAGAAACAATTTTCTTTCTTGCATCATAAGCTTCTTGGATTGGAAAAAATTGCCAAGCATGCCAAAGATCATCCCAGATTTGTAATTCGTGCTCGATTTTTTTATTTTTAAGTTTGTTTGAAAACTCAATTGCGTCATTATACAAAAGCTCACTTGAACAAACCTGAATTAATGTGTGTGGAAAATTATCAATATCAGCAAAAACTGGAGAAAGAATTGGATTATTTGGTTCATAATCGCCTGAATAATGCTCACCAACCCAATGAACTCCATCAATAGCAAGTAGTATATCTTTATTTCTTAAATATTTTCTATCTCTTTTCTTGTCAGATAGGTCTAGCCATGGAGACATTAGGACTAATTTATCTGGAGAAATTGTAAATGTATCATCAACTAAAATACCCGTTGCAAGCCCCCCTCCAGCAGACTCACCCATCCATATTGACTGTTTGTTTCCCTCTATTCCAGTAATAAAATTTACTACTTTTTTTGCATCATCATGAGCTGCAGGAAAGTTGAACTCTGGTGTCAATTTATATTCAAAAAAATAAAAAGGCATCTCTAAATCATTTGTAAATTGGGAAACGATGTTTTTATGAGAAGTTACACTGCCCGTATAGTAACCTCCTCCATGAAAATAAATACCGTAAACGTCATCTTTGGCATTTTTTGGAGTAAATTTATAAATTTCTAATTCCGAATTTTCAATTTTTTCAAAATCAACATTTTGATTATATTCAATTAACCTTGAGCCGGAGTAATCATAGCCAACTCTTGATGTTCTGGCAAAATCTATTCGATCTTGAAAAGTAAATTGACTCTTTGGTTTATTTAGTAATATCCTGTCCCTTAATTTTCTTAATGGAAGAACTGTTTTATATAATTTTGTTCTAAATTGAACAGGTAGCCTTGGAATGTAATCAAGGGTAAATATTTCAAGAATTTTAATTAATAAATTAATCACATATTAAGTATACAATTTTTCAAGAATGAATAAATACCTATAATGGTTTCTATGAAAAAAGTAAAAGGTTCGATTGCCATTCTCGGCTCAGGTGAGACTAGCCCAAATCTAGTTTCAGTACACAGAAAGTTACTTAATAGATTAAGTGAAGACGTGTCTGCTTCATTAATTGATACGCCTTTTGGATTTCAAGAAAATGCTGATCAGCTTGTTGAAAAATTAATTGAATTTTATGATGTAAGTTTAAATACAGATATCAAACTTGCTAGTTATAGAACTAAAAAAGATTTTAAATCTGTTGAGTATTTTGAATTCACAAAAATTATCCAGGGTTCAAATTTTATTTTTTCAGGACCGGGAAGTCCAAGTTATGCCTCAAAAAATTGGATAGACACAGATGTACCAGAAATTTTTAAAGAAAAACTTATAAATGGAAGTAGCCTTGTATTTGCAAGTGCAGCTGCATCAACTCTTGGAGTAAGAACTATTCCAGTTTATGAAATTTACAAGGTAGGAATTGATCCTTATTGGGAAGATGGAATAAATTTACTTGAGGTCTTTGATATAGATTGTGTTGTAGTTCCTCACTTTAACAATAAAGAAGGGGGCAATCACGATACTAGTATTAGTTACCTTGGACAAAATAGGATGAAAATATTACAGGAAATTAATCCAACGAATATTTTAGGAATTGATGAACATACTGCCTTAATAATTGACGGAGAAGAAGACTCTTTTGAAGTAGAAGGTTTAGGGGAAGTAACTGTCATTAACAAAAATGTCACAAAGAAATTCAAAATTGGAGATAAGTACAATTTAAATGAGCTCAAAGAGCTCTTAAAAAATGATGCCTCCCTTAAAAAAGTAGAAAGCGAACCTGACTTGTCGTTAAATGAAGACGCTGAAGATGCTTTGAAAAAAGAAATTGCTGATTTACGAATAGAGATTGATAAAAATAAGAAAAATTCTGAAAATGTGAATAAATTAATAGATAAATTAATAGAGTATAGATTAACACTTCGGTCCTTACAAAAATATGAAGAATCAGATGTAGTTAGAGATATATTGACAGATTCAAATATTGAAATTGAAGATAATAAAGAATCTTCAAGTTGGAAATTTAAAGATTAATTGATCCGTATTTTCCTAATATTTTAAATTCTTTTGCAACTTGACCTAAATTATCTTTTAGAAGTTGATCGATATTTGTATCAGAGTTTTGATAATCGACATAGAACTTATATTCCCATGGGGATCCAAGAATTGGTCTTGATTCTAACTTAGTCAAATTCAATTTAAGTACATCAAAGACCGTAAGAGCTTTTAACAAAGAACCTGGCTCGTCTTGTGCTACCAGAATTGCTGAACGAAGGTTTTTATCTTCTTTAATCGGTGCTGGCGTCTTTCCAGTTAGAAAAAATCTTGTGTAATTTTCTTCATGATTTGAAATATTTTTTTCAATTATTGTAAATCTTTCATCATTATCAAAATGCTCTCCTGCAATCGCTCCAATCTCTTCTGATTTAGTGTTAAGTAGACTTAAAACACCTCCTGCAGTATCAAATACTGGTTGTAATTCTACGTCTAGTTTATTTAAATATTTACTACATTGCTGTAAGGCTTGTGGGTGAGAAATTATCTTTTTCAGATTTTGTTTTTGTGTCCCTGCTAATCCAATTAGAGCATGATTAATTTTCTTTTTAACTTCTAAAAATATTTCAAGTTCGTGTTCAATTAAACTTTCATAAGCCTCGATTACAGTTCCAACAAGAGAGTTTTCAATTGGCAAAAGTCCAAAACCATCATTTGAAGCATTTATAGAGACTTCTTGAAAAGTTTTACAAGAAATTAATTCTGAATCTGGGAACATTTCAAGTAAAACCGATTCCGAATAAGAACCTTCTGAACCTTGATAATATATTTTTTTATTTTTCATTTAAATAATCTATACCCATCTTATATCCATTAACCCCATGACCTATAAATGATTTCTCGCAAATGTCATTAATTAAATTAGTTTTTCTAAACGATTCACGTTCTTTTATGTCACTAATGTGAACTTCAATGATAGGAACTGAAAGAAGTAACAAAGAATCTCTCAATGAAACACTTGTATGGGTGTAGGCACCAGGATTTACGATGACTCCATCAATTTTCTCATTAATTATTTTTTGTATGTAATCACAGATTTCGCCCTCATGATTTGATTGAAAAAAAACCAGATCATTAGTTTTTTTTGCATGTTCTTCAAGTTCACTAACTAACTCTTGATAAGTTGTAGTGCCATATTTTGATATTTCCCTCTTACCTAAAAAGTTCAAATTTGGACCATTAATGATGACTATTTTACGCATTGGTTAAAACCTCTAATAAGTCGTTAATCGAAAAGTCAATTAACACTGGCTCTTGAATATTTTTAATAAGAACAAATTTAACAACATCACTTGTCACTTTTTTATCGTTTGTAATTATCTCTTTTAACTCTGATTGATTGCTATTGAAACTGTATTCCGTTTTCATTGACTGTTTGTTTAAAAATGACTCAAATTCATCTTTGATTGAACTATTAAGATTAAATTTACTCTCCGATATTTCAAACCCTTTTAACATTCCAATTGCAACGGCTTGTCCGTGAGAAATAGAATAATTTGAGTCTTTTTCGATCAGATGGCCGATTGTATGGCCTAAATTTAAAAACATTCTTTCATTACTTTCACGTAAGTCATTTTTTAAAATGTTGTACTTTACTTGAATACTTTTTTTAATTATTTCTTCTAGATTGTTGAGTTTGTCTTGGTATATCATTTCAATAATTTCTTTGTCACCTAAAAAGCCTGCCTTTAATGATTCAATAATTCCATTATTCATTTCAATTTCTGATAAAAAATCTAAAAACTCTGTACAAATAAATATTTTTTCTGGAATGAAGAATGTACCAATTTGGTTTTTGCCAAATTCATTATTGAACCCTGTTTTTCCTCCATGTGCTGCATCAACCATACCAAGGAATGTTGAAGGAACCAACGATAAATTTGCCCCTCTTTTAAAGGTGCTCGTAGCAAAACCTACTAGGTCACTCAACACGCCTCCACCTATCCCAATTATTTTTGAACTTCTATCAAGCGACTCTGAAAACATTATTTTCCAAATTTTTTGAATTGTATTTAAATCTTTAGTGGATTCATTAATTTCTAATTCAAAAATCTTAAATTTTGGATCTAGATTAATAATTGAAGACAACTTTGAATCAATAAATATTACATGCTTCTCCTGATTGATAAAATTTTTTAGTTGACTATCAAGATCATCAAATTTATTTGAATAATGTATTTCAGATAACTTCATTTTTTAACCAACTATTTTTAATTATGATTTCAGCAATATTTTTAATTTTTTTATCTGAAATTTCTAAAATATGATTTGATTGATTGTATAAATCTTCTCTTGATTGAAATAGTTTATAAATTTTTTCTTTTCCTTCTTTTACTAAAGGTCTTTCAGTATTTTGGATCTGATTCCATAAATTTTCAAAAGTATCTTTCAGATAAAAAGTAAATCCGTTATTTTTAAGCTCATCAAATATATTTTTTATTTCTAAAGATCCTCCTCCAAGAGCAACTACAGAATCATTTTTGGGTAACATTTGGAATGTTTCTAATTCGATTTGCCGAAAATATTTTTCGCCTTTTAATTCGAATATTTTACTTATACTTCCGTGTTTCTTTTCTATATTTTCATCTAAATCAAAAGTATTACTTTGAATCTTTTGTCTTATTTTTTTCAATACAGATGTTTTTCCGCAACCCATAAATCCAACGAGGTAAATATTATTATGTTTCATATTTCATGTTCCAGGTTTTATTATCTAGATCAAACTCATCTAAATGCAGCTTTGAAATGTTTTCAAAGTTTTTTGTTATTTCTTTTTTGCTATCTCCCCCAGTTTTTATTAGTAAATTCTTAAGAATTTCTAATGCCATTGCGCTCTCAAATATGGGGACAGCTCTTGGGACGGCACAGGTATCAGATCGTTCATATACTGTCTCTGTTTCATTTTTAGTTGATAAATTAATACTTTTGATCGGAGTCAAAGTTGTACTAATCGGTTTTAAGTAAGCTTTTACAACTATATCCTCCCCATTTGTCATCCCTCCTTCAAAACCTCCTAAATTATTTGATTCTTTTTTAATGTTTTCCTGGTCAAGAAAATACTGATCTTGAACCTCAGTTCCATAATTTTTAGATACTTCTATCCCATTACCAATTTCTACTGCTTTTACACTTTGTATAGACATAAAAATTCGCGCCATATTTGCATCTAATTTTCTATCCCAATGAACGAAACTACCCAGTGTTGGAGGTACGCCTGTTGCAATTGTTGTAATAGAACCTCCAAGAGTATCCTTCTTTTTTCTTGCAAGTTTTATTTCATTTTCCATTTCTTTGGAAATTTTGTCATCTGGACACGACACTGAAGATTCTGTAACTTTATTTTGCAGATTTTTAATGCCATCTGTTCCTTTATATAAATACTCCAGTGATCCAATTCCTGAAACATATCCACAAATATGTATGTCAAAATTTTCAAGTATTTGTGCAGCTATTGCTCCAATTGCACATCTCATTGCCGTTTCCCTAGCACTTGATCTTTCAAGAATTAGGCGAATATCCTTTGCATCATACTTTGCAGTTCCAACTAGGTCAGCATGACCAGGTCTAGGAACTACATATGGATCAATATCTTTATCTTTCCAATTTTTCCAATCGTTGTTCTTTATTTTTAATGTAATTGGTCCACCAGTTGTGAGATTATTAATTATCCCCGAAGAAATCTCTACCTGATCGGATTCAATATTCATTCTTCCACCAGACCCCAAACTTTTTTGTCTGCGTTGAAGGAAACTGTCTATGTATTCTTTTGTAACAAGAAAACCTGAAGGTAATCCCTCAATTATCCCCGTTAGCTCTGGCCCATGACTCTCGCCTGAAGTTAAAAATCTAATCATTTTTGTTCACCAATAATTTGTATAACTCATCATATATATCTAATACTTGTAAGTTAAGGTTTGTCCATATGTTAAATGATAAGATTGCCTGACATATGAGCATTCCAATACCATTGTATGAATTCACAGAATCAACTAATGGTTTAAAAAAATTACCAGTATTTCCATATCCTATATTCAAAAATAAATCTAGGTTAGTAAATTTTTTTACGTCTAAGTCCAGAGAAAGGTTATTCAAATGAGACATACCAATAGGAGTTGTATTGATAAGAAAATTTATCTCCGATCCGATATCTTCTGCCTCATTATAAGAGATAGTATCCTCAGTCACATTTCTGCTAGCAATATTTGTACTCGATGAATTACTTGATAATGCATACCTAATTGCTTTTGAGCTTCCACCACTACCTAAAATAAGTATATTTTTATCTTTCCAATCATAATCTATTTTTTTTAAGAAAAATAAGAAGCCTTCATAGTCAGTGTTATAGTATTCAATACTTTCACCACTAGATTTAACAGTATTAATTGCTCCTATTGATTGTGCATGTTCATCTACGATTGAATTTATATTTAATCCTAAAATATTTTCTTTATGTGGGATTGTGATATTGTATCCATCTAGTCTCTTATTAAGATCGTGAATATTTTTCTCATCTATGTTCTCAATTTTTAATAATTCATAATTACCTTCAAGCTGAGTAATATCAAATAAAGATTTGTGAATAAAGGGAGAGTATGTCTTTTCAAGGGGCCAACCCAAAACACCAAAATTATTCATTGATCTCAGCTCCTAATTCTTTTAAATCCTGAAAAAAAGAAGGATATGAATCTTTAATGCATTCTCTATTATCAGGGATTATTTTTTTTCCAAGAGCTATATTGGCAATTATTGCTGTCATTGCAATTCTGTGATCATCAAAAGTTTTAATAAAACCATCTTGGAGATCTTGAATGCCCGTAATCTCAAATCCATCATCATAAACTTCAATTTTCCCACCTAATTCAAGAATAAAATTTTTCATAACATCTAACCTGTCTGATTCTTTTACTTTCAGCTCTTCTGCTCCAACAAGTTTTGTAATACCAATTGCTTGGGATGCTAAAAAAGTGAAAATTGGAATTTCATCAATAAAATCAGCCACTTCCTCTTTTGTCACAGTCGTACCATTTAGAGTTGATTTTTTTACCTTAATATCTCCAATTACTTCATTATTTTCTTCACTAATGTTTACAATTTCAATATTTGCACCCATCCTTTTTAAAATCTTTACAAACCCAAGTCTCCTTTCGTTAATTAACATATTTTCAAGTATTATTTCTTTTCCTTTGAGCACGCCAAGTGCAATTAGGAATGCTCCTGACGATATATCACCAGGTATTGATATGTTTAAAGGTTTAAGATTATTTGTTGGAGATACAGTAATAGTGTTACCAAGTCTCAGTATGTTTGCACCCATCGCAATTAACATTCTTTCCGTATGATCTCTTGTGGCAACTGTTTCTTCAATTAACGTTGGTTCATTATGGTACAAAGAGGCAATAATTAATGCGCTTTTAACCTGAGCACTAGGAACAAGAGTATTTTGAAAATTAAACGAATATTCTGATGATTTAAAATTAATCGGAAGAAAAGAATTCTTTATATTAATTGAAGCTCCGTTTTGAACTAACAAATCTGTAATTCTGTTCATTGGTCTTTTATTTAACTGGGGGCTTCCAATTAGGGTTGATGAAAAATTTTGTTTAGATAATAGACCAATTAACAATCTTGCAGTGGTTCCTGAATTCATGGCATTAAGATCTTTTTTTGGTTCTTTCAGGCCGTTGAGCCCTTTACCAATTATGGAAACTGTATCATTTAACTTGATATCGATACCCATTTGCTCAATTATCTTTAAGGTAGCCTTTGTGTCTTCACTCATTAATAAATTTTGTATATTTGAAGTTCCGTCAGCTAACGCAGCAAATATTATTGCTCTATGAGAAATAGACTTATCTCCAATGAGAGCAACATTACCCGATAATAATCTGCTAAATAATTTTAATTTTAACTTAATGGTCGTTCTCCAAATTTATCTGACAATGCTCTTCTCCATTCCACTGACGAAGTGAGATAGTCAATTAACTCGTTTTTTTCTTGTAAAGACATCAACGATGATATTTCTTCGATTAGTGCGATAAGAAAAGTATTTATATTTTTTGAGTTTGAGTTGTACATGTCTATTATCATCTCTGGGTTTGTCCTTGTAAGCCTTGTTGCCCCATCAAACCCTCCAGCTGCTAATCCCATTATTTCCTCAATTTCATAATCCTTCTTAGCAATACCCACAAGTGCAGAACTTATCAAGTGAGGTAAATGGCTAGTAATCGATAATATCTCATCATGCTTTTTCCTATCAATCCATACTTCTTTACAATCTAAAATATTTATAAACGCTGATGCAATTTCTTTTGCTTTATCATTAGTTGAATTAGTTTCGCAAAGAAGAAATGTCGCATTTTTGTACATTTCTGGATGTGGCTCCCAATTTGTATTATCAGCTAATCCACACATTGGGTGTCCCCCAATTGCAGGAATATTTGAATTGTCCATTAAATCACAAATGGACTCTTTGGTACCTCCAATATCAATTATCAGCTCAGATTTATCAATCTCATGTTCTTTTGATAAGAAAGAAATAATATTGTTTATAGGCATCGAAAGAATAGTCAGATCATACTTTTCAGCATTTGACTTAATATCTATACCAAACTTTTCTGCTCTTTTCTCTACATCAGGATTAATATCTTCGCCATAAACATTTAGTCCTTTATTGACTAGATTAATTCCTAAGTTTGCACCCATTAATCCAAGGCCGATTATTTTTACATTTTTGATCATAATGTTAAAGATCGACCCACAACATCAGCCATTAAACTTACTTTCTTACCAAGCTCCACCAACTCTATTGGCGTTAGGGCCTGAGGGCCGTCACATAAAGCTTCATCTGGTCTAGGATGAATTTCGATTAATAATCCATCTGCTCCTGCAGCTATTGAAGCTAGTGCAATAGGCGCTACTAAGTTATTTGCTCCAGTTCCGTGACTTGGATCTGCAATAACAGGTAAATGAGTGTTCATCTTCAAATAAGGTATTGCATTAATGTCAAACGTATTTCTTGTCGCAGTTTCGAAAGTCCTAATTCCTCGCTCGCATAAAATAACATTTTCATTTCCTCTGCTTAATATATATTCAGAAGCTAAAAGCAATTCCTCAAGAGTTGCACTCATGCCTCTTTTTAATAAAACAGGAAGCTTCGATTCACCAACAGCTTCTAATAGCTTAAAATTTTGCATATTTCTTGCTCCGATTTGAAGAACATCTACATAATTTTCCATCATTTGTAAATGTTGGATATCCATAATTTCACTAAACAAAGGGAGTTTGTGTTTATCAGCTGCCTCTTTCAACAATACTAAGCCCTCTTCTCCTAAACCCTGAAAACTATAAGGTGAGGTTCTAGGTTTAAAAGCTCCTCCTCTAAGGCCATTTCCTCCTGCTTGTATTACAGCTTCTGCAGTCTCTAAAGTCTGCTCTCTATATTCGGCACTATCTGGCCCAGCTATAAAAGCAAGTTCTTTACCTCCGATAGTAAGATCTTTTATCTTTATTTCTGTATTTGTATCTTTATATGTTTTACTTGCAAGCTTGTAAGATCTCCCAATTGGGATAACTTCGTGTACGTTGTCAAGTAAACGCATTACACCTCTGTTATCTTCGATAACTTTTCCATGTACTGCAACGACAGTCCTTTCAACACCATAAAGTACTTTTGGCTCATGACCTTGTTCAATAGCTTTTACTTTTACTTTCTCTATATCTTCTTCTGTAGCTGCTTGTTTCATAACTACTATCAATTTGTTCCTCCTAAAAAAAAATCGGGCTTTTGCCCGATTTGACACAATGTAACTTTAGGGCAGCTTATATATGCGCTCTAAAGTAAAAGTATGTGTTAGTTTTCATTGAGGTAATGTTAGCACGTAATTTTCTTTTGAAAAGAGTTTTTATCTATCAGGACGTAAATTTTTTGCTTCACCCAAATACACATGATTTGGTTCGATATTATCTTGATATATCACTAATACTCGAATGCAACCTAATAAATCACCTTCAATGTCTGGTGCTAAAGAATCGAGTGCAGGTATTTGGTCATATCCAAGATCTCTAACTGCTTTGGCCGGGAAAGCAGCATTCAAGTCTTTTGTAACTGTAAATAGTACCGAAACAACTTTAGAAATTACTAAATTGTTTTTTTCTATAATCTCAGTAAATAAAATTTTTGATGATTCTAAAATATTTTCTTCACTGTTTTCAACTGATGCTATTGCACCTCTTATTCCAATCATGACATATAATGATAAAAAAAAAGAGTGGTTGTTGTCCACTCTTTTTTTTAAAAATATGATTAAGTTACATCATACCTTCCATGCCGCCCATTCCTCCTGGAGGCATTGGTGGTTCTGGTTCTGGTTCTTCAGCTATTAAAGCTTCCGTTGTCAATACCAGTGAAGCAATTGATGATGCATTCTCAACAGTTGATCTAGTAACTTTCGCTGGATCAATAACTCCATCTTTCACAAGATCTACCATCTCACCATTGGAAGCGTTTAATCCAACATTTCCTTTTGCGTCTTTGACTTTCTCAACCATAACTCCACCCTCGAAGCCAGCATTTTCTGCAATTTGTCTTAGTGGTGCTTCAAGAGCTTTTTTTACAATATTTCTTCCAATGGCTTCACCTTCAGTACCACCAGAAATCTTATCAACTGTATCTTGTGCCCTAATTAAGGTTACTCCTCCACCAGCAACGATACCTTCTTCAACAGCTGCTCTTGTGGCTGCTAAAGCGTCTTCAATTCTCATTTTCTTTTCTTTAAGTTCAACTTCTGTTGCAGCTCCCACTTTAACTTGAGCTACTCCACCTGATAATTTAGCAAGCCTTTCTTGAAGTTTCTCTTTATCCCAGTCTGAATCAGATTCGTCTATTTCAGATTGGATTTGTTTTACTCTTCCTTCAACATCAGCTTTTTTACCTTTTCCATTGACAATTGTTGTGTTATCTTTTTTCACAATAACTTTCTCGGCTTGACCAAGCATATCAACAGTTGTATTTTCAGTTTTTAAACCAAGTTCTTCTGAAATTACTTCTCCACCTGTAAGAATTGCGATATCTTGTAGCATTGCTTTTCTTCTTTCTCCAAAACCAGGAGCTTTTACAGCAACAGATGTAAATGTTCCTCTAATTTTGTTTACAACAAGAGTAGCTAGTGCTTCTCCTTCAACATCCTCGGAGAGAATAATCAATGGTTTCCCTGAATTCATTACCTTTTCAAGAATTGGTAATAAATCGTTTACTGCCGTAATTTTTGAATTCACTATCAATATATACGGATCTTCTAATACAGCTTCTTGTCTATCCGGATCTGTAACAAAGTAAGGTGAAATAAATCCTTTATCGAACTGCATTCCATCAGTAAATTCAAGTTCCATACCGAATGTTTGACCTTCTTCAACTGTGATTACCCCATCTTTTCCAACTTTTTCCATTGCCTCTGCAATAGTTTCACCAATTTCAGAATCTGCGGCTGAAATTGATGCTACTTGTGCAATCTCGTCTTTGCCACCTATTGATTTTGAAAAACCAGCAATAAATTCTGTAACAGCCTTTGAAGCTTCTAACATACCTCTTTTGACTTCCATTGGATTAACACCTGCGGAAACAGTTTTCATACCCTCGTTGACCATTGACTGGGCAAGTACGGTTGCAGTTGTAGTCCCATCACCAGCAACATCATTAGTTTTTGATGCAACTTCTTTTGCTAATTGGGCACCCATATTTTCATAAGGGTCTTCAAGATCTACTTCCTTTGCAATAGTTACACCATCATTTGTAATAGTTGGTGCACCCCATTTTTTTTCTAATACTACGTTTCGGCCCTTTGGACCAAGAGTTACCTTTACGACATCAGCTAATTTGTTAACACCGTCTTCAAGGCCTTTTCTTGCTTTTTCGTTAAATACTAAAGTCTTTTTTGCCATTATCTTCTCCTATTATTTTCCGACTACTGCGAGAATATCTCTACTTGAAAGTATCAAGTATTCTTCTCCGTCAACTTTAATTTCTGTTCCACCATATTTTGAATAAACAACTTTATCACCTTTTTTCACATCAGGCTTAATTTTTTCTCCATTGTCATTGGTTTCACCAGGTCCCACAGCAATAACTTCACCTTCTTGAGGTTTTTCTTTTGCTGTATCAGGAATGTATATACCTGATGGAGTTTTCATATCTTCTTCTGATAGTGGTTTTACAACTACCCTATCTCCAAGTGGTTTAAGATTCATAATTTTTTTCTCCTAAAATTTTCTACGTTTTGAATTTAATATGGTTCTGTTTATAAAGGTATTTATTTTTCTTAAATTGTTAAGAAATTACTGATGATAGCCTTATATCTTCGATGTTCATTTCATTAGTTGTAAGGTTATTTTTTGCAGCAACACAAATCATTGCAGCATTATCAGTAGATAATTTAGGTGAGGGTAAATATAAATTTTTATCATTTTTTTCAGCAAAAGTTTGAATTTTTTCACGAAGTCGCGTATTTGCCATTACTCCTCCTCCTCCTGATAGATTAGTTACACCTGTTTCAGTTACAGCTTTCTCATATATATTCATCAAAGAATCAACAATTGCCTCTTGGTATGAAGCGGCAAAATCTTTTTTCAAAAGTTTGTCATCGTCAGTTAGTCCTTGTAGAAAATAAACAGCAGCTGTTTTTAATCCTGAAAAAGAATAATCAAATTTATTTGAAGTCTTTGGTCTTGGAAGGTTAACTTTATCTGGATCACCACCTTCAGATATTTTCTGAATTGCTGGTCCACCAGGAAAACCAAATCCACAAAATCTAGATAATTTATCAAATGCTTCACCTGCTGCATCATCGATTGTTGAACCTAATAAATTATATTTTCCCCATTCTTCTACAAACACAATTTGTGTATGACCACCAGACACAAGTAATGATAAAAATGGCGGGTCCATGTTTGGATGCTCAATAAGAGGTGCACTAAGATGACCAACCATATGATCTATTGCATAAAAGGGTTTCTGAAGGGCCCATGCTACTGATTTTGCAAAATTATAGCCCACCACAAGGCTGCCTGATAAACCTGGACCATCAGTGCTTGCTACAATATCAATTTCACCTATGTCAATCCCACATTCATTTATTGACGAGTGAAAAAGATTTCTTATCATTTCAGCATGCGCTCTAGACGCTACTTCAGGAACTACCCCACCAAATTTCTCATGAATTTCGACCTGTGATGAAATCTTGTTTATCAACAAGTCATCACCCTTCATTAAGGCTATGGCCGTCTCATCACAGCTTGTTTCAAAGCCTAATATGAGTTGTTCATTCTGCATATACTTTTTCCTTTATAAAAATATCTGCATCTTCTGTGACATAATATTTTTTTCTTTTACCAAAATATTTAAAATTGTATTTTTTATATAAACTTTGTGCGGATGTGTTTGATTCTCTTACTTCTAAGATAATTTTTTCATATTTCGAAGTTTCAAAATAGGTTATTAATAGATCCATAAGTTCGGTTGCTACTCCTTTTTTTCTATATTCTTCCAATACACCAATTCCTAGGATCTCAATATCGTGGTGAATAAATTGGATACCCAAATATCCAATGATTTCCTTTTCATCTTCATAAATCCAATACTTAAAACTTTTGTCATTTATTTTTTGCTCAATAATGCTGGCATCCCACGACATAGAAAATAATTTTTGCTCTAAACTCGATAACTTAAGGGCTGTCTCAGATGAACAAAATTCTAAACTTTTAATCATAAAGCTTCACATCTCCACTCAAGCTATCTTTTGATAATGTAACATCGGGTTCTCTCATATATTCAAGGTTTATTTCATTAAAGTTGGGATAGTCTTTTATTTTTTCACCAACATTGTAAATATTTTCAGCAGTCACAAATCTTGGCTCAGCTAATTTAGTGTTACTATCAGTAAGAATTTTTTTATTTTCTATGAGATCCCAATTACCTACTAATAATTTTTTATCAGCATCATCAGAAAGTTTAATTTCTAAGCTTTCAACTGAAATAACTTGAGGATCTGACTCTCGTGTTACTCCACCTGGAACAGGCATATATTCGCAATAAGCAAATTCACTTCGTTTAATATCAATCAACGAGCATATCTTTCTATGACTTGTATGTGCTGCAAATGCAAGAGCATCAAGACCATTTACTGGAATTATAGGGATGCCTAAAACTGCACCAAGTCCTTGAGAAACTGATAAACCGATTCTTAGTCCTGTGTAATATCCTGGTCCTACGTCAAGATAAAGTGCGCTAAGATCTTTTCTGCTTGCCTTTGTTTTATCAAATAATTCATTTATTTGATTTAGTAGTATTCCAGTTGAGCCCCTGCTAGTTTTCGAAACAAAACTAGCAAGTAATTTCTCTTCAAAAATTGCTGCAGAAACATATTCACCTGATGTAGAAATTGCTAATTTATACATTTTAAAACCTTATCTTCCTTCTTGAATCATCAATGATATCAATGTCAACAATTGTCCAATTATTGAGGTTTGTATTAGGAAGTTGATTTGACCATTCAACAAAAAATATGGTTTTTTCTTCAAACAAAGGAAGATCCAGGTCAATAAATTCTTGGAATGATGAAAGTCTGTAGAGATCAACATGGTAAATACTTAAATCTTCTTTGAGATAATTTTTTACAATATTAAATGTTGGTGAAGTTACATTATCTTCGATTCCAAGGTGATAAATTATCTTTTTTATTATTGTAGTTTTACCAGCCCCCAAGCTTCCATTAAATCCAACTACTGAAGGAATTGATAATTTTGTTACGAAGTCTTTTGCAAATTCATCTAAAGCTGATTCTTTGAGCTCGATCTCATTCAATTTCAACCCTTTCAAGTCGTTCATTAATATTTGTAAGGATTTCCCATTCAATAGTACTATTCCATTTTGCAATATCGAAAACTGTAATTTCAAGTTCATTGTTCTCTGAATTTCCCAAAAGAACAACTTCATCATTTATATTTGCTTCAACATCTGTAATGTCATAAAGAATTTGATCCATAGTAACCCTTCCTATCAAATTACAGTATGTATTGTTAACTATTACTTTCCCATCAGGAAATGTACTCCACGGATACCCGTCGCCGTATCCAATAGGAGATACTCCTACAGTTGTATCTCTTTCTAAAGTCAAAGCTTTTCCATAAGAAACTGCTTCTCCTTTTTTTCTGTAGTTAATATTTGATATTCTTGTTTTTATAGCCATCGTCGGTTTAAAATCTTGATTTACTTCAGCCGGTGTTATGTTACACCCGTAAACTGTAAGGCCAACTCTTGATAAATTAAATGTTGGATCAAAATTATAAAATGACGATCCAGAATTATCTGCGTGTATTAGTAAATCATCTAAATCTATATCTTTAATTGTTTTTTTAAATAATTCTATAGATTCTTGTGTTGGTTCTATTTCTTCATCAGCTAATGGAAAATGAGTACATATACCGGCTAAATTTATGGTTTTAGACTTTTTTATTTTGTTATAAAGGTTTTTAAAATCCTCTGGTTCGCAACCAACCCTGTGCATACCAGTATCTATTTTTATATGAGTGCTGAATTCTTTACCAGATTCTTCTAAACCATCGATAAAAAAATCATTGTAGACTGTTAAGTCAATATTATATCGTTCTATATTCTCTAACTCATCAAGTGATGGCTCGGTAAGTAACAATACTCTAAGTTCATCAGATTGAGCACGTACTTTTCTTGCTTCACTAATAGCTGCTACCGCAAACCATTTAATTCCAGCTTCCATAGCCGTTTTGACAGTCCATTCAATCCCATGGCCGTAACCATTGGCTTTGACAACTAAACAAAGTTCTTTATTTGATAGTTTTTTTAATACTTCTATATTGTGTAAATAATTTGTCTTATTTACGTATACGTAACCTCTATCCATGTTATTTATTCTACAGTAACTGACTTTGCAAGGTTTCTAGGTTGATCAATCGACTGGCCATTTTTATTTGCTACGTGATAAGCAATAAATTGTAAAGGTATAATCGATATCACAGTAGTGAGTATTTCATTGCTATCTGGGAGTATCACATAATCATTTGATATATTTTCTAGTTTTTCTGACTCACTGTCTCCAATAGCAATAACATATGCACCCCTTGCAATGACCTCTTGTACATTACTGGTTGTCTTATCAAGCAGATGATTTTGACTAGCAGTAACTATTACAGGGGTTCCTTCTTCTATCAAAGCTAGCGTACCATGCTTAAGCTCTCCTGCTGCCAATGCTTCAGCGTGTAGATATGAAATCTCTTTTAATTTTAAGGCACCTTCAGCTGCCAATGCGTAATCCAAACCTCTTCCAATAAAATAAATGTCGTTCTTTTTGTAAATTTTTTCAGATATCTCTTTTATTTGATCTTCGCAAGCCATTGTTTTGTCTATTAGGTTTGGAAGTTCGGCAATCTCATCAAAAGATACATTCAACCTATTTTTAGAGTCCCAATGTTTAGCAATTACTAGTTGAGATACAAGCATGCCTAAATAAGCTTTAGTAGAGGCAACACCAATCTCAGGACCAACATGTAAGTAAAATACACTATCTGCCATTCTTGCCAATGAGCTTCCCACAACATTAACTAGGGCGAGTACGTGTGAGCCATTTTCTTTAAGAAGTTCTGTTGCAGCAATTGTATCCATAGTTTCTCCAGACTGTGAAATTACAATACCTAAATCATTTTTCCCAACAATTGGCTCCCTGTATCTAAACTCTGAAGCTAACTCAACGCTTACTGGAACACCAAGAACTTTCTCAAACAGATCTTTACCAAATAAACCTGCATGATAAGCAGTTCCGCATGCAACTATCCAAATTTTTTCAAATTTAGATGCACGATCTGACTTAATCGGAATATCATCAGAATTTGTGTCAAGCCTTCCCGAAATAGTTCTTTCGATTACTTCAGACTGTTCAAGTATCTCTTTATACATAAAATGGTCATGTCCAGATTTCTCAGCTTCAGAGACCTCCCAGTCTATTTCTTGGATCTCTCTTTCAATTTCATTTAATTCTGAGTCAAACAACTTATATTTACCATTTTTAATTTCTACAAAATCACCATTTTCAAGAAATATCATCTTTTTGGTATGTTCCAGTATTGCTGCCGAATCAGACGCAAGAAATACTTCATCATCGCCAACTCCTAAAACTAATGGGCTCATTAGTCTTCCAGCAACGATAGTTCCTTCTTCTTTCGTAGTAGTTACGAGAAGTGCATAAGTTCCTTCAAGAGAGTTTGCAACATCCACTACAGTTTTAAGCAATTCCCCACTCCATTTTCTGCTTAGCTCTACAGCGACTACCTCAGTGTCAGTATCAGACTTAAATTCAAATCCTTCGTTTAAAAGATCTTTTTTAATTTCTGCATAATTTTCAATTATCCCATTATGAATAATTGCAAATTCTTCATTGTTATCCGAGTGAGGGTGAGCATTTACGTCATTTGGCACACCATGGGTAGCCCATCTTGTATGACCAATGCCTACGTTTCCAGACATTTGATTATTTTTTAGATGATTTTTTAAGACGTCGAGTTTGCCTTCTTTTTTTTCAATGGTTATTTTATTCCCATCTGAAATTGCAATTCCTGCTGAGTCGTATCCTCGATACTCTAATCTAGACAATCCATTTATTAAGATTGGTAAGGGTTCTTTTGGGCCTGAATACCCAACTATTCCACACATTTTTTCTCCATTCCAACGAGCGGGTTAAAATAAAGACTGCTTTAAATTGTCTCTGTTCAGAAATTTCTTCCTGTTTTTAACAATTTATATCGACTGCAGTGCCGAGTATGCATCCGCCGAATTTTTCGATAACATACTTCCTCGTCACCTCGTTAAAGGCCTGGCGCTAAATTGCTCGTTAAGAAAAGTATATCGTTAAGTTTTACTAATTTAAGTATTTATTAATCTTTGTTAACAGTTCGTCAGAAAAATCTTCCATTGCTTCGGAGCTTTTAGCCTCAACTAATACTCTTAATAATGGCTCGGTACCTGAATTACGAATAAGATATCGGCCATCTAAATCTTTATTTATTGACATATCAAGTGCTATTTGATTTATGTATTCTATTTCTTCATCGTTAAGTTTATTTGTTAACTCTATGTTTGTAAGTTTCTGTGGATACTCATATAAATTTTCATTTTTAAAATCACAAAGTGTCATTCCGAAATGTTCAAGGGCTTTTAAAACCATAATTAAAGTAATAAGACCATCTCCAACAGGTAGTAAATCAGCAATTATTATATGACCCGATTGCTCACCTCCTAATGAGGCATCGTATTTGTTCATTGACTCTGCAACATATTTATCCCCAACAGGAGTTTCGATTAGATCAAAATCAAATTTTTGCATTGCCTGTTTAAATCCATAATTAGACATAACGGTACTAACGACAATATTGTTTTTTAGATTATTTAATTCAGAAAAATATTTAGCAAGAAGAGTTAATATTAAATCCCCATTAACAATCCTTCCCTCTTCATCAACCATTATCAATCTATCAGCGTCACCGTCAAAAGAAGCACCTATTTCACTGTTTTTTATCTCATTTTGTAAATTTTCGGGAGAAGTTGCTCCACAATTATCATTTATGTTTAGACCATTTGGAGTGTCATTTATAATTCTGTATTTTGCATTTTTGGAATCTAATAATTCTTTTACAACACTAAAAGCAGCTCCATTTGCAGCATCAATTATTATTTCAAAATTATCAAAGTTAATATCAGTAATCTGCTGTAAATATCGTAAATACTCGTCATGCCCATCGGAAAGATTAATTATTTCCGAACCTTTCGTTGGCAACTTAAGACTACTTAGTCTGTTCTCAATTTGAATTTCGATATCATCATCAAGCTTTGAGCCATTTTTTTGAATTAATTTTATTCCATTGTAATTAGCTGGATTATGTGAAGCAGAAATTATAATTCCCAGATCGTAATCAAACTTTTTCAAGATTATGGGCATTGAGCCCGAAGGAAGAATACCATGATTATATATCTTTACATTTTCAGAAAAGCCTAAAGAAATCCAATTCAAAATTTCATCAGAGGATTCTCTCGTATCGGATATGATGGCAACACTTTTAGGATCAATTAAGATTTCAACAGATGCACAAATTGAAGAAATTAACTCTTGAGATAAAGTTTCTTTCGGGATACCCCTAATACCATCGGTACCAAAATATTTTTTCAATGAACTATTATCTTTTAGTAAATTGCTCTGCTCTTCGGGCTTTCTTTAGACCGTATTTTTTTCTTTCAACTTTTCGAGCATCCCTAGTTAAGAGTCCTGCCTTTTTAAGTTTTGGCCTGAGTTCAGGATCGAATTGTATCAATGCTCTAGAAATGCCTAAGGCAACAGCATCTGCTTGAGCAGAAAGTCCACTTCCATTTAAATTCACCTTCAGATTAAATTTCTTTTCCATTCCAACGATGTTAAATGGTTTGTTTATGGTCATTCGCATTGAAGGACTAGGAAAGTAATCTTCGAGGGTTTTACCATTAAACTCAAAGGACCCATCCCCTTCACTCAACATTACTCTTGCTACTGATGTTTTCCTTCGTCCAGTTGCTACTATTGTTTCACTCATTACTATTCAACTACTTTCTTGATGTCAAAACTTAATTCTGATGGATTTTGTGCACCATGTGGATGATTATCATCTCTATAAACATACAATTTTTTTAATATTGACCTTCCTAATCTGTTTTTTGGAAGCATCCCCCATACGGCTCTTTCAATAATTTTTTCAGGTTTTCTCTTTTTTAATGAATTAAAAGACTCTTCTCTTAATCCACCTGGATAACCTGAGTGGTCATAATACATTTTTTGTTCTGGTTTTTTTGATGTTGCTTGTATTTTTGAAGCATTTATTACGATCACATAATCACCAACATCTAGATGAGGTGCAAATTTTGGTTTATGTTTACCTCTTAAAATTTGTGCTATTTCGCTAGCTAATCTGCCTACAGGTAAGCCACTAGCATCGACTAGGTGCCAGTTGCGCTCAGAAGAATCTACTCCATCAAATGTCGTTTTTGTACTCATAAAACCTTAAAGAATCGTAACGAAACTTAAGTATAAATTGTATTTATATTTATGGAGACTAGTATTTGATTTTCCATAGAAATAAACCACTACTTGGAACCATAAATCGATGTCGAGTTTCAGATGGATTCTTTAGAGATAATTTTAAATCTTCGATATCTATCTTTTTATCAATTACTGCTAATTGAGAACCTACTATTGACTTCACCATATTGTGAAGAAATGAATTACCTTCAACTGTGTATATATACTTTGAATTTTGATAAGTCCATTTACTAATTTTAATGTACCTTTCGGGGGATTGGCCAGGTCTTAGTTTTGAAAAATTTTTGAAATTATTATTTCCTAAAAATATTTTTGAAATATGATTTAAATAATCTAAATCTAGTTTTTTATTAATAAAGTAAACTTGATTTTCTGAGAATGGTAAATCTTTTGTCTTATTTAAGATAAAGTATTTGTACACTCTTGACTTGGCATCATGTCTAGGATTAAATTCTTTACTTGCGTTAAAAATTTTATTAACTCTTATCTCATTAGAAATTAAAGAATTAAAAGAATTGAGAAAGTTATTATTTAGTGGTTGACTGACTTTTAAACAAAGTATTTGGGACTTGGCATGAACACCTGCGTCAGTCCTACCAGAATATGTTAAATCATAATCTTTTAACAATTTATATAAAATTTTTTCTATTTCTCCTTGAATTGTTCTGTTGTTGATTTGTTTTTGGAAACCATGAAAATTGGTTCCATCGTAAGAGATATCTAATTTATAAGAAAGCAATTTATATTATTATTTTTAATGGGTCTGACGTCCAAAATAAAATAAATATAAAAATGGCTGAAGAAAGTTTTGTGTTTCTCTTTTCCATAAAAAAACCAAGTTCAAGTGATTTAGCAACAGCATTATAAATCCAAAAGATAAGAAGCAATATAAAGACTTGGTTAACTCTATCTCCAAAATTCATGAAAGAGTTTTGTAAGAAAAACCAAATCGAGACAAATCCAACTAATCCATGGGAGTAACCCGTAATTGTAATTATTGAATTTAAATCAACATTTTCTTTAAATACTCTGCCGAGTGCAAACCACATAACAAGGCTTGAAAATACCCATGAAAATGTTCCATCTAAAACTCCAAAAAAAATTAAATCAAAAATATTATTTATATTTGAACTAAATAAAAGTGGAATATAAATAGCAAATAAACTAAATGTAACAATCAAAAAGGCATTCCCTGTCTCATATCTGTCTTGGGTAATTTTGAGTATTGTTTCAGAGTCAAATCTTATGAAAAGTTTGAATTGTCTCCAAACATCTTTTAATGTATTCAAATTAAACTAACTCTAGTACAGCTAGCTCAGCTCCATCACCTTTTCTATAACTTGTTCTAGTTATTCTGGTGTATCCACCATCTCTATCTTGATATTTTGGACCCAACTCATCAAAAAGCTTTGCTACGACTGCTTTATTTTGTATAAACTTTAAAACTTGTCTTCTGTCATGAAGCGAGCCTTTTTTTGCTTTAGTAATTACTTTATCAACATAGGGTTTAGTAACTTTAGCTTTGGTTAATGTAGTTTCAATCTTTTCGAATTCAATTAAAGAAGCAATTAAGTTACCTATAATCTGATCTTCATGAGATGAAGATCCTCCAAGAAGTTTTCCTTTTCTTGGTCTAGGCATCTGAATTATCTTCCGAATTCAAGTCTGAACTTGTTGGTAAGCTAAGGCCAAGCTCATCTAATTTTGCAACAAGCTCGTCTAAGCTTTTTTGACCAAAGTTTGTTAGATTGAGCAAATCGTCTTCTGTGTATTCAAGAATTTGTCCAACCGTTGTTATATTTTCTCTTCCGAGACAATTTCTTGGTCTTTCCGATAAATCAAGAGCGTCTACAGACAATGAAAGGTCTGGGGAACTTCCTTCTGAAATAGTTAATTCTCCTAATTCAAGACCAATTCCCTCATCAATATCTGCAAATAACTTCCACAGTTCTCCAAGAGTTTTTCCTACTGAAGATATTGCTTCACTTGGCTCAATGGATCCATCAGTTTCAACATCAAGAATCAATTTATCATAGTTTGTGACCTGACCAACTTGTGTTGGAGAAACCGCATAACTGACTTTGACTACTGGAGAGAACATAGAATCAATAGGTATAAAACTTGAATCACTAGTTTTGTTCTTATCTGCCAAGCGATACCCTACTCCATGAGCTATCGAAACTTCCATGTCTAGTGTTGAATCATTTGATAAAGTACAAATTTTCAGATCTGTATTTACAACTTCTACACCAGCAGGACATTGAATTTGTGCTGCATTAACTTCACCTGGTCCTTTAGCCTTAACGGTTAATGTATGACTTTCTTGATCATCAACTTTAAGAACTAAGCGTTTAAGGTTCAGCAGTACATCTAATACATCTTCAACTACACCAGGTACTGATGTGAACTCATGATTTACTCCATCAATTTTTACACCTGTAACTGCAACCCCAGGTACTCGAGAAAGTAAAGCCCTTCTCATTGTATTACCTAAGGTCAAACCAAATCCAGTTTCAAGTGGTTCGATCGTAAAACTTGCTCTTGACTTATCAAGATTTTCCTGAGATATTTCTGGCCTTTGTAAAATTAACACGTGTTTTCCTTTCTTATATTCTATTTAGAATAAAGTTCTACTATTAATTGTTCTTCAATTTGTTGACTAGCGTCATTTCTTGTTGGCTGATTCAAAACTTCAATACTTTTTTTCTTTTCATCTACTTTTAACCATGATGCATCTTCTCTGTCTTGTCCCGTATCTAAAGTATGTTGGATTACTATGAGGTCACTACTTTGATCTTTAAGTTCAATTTTATCTCCAGGCTTTATTTGTATGGAAGGGATATCAATTAATTTTCCATTAAGTTTGAAGTGTCTATGAGAAACTAATTGTCTTGCCTGAGGCCTAGTAGCAGCAAATCCTGCTCTATAAATAACATTATCAATTCTTGATTCAAGCAAAACAAGAAGATTTTCTCCGGTTATACCTGGCATCCTTGTTGCTTCTTTGTAATAATTTCTAAATTGCTTTTCAAGAACTCCATACATATATCGGACTTTTTGTTTCTCTTTTAATTGAGTTCCGTAATCAGTCTCTCTCATTCTTTTCTTACCATTTTCCCCTGGTGGGTATGGTCTGTCTTGAAGAGCTTTATCGCCTTTTCTATTTTCAAATACGTTAAAGCCTAATCTTCTTGAGACTCTAACTCTTGGCCCTGTATATCTAGCCATTAATTTCGTCTCCTTTTCTTAGGACGACATCCATTGTGTGGGGTTGGCGTAATATCTTTAATTGATCCAACATCCATTCCCATGTTTTGCAATGTTCTTACAGCTGTTTCTCTTCCAGCACCGGTTCCACTTATTATGATATCTAGTTTATGGATTCCAAATTCAGTTGCTCTTCTAACAGCTTCTTCGGCTGCAACCTGTGCAGCATAAGGGGTGGACTTTCTAGAGCCTTTAAATCCAACTGAACCCCCTGATGTCCAAACTACTGTTTCTCCATTAGTGTCAGATATATTGATAATTGTATTGTTGAAGCTTGCTTTAATATGTGCAATTCCAGAAGGAATATTTTTTTTATTTTTTTTCTTTGATTTTTGCTCAGCCATTATTTCATTACTTTCTTCTTACCAGCAATAGCAAATCTTGGACCTTTTCTTGTTCTCGCATTTGTATGAGTTCGTTGTCCTCTGACTGGAAGTCCAGTTCTATGTCTCATACCCTGGTAAGTTCCAATCTCAGTCTTTCTTCGTATATTTTGAGATACATCTCTACGTAGATCACCTTCTACTCTAAAATTTGATTCGATATATTTTCTTATCTTGGCGACTTCATCATTAGTGAGGTTGTTTACTCTTGTATCTGGATTTATTTCTAAGTCATTACAGATATCTTCTGCTCTCTTTGCACCAACACCATGTATGTATCTAAGTGATGCAATCACCCTTTTTTCTCTTGGTATATCAATACCTGAAATTCTAGCCAAACTTAACCTTGCCTCTGTTTGTGTCTTGGGTTTCTTTTATTGATAACATAAAGCTTTCCTTTTCGACGTACTATTTGGTCGTTAGGACCTCTTTTTTTAACACTTGCTTTTACTTTCATTTATGTCTCCAAGTAATCCTACCTCTTGTGGGATCATATGGTGAAACTTCCATTTCAACTACATCTCCGGGCAAAATACGAATGTACCTCATTCTCATTTTCCCGGACACATGAGCTAAAATTTCAGCTCCACTTTCAAGTTCAACCTTAAATGAGGCATTTGGGAGAGTTTCTTTAACAGTCCCTTGGACTTTAATTATATTTTTTTCTTTTTCTACCAAAATGACCCGATTTTAAGACCGATTTACTAGATTAGTCAGATTATGAAGTATTACCAACATTTTTCGTAAATTTACCTTTCTGTAAAAATACATACTTCATCCTCCATTATTCCTATTGTATGTTCCCAATGTGCAGATTTTTTTCCATCAACTGTCCTCACAGTCCAGCCATCGGGGTCAACTTTTGTTTCTGCCGAACCAAGATTAAACATAGGCTCTATGCAAATTGCCATACCTGTTTTTAAAGTAAATCCTTTATTTTTGATACCATAATTTGGTACTTGTGGATCTTCATGCATCGAGAGTCCTATGCCGTGACCAACATATTCTCTAACAACACCATAAGAATTTTTATTTCCTATTTTTTCAATTTTATTTCCGATTGTTCCAAGTTTTTGTCCATCCTTAACAAGCTTTATTCCTTCATAAAGTGCTTTTTTGGTAACATCAATTAATTTTTGATCCTCGTCAGATATTTCTCCAACTCCATAAGTTAATGCAGCATCTGCATGATAACCGTTTACTATACAACCAACATCAATAGATAAAATATCACCTTCTTCTATAACAAAATTTTTTGGTATCCCATGTACAACAACATCATTAACAGAAGCACATATATATGATGGAAATCCTCTGTAATTGAAAAAGTTAGAAATAGAGTTAGATTTAGTAATTATCTCTTCTGCCTTTTTGTCTAGCTCTTCTATCCTTGTTCCAGGTGAAGACATATTCTCAAGTTCAGAATGAATAGTGGACACTATTTTTCCTGCTTTTTTCATATTCATAAAATCATCATTTGATTTGTATGTAATCATGTTTTCATAAGACCTGAGATATGGTTGAAAATTTCATCTATATCTCCAAATGCATCAACAGTTTTTAATAAATCTTTATCATCATAAAATTTTATTAAAGGTAAAGTTTCATCTCTATACACATCTAACCTAACCTTTATTGACTCTTCTGTGTCATCTTCTCTGCCTCTTTCAACCATTCGTTTTATTAACTCAGTTTCATTTACTTCAAATAAAATGACAGTTTTAATATTCAAGCCTTCGATGTTAAGACTTTCAGCTTGGGCAATTGTTCTAGGGAAACCATCTAAAATTGCACCTTTTTCACAATCATCATTTTCTAATCTTTCAATAAGCATAGAAGTAACTAGCTCATCAGAAACAAGATTTCCTTTATTCAGTATTTCTTTAGCAACAAGGCCCAATTCTGTCTCGTTCTCAACATGTTCTCTAAGCATCACACCAGTAGAAATGTGAGGTATGTTAAATTTTTCAGATATTTTTTCAGCTTGAGTCCCTTTTCCTGCACCAGGTGGTCCAAGAAAAATAGTGATATCCGTCAATCAACAAATCCTTCGTAGTTTCTCATACTTAATTGACTTTCGATTTGTTTCATAGTTTCAAGAGCCACACCAACGGTTATTAATATAGATATACCACTGAAACCTAAAGGAATATCCCAAATTGCTGAAGCTATAGAGGGTAAAACTGCTACGGATGCTAAAAATACTGAACCTGGTAATGTAATTCTGCTAATTATATGAGACAAGTAATTTGTTGTTGAAATACCTGGACGCACACCAGGGACAAAACCACCTTGTCTTCTTATCATGTCAGATTGTCTTACTGGATCAAATTGTATTGTTGTGTAAAAATAGGTGAAAAAAATTATTAACATACCTAAAAAGAATATATAAAACCAACTAGTTCCTTGGGAGTTGGCTAAGTTTACATCAATCCAATTTCTTATTCCTGCGGTAATATTATTATCCTGTGGAAGTGAAGTAGCTATTAATGCTGGAAAGAAGAGAACGCTCGTAGCAAAAATAACAGGAATCACGCCAGCACTGTTCACTTTCAATGGTATATATGTACTTTGACCTCCCATAACTTTTCTTCCTCTAACTCTTTTTGCAAATTGGATTGGTATTCTTCTTTGACCTTGTTCTACGTAAATAATTCCTACAATCATAAGAAAAAACATTAAAACAAGAAAGCTAAATTGACCAATTCTTCCCTGACCAGCAGTAACCTGGTATGCTCCACCAAAGCTTGCAGGTAATTGGCTGATAATACTTGCAAAGATAATTAAAGACATTCCATTACCAATCCCTCTTTGTGAAATTAATTCTCCGAGCCACATGATAAATGCTGTCCCAGCAGTCATAGTTAGTACAATTAATCCAACTCTTGATGGGGTATAGTTTGGAATCAAAGATATTCCTCCGGTTAAACTTCCTCTTGAAAAAATGTAGGTTAACCCAGTCGATTGAAGTAATGCTAAAACAACAGTTATATACCTAGTCCATTGTGTGATAACTTTTTTACCAGATTCGCCCTCTTCTTGAAGTTTTTGTAATCGTGGAATAACAACTGTTAAAAGTTGAAGAATAATACTTGAAGTAATATATGGCATAATTCCAAGTGCAAAAACAGAAAATGTTTCTAATGCTCCTCCAGAAAATAAATTTAATAGGCCATAGATTCCGGCTTGTGAACCTGAGTCTGTCAATCTTTGTACAGCTTCTAAGTCAACTCCTGGGACTGGTACTGCAGCTCCCAGCCTATACACTCCAAACATAATCAATGTAAAAATTATACGTTTTCTTAGATCAGGAATTTTAAACATATATCTAAAAATTGAAAGCTTCACTTTAAACCTCTATAACTTCTACAGTCCCGCCGGCATCTTCAATTTTTTTCTTTGCAGACTCACTGACGGCATGTACTTTTATGTTTACAGTATTTGTGATATCTCCATTGCCCAAAACTTTTACTAGTCCTTTTTTTCTTGTTAGACCATTTTGTTGTAAGACATCTGGATCAATATCTCCTTTTAAATTTTTTTCCTGAAGATCTGATACATTCACTACAACATATGACATTTTTGGAGTATTTTTAAGACCTTTTAACTTTGGTATTCTTCTATAAAGCGGTATTTGACCACCTTCAAAGTAAGCAGGTACTGTTTTACGGGCTCCTGTACCCTTAGTTCCTCTTCCTGCAGTTTTGCCTCTTTTACCAGATTCTCCTCGTCCTTTACGAAGCTTAGATTTAGATGATCCAGGAGTTGGTTTAAGATGATGAAATTTTATTTTACTCATTTATTTTACATCCTCTGTTTCAACTAGATGTTTTACTTTATCTAACATTCCGGCAAGACTATCATCCATTTCTCTAACTACAGATGAATTAATTTTTTTTAGACCCAAAGATTTTATAGTTTCTTTAGCTTTAAATCCTTGACCAATAAGAGATCTCCTCAAAGTAATTTTAACCTTTTGCATCTTCTCTAAGCTTTCTTTCTGCTTTTGTTTTTTCATAAGCATCGACCAATCCTTTTGGTGCAATTTCCATAGCCTTCTTACCTCTAAGTTTTGCAACCTCATCAGGTGTTCGCTGACCTAGTAGTCCGTTTAATGTTGCCTTAGCGACATTTAAATGGGTTGGAGATCCTAGAGATTTTGCAAGAATATCCTTGATTCCGGCGACCTCTAAAACTTGACGAGCAGCGCCTCCTGCAATAACCCCTGTTCCAGGAGCTGCAGGTTTAAGTAAAACTTTAGAAGATCCGTGTTCACCAGTTATTGTATGAACTATCGTTGAGCCTGCCATTGGTATCGGATGAATATTCTTCTTTGCATTTTCTATAGCTTTTTGTATTGCTAAAGGAACCTCTGAACCTTTTCCGTAGCCAATGCCAGCATTACCATTTCCATCTCCAACAGCTACAAGAGCTGTAAAAGCAAAGTTTCTTCCACCCTTAACAACTTTTGCAACTCTGTTTATATGTATTACGTTTTCTTGTAACTCTACTTCTGCCATTAAAATTTAATTCCTTTTTCTCTTATACCATCAGCTAAAGCTTTGACTCTTCCATGGTAGATGTATCCACCGCGATCAAAAACGGCTTCTTCTATTTTATTTTTATTTAGAATGTCGCCCATAAGTTCTCCTACTTTTTTTGCAGCATCAATTGTAAGTCTTTCGACCTTTAATTCTTTTGATAAAGTGCTTGCTGAGCCAATAGTTGTATGATTCAAGTCGTCTATAGCTTGCACATAGATATTTTTATTACTTTTATAAACAGCTAGACGTGGTTTGTTGGAATCACCATAAACTTTTTTTCGAATTCTAACTTTTCTTTTTAATCTTTGATCTGATTTTCTCATATTAAGCTCCTGTAGTTGCCACAGCTGCTTTTCCAGCTTTTCTTCTAACATACTCGTCTTGATATCTAATTCCCTTGCCTTTATAAGGTTCTGGAGGTTTTATAGATCTTATATCAGCAGCAACTTGTCCTACGAGACCTTTATCTATTCCAGAAACAATAATTGTATTTTGATCTGGTACCTCGAATGAAATACTTTCTACTTTCTTAAATAAAACTGGATGTGAAAACCCGCACAATATCTCTAAATCGTTTCCCTTCAGTGAAACTCTATGCCCAACTCCCTGGAGAGTTAAAGTTTTTGAATAACCTTCACTTACACCAATAATGTTGTTTGCAACTAATGATCTGTACAATCCATGTAAACTTTTAACAGATTTATCCTCGGATTCTCGAGTAAATTTTAGAATACCTTCATTGATTTCAAACTTAATTCTTTCATCTAAAATTTCAGTTGTTAATTCTCCTTTTGAGCCTTTGACAAATATTTTTTTATCATCTAATTTAACTTCAACATTTTCTGGAATAACGATTGGTTTATTTCCTATCCTGCTCATGACCAGACCTCACATATCAATTCTCCACCAAGTTTTCTTTTCCTTGCTTCGGAATCTGATAACAAGCCTCTTGACGTTGAAACAACCACAGTTCCTAGTCCACCATTAGTCCTTGGTAGCTCATTAAAAGATGAATAAACTCTTCTTCCAGGTTTTGAAAGTCTATTCAAACCAGCTATTACTGACTTACCTTCTTCAGAAAATTTAATTGTTAAGTCAATGACTCTTTTTGCTCCTTCACCTTTTATTTCAATATCGCTTACGTAACCCTCATCTTTAAATAGCTTCGCAAGTTCATATTTAAATTTTGAATGAGGTATTTCTACATTAGATTTTGATACTAATGTTGCATTTCTTAATCGTGTTAAAAAATCTGAAATTGGATCATTAACCATTTTTACCAAGACGCTTTCTTTATTCCTGGAAGCTCACCTTTTAATGCTAAATCACGGAAAGTGTTCCTTGACATGCCAAACTTTCTTAGATTTCCTCTTGGTCTTCCAGTTACTTGACATCTATTTCGATGTCTTGTTGCTGAGGCATCACGTGGCATTTTTGCAATCTTTTTTTGAGCTTCTCTTTTTTCATCGTATGAAGATTCTGGATCTCTAACAATGTCTAATAATTCTTTTCTTTTTGAGGAGTAAAAATTAGCAGTTTGTTCTCTTTTGTTATTTTTAACTATTTTGCTTGTTTTAGCCATAATTATTCCTCTCTAAATGGAAACCCAAGTGCATTAAGTAAGCCATATCCATCTTGATTATCACTCGCAGTTGTACAAATTGTTATGTTCATACCTCTTATGTCCCTAACTTTATCATATTCAACTTCTGGAAATACAAGCTGCTCGTTAAGTCCAAGAGAAAAATTACCATTGCCATCAAAAGATTTTTTGCTAAATCCTCTAAAGTCACGAATTCTTGGAACAACAACTTGAACAAAACGATCATAAAACTCCCACATTCTATTTCCTCTGAGAGTCACAGAGACACCTATTGGCATTCCTTCTCGGATCTTAAAACCGGCAATTGATTTTTTTGCTCTTTTGATGACTGGTTTTTGACCAGATATTGCAGTTAATTCATCAACCATTGATTCAAGTGCTCGACCATCAGTTGCTGCTTTTCCATCTCCAATATTTATTACTATTTTCTCTAAATTTGGCACTGCATTTGTATTATTTATATTTAATTGTTTTTTTAAGTCATCAATTAATACATTTCTATATTGTTTTTTTAGTCTTGGAATCATGCTTCATCCCCGGTTTGTGCTAGTACTCTAAATTTGTTTCCATTTTTATCAAACTTATATCTTACTCTTCCACTCTTTTTTTTGACAACTAGTGCTACATTTGAAACATGAATTGGCATGCTTTTATCAATTACACCACCCTGCATGGTTTGTCCCTGTGGTTTCTGATGTTTTTTATTCACATTTACGCCTTCAACCAAGACTTGGTTCTTCTTAGGAAAAACTTGTAAGACTTTACCTTCTTTACCATTATCTTTTCCAGAAATTATTTTTACTGTGTCACCTTTTTGAATTTTCATCACAAAACCTCTGGTGCAAGCGAAACTATTCTCATATATTTTTTTTCTCTTAATTCTCTTCCGACAGGACCAAAAATTCGTGTACCACGTGGTTGATCTTGGTCATTTAATATAACACAAGCATTTTCATCAAATCTTATATATGTTCCATCTTTTCTTCGGGTTTCTTTACTTGTTCTTACAACAACGGCTTGAACAATATCACCTTTTTTTATTTGACCTCCTGGAACAGCATCTTTTACTGTTGCAGTAAATACATCACCCAATCCAGCATATCTAATCCTAGAGCTTCCTTTTACCTTGATACAAAGGACTTCTTTAGCTCCTGAATTATCTGCAACTTTTAATCTTGATTCTTTTTGTATCATCTGGCTCTCTCAATTATTTCAACAACTCTCCACATTTTTGTTTTTGATACTGGTTTTGTTTCAGTTATTTTTACTGTATCTCCTACCTTTGCTTCAGAGTTTTCATCATGAGCATGAAGTTTTCTAGTTTTCTTAACAATTTTTCCATATTTAGGATGTTGAAACTGTAATTCTATAGATACGGTGACAGTCTTATCTCTACTATCGGAGACAACTACTCCTGTTCTAACTTTTCTAGAAGTTCTCTCAATACTATTCATTAGAATCCTGATCTATACTTTCTTGTTTTACTTTTTGATTAAGAATTGTATTGGCTTGTGCAATTTCTTTTTTTATTTTCTTGAATACAGATGTGTCTTCAATTTGACTTGTTGCCAAGGCAAACCTTGAATCCATCAATTCACGCTTTAGATCAAAAATCTTATTTTCTAACTCAGTTATTGATAATTCTTTTAAATCGTTTACGCTCATATGTTCCTCTTTACAAATTTTGTCTTAATTGGTAATTTGTGTCCTGCTTTTCTCATAGCTTCTTTAGCAATTTCTTCAGAGACTCCAGAGACTTCAAATATTATTTTTCCAGGTTTTACTACTGCAACATAATACTCTACATTACCTTTTCCTGAACCCATCCTTACTTCAGCTGGTTTTTGAGTAACTGGCTTGTGTGGAAATATGTTAATCCATACTTTTCCACCTCTCTTCATGGTTCTTGTTATTGTAATTCTTGCTGCCTCTATTTGGCGTGCTGTAATATAGGATGTTTCTACTGCCTGTAAACCGAAATCTCCAAAAGTTACTTCGTTGCCCCCTTTTGATAAACCTCTTCTTCTACCTCTATGTGATTTTCTATGTTTTGTTTTCTTTGGCATTAACATAATTATTCTTCTTCCAATATTGATTTTTCTTGCTCAAACTGTTGGGTTGCTTCATTTGGTCTTATTTTATTTCCTCCACCAGCTTCAACTATTTTTGAAGATGATTCGTTATTCTTTTTTCCTCCGCCAGCTTCTAAAATTTTTGATTTCTTTTTCTCCCCAACAGCAGCTTCTACTCTTGATTTTACTGACTTCACTCTTCCTGCTGTAGGGCCTCCACTTGCTAAATTAGCTTCTGCTGCTATTTTGTCTTGTCTAAGTTTGTTAGAAGCTACAACATCACCTTTATAAACCCAAACTTTTACCCCAATTGATCCAACAGTAGTTTGGGCAGCAGCTCGACCAAAATCAATATCAGCACGTAAAGTATGTAATGGGACTCTTCCTTCTCGATACCATTCTCTTCTTCCCATTTCAGCTCCACCTAATCTTCCAGAACACTCAACTCTCACACCTTCTGCACCTGCTTTTAATGCACCTGTGACTGCTCTCTTCATGGCTCTTCTAAATGCGACTCTGCTTTCGAGTTGATCAGCAACTGCTCTAGCTAAAAGTTGAGCATCTAGTTCAGGCTCTCTAACTTCAATAATATTGAGTTTTACAGGTTGACTAGATAGATCCTCGAGCCCTTTCCTTAATCTATCAGCTTCCGCACCTTTTCTACCAATGACAACACCTGGTCTAGCTGTATGTATATCAACTTGTACTTTGTCTCTTGTTCTTTCAATATCAATTCTTGATACTGCTCCTTTAATTAGTTGAGAAGATAAAAACTCTCTTATCCTGTAATCCTGATTGACTAGTTTTGTATAGTCTTTATCGCTGAACCATCGTGATTTCCAATCATTTACTATTCCAATTCGAAATGCGTAAGGATGTGTTTTTTGACCCATAACTATTCCCCTGTGCTTGCTAGTTCAATTATTAGGTGAGAGGTTCTTTTATTTATTCTTCCGGCCCTTCCTCTTGCTCTAGGTCTAAATCTTTTAAGCGTAGGTCCTTCATCTGCGATAGCTTTTGAGATGTATAGATCATTAGAATTTAATCCAAAGTTGTTTTCTGCATTTGCCATTGCGCTTTGAATTACTTTTGTTATTTCATCAGATGCTTTTCTTTTTGTGAATTTTAAAATATCTAGAGCTTCGGAAACAGGTAAACCTCTAATTAAATTTAAGACAAGCCTCAATTTGTAAGGAGATTGTCTAATATATTTGCTTTTTGCTGTAATTGTTTCGTTTTCCATTAGCTTTGTCCTGGGTGTCCTCTAAAAGTTCTTGTAGGCGCGAACTCTCCTAATTTATGTCCAACCATTGCCTCAGTTATAAAGATTGGGATATGTTGTTTTCCATTATGTACAGCTATTGTCAGGCCTACCATTTCTGGAACTACAGTAGATCTTCTGCTCCATGTTTTGATAACACTTTTATTACCAGAGTTTTGCGCATCTTCTACTTTTACCAATAGATGGTTATCTACAAATGGTCCTTTTCGTAAACTTCTTGTCATTATTAGTTTCTGCCTTTTTGTGATCGACCTCGAACAATTGATTTATTGCTGTATTTTTTCTTTTTTCTTGTCTTTGCCTCTGGTTTACCCCAAGGACTCACAGGAGTTCTTCCTCCAGATGATTTTCCTTCGCCACCTCCAAGTGGGTGGTCAACAGGGTTCATTGCAACACCTCTTGTTTGCGGCCTTACACCTTTCCATCTTTTTCTACCAGCTTTGCCGAGTTTGGTTAATTCTGCTTCAGCATTTCCAACACTTCCAATAGTTGCTCTACAGTCCATTGAGACCGTTCTCATCTCACCAGAAGGTAATCTAAGTAACGCTAATCCAGATTCTTTACTCATTAATTGAACAGATGATCCAGCGGATCTTGCCATTTTTGCACCGCCGCCTGGTCTTAGCTCAACTGCATGAACAAAAGTTCCTGCCGGAATGTTTCTTAACGGTAAACAATTACCATCTTTAATTTCAGCTTTAGATCCAGATTCAACCATGCTTCCCTCATATACACCATCAGGAGCAATTATGTAGCTCTTCTCACCATCAACGTAATGCAATAAAGCAATTCTCGAATTTCTATTTGGATCATATTCGATTCCAGCAACTTTAGCTGGTATACCGTCTTTTGTCCTTTTGAAATCTACTACTCTATATTTTTGCTTATGGCCACCGCCCCTATGTCTAGAGGTAATCCTCCCCTTATTATTTCTACCACCAGTTGATTTTTTTGATTGTAAAAGATTTTTTTCAGGCTTAGATTTAGTAATTTCACTAAAATCCCCTGTTACGTGTCCTCTCATTCCTGGAGTAATTGGTCTGATTTTTTTTGATCCCATATTTATACCCCAAAAGCCTCTATAGTTTGACCCTCTTCGAGGGTAACAATTGCAACTTTTCTTGTGCTTTGTTGACCTAAAACATATCCAAACCTTTTCTTTTTTCCTTTTTTATACATTGTATTAACTGACAGTACGTCAACTTCAAATATTTCTTCAACAGCTCTTTTTATTTCAGGCTTTGTAGAACTTGTGTGAACAAAAAAAGTATAGGAATTTGAATCTGCAATCCGATCATAAGACTTTTCAGATATTAATGGCTGAATTAATACATCTTCTAAATACTTCATTTTTTATCCAATATACTGTTCATTGCATTTTCACTAAAAACTACTACTTCATTAGAAATCACATCAAAAGTAGAAAGTTTTTTAACTGATGTGACTTTAGCTTTTTTTAAGTTTCTAAATGATTTAATTAAAAAATCATCATCTTCTGCATATACAAAAACAAATGATTTGGATATTGATAATTCTTTAAGGGCTTCTGATGCTACTTTCGTAGAAGGCTTCTCAATACCTGAGCCATCAATAACAAAAACTGAATTTTCTAATATTCGGTTTGAAAGTGACATGTTTAGAGATTTTTGCTTCATTTTTTTTGGTGTTCTATCTTTGTAAACTCTTCCACCTGGACCATGAGCTATACCCCCTCCAACAAATATTGGAGAACGTAAAGAGCCATGTCTAGCCCTTCCTGTTCCTTTTTGAACCCAAGGCTTTGCCCCTGTTCCAGAAACTTGGGACCTTGTTTTAACAGATGCAGTGTTATTTCTTGCGTTCGTTCTATTCCCTTTTGTTACTTGATGTAAAAGTCCGATATTCACATCTTCCTCTAAATTAAAATCATATTGTTTGTCGGATGCTTTTTTATCTTTTAAGGAAAAGGTTTTTAATTTTACACTCATGAATTTACCTTTATAGCTGAAGATATCTGAACTATATTTCCCTTACTTCCTGGTACAGATCCATTTACAAGTAAATAATTTTTTTCTTTATTTACTTCAACAACTGTCACTGACTGAATAGTTGTTTTTTGATTTCCCATTCTTCCGGCCATTTTTGTGCCCTTAAATACATGGCCAGGATATGATGCATTTCCAATAGAACCACCGGCTCGATGAACTTTATGGACACCATGGCTTGCTTTCTGTCCAGAGAAATTATGCCTTTTCATTACTCCTGAAAATCCTTTTCCTTTGGAAAATCCAGTTATATCAACTTTGTCTCCAACCTCAAAGAAATCACTTACATTGATTTCTTTTCCTGACTCAAGTGTGCCTTCTTCGTGAATAGGAACTTCGAATAAACCTTCTCCAGGCTCAACATTGTATTTTTTGTAATGCTCTTGTAAAGGTTTTACAACTTTCTTAGCTGAACCAATTGTTAATTGTGCTGCGTTGTAACCATCATTTTCATCAGACTTTATTTGTACAACACGACACCCGGAAACATCCAATAAAGTTACTCCTAAAGCAACTGAATTTTCATCAAATAACTGGGTCATTCCTATTTTTTTAGCAATAATTGATTTCATAACTTAATCTCTACTTCAACACCTGCGGGTAAATCTAATCTCATCAATGAATCAACTGTTTTTGGAGTAGGCTCAACAATATCTATGAGCCTTTTGTGTATTCGCATTTCAAAATGTTCTCTAGATTTTTTATCAACATGAGGTGATCTAATTACACAGTATCTATGTATCTGAGTTGGTAATGGAATGGGTCCTTTAACTTTTGCTTGAGTTTTCAAAACAGTTTCTGCAATTTTTCGTGCAGATTCATCAACAACATAGTTGTCATAAGCTTTTAGCTTTATTCTTATTTGTTGATCTTTTTGTTTTGCCATTTTTTCCTCAAAAAAAACCGGGAGTAGAATTCTACTCCCGGTTAAGTTTTATTTACTCTATAACTTTTGTCACCTGTCCTGCTCCAACAGTCCTTCCACCTTCTCTAATTGCAAATTTAACG
>CACASI010000008.1:0-43221 GCA_902535055.1 uncultured Candidatus Actinomarina sp.
TCTTTAATTGAAGGGGCATATCTTTCCATAAATCTCTCGCCATCTTTATTTCTAAGAATTCCACCCTCACCTCTGGCAGCTTCTGAAAGCAGTATTCCTAATCTATAAATACCAGTGGGATGGAATTGGTAAAATTCCATATCTTCCAAAGGTATACCTTTTTGATAAAGTATTCCTGGACCATCACCTGTTAAAGAGTGAGCATTAGAGCTTACTTTAAAAATTTTCCCAAAACCACCAGTTGCAAAAGTAACAGCCCTAGTTTCAAAAATATGGATATCTCCTGTTGCAAGTTCATAAGCTACTACGCCTTGACAAATACCATCTTCGATTTTGATATCTAAAACTTGGAATTCATCAAAAAAAGTAACACCCATTGAGACACACTTCTGATAAAGGGTCTGAAGAATCATATGCCCCGTTCTGTCAGCTGCATAGCATGCTCTAAATGCTGGAGATGTTCCTTCTTTGACAGTATGTCCACCAAAACGTCTTTGTGCTATCTTCCCATTATCTAATCTGCTAAATGGAAGACCCCAATGCTCTAATTCAATAACAGCATCAATTGCTTCTTTACAAAGAATATCAACTGCAGGTTGATCAGCAAGATAATCGGATCCTTTAACTGTGTCAAAAGCGTGCCAGTTCCAATTATCTTCTTCTACGTTTGCGAGAGCAGCACTCATGCCACCTTGGGCAGCACCAGTATGTGATCTTGTTGGATAGAGCTTTGTTATTACCGCAAGTTTCATATGGGGAGCTGCTTCAATAGCAGCTCTGAGACCAGCGCCACCTGCTCCGACTATTACTCCATCAAATGAATGTTTAATTACTTTCATACTTGCCTTACAAATGCAACAATTGCATAAGTTCCTATTATAAAGAAAATTAAAGAAGTTCCATACAATGCACTATGAGCTAGCTTTTTTATTGTTTTATCGGCAATATTGTCGTGAATTACAACCCTTAAACCATTTGTACCATGCAATAAACTCAGTGCCAAAAGAAGCCAATCAAATGCTCTCCAGTATGGAGTTTCCCACCTTGCAGCCACAAACTCATAATCTAAGTTAAGTGTGTCATTGAAGACGTGCATTATAAACATGTGCCAAACTGCAAGAAAAACTAATACAAGTCCACTTACTCTCATAAAAAACCATGCTTGAAGTTCAAAGCTTGATCCACCAATAGGAGGTTGACGCCTTCCCCAATCTGTTCTTGTAGTTTGCATTATTTTATTTCCAATCCGGTATAGGTCTTATAATACAATCAACAACTGTCGTCCCACTTGAACTTTTTTCAAGACACAAGTCAAAGTAAGAAGTAGTCATTTTATATGTTGTTGGAATAAAAATTACGAGGAAAATAAATAAGGAAACGAAATTAAGCTGTTTTTGAAAATCTGATCCTTTACTCCATAAATCTACTGTGATTATTCTTAACCCGTTGATTGCATGCCCTAAAACAGCAGCCATAAGTCCAATTTCAGCAACCCGAAAATAAAAATTTTTGTATACTGCTTCAGCACCCTCATATATTTCTGGTCCTAAAAGAATCAATGCAGTTGAGATAATATGAAGAAGCAAATATCCAAAAAGCCCAACTCCAGTAACCCTATGAAAAACATATAGCCACATTCCAGTTTTTCCTTTGTAAACAGAACCAGTTGATACAATTTTTTGATATGCCATTAATTAATTATCCTACAAAAGCAATATTACATATAATTATTTAGGATATAAGCCTCTTGACATTACGACTTTACAATAATAAATTACACTTATGTGATTTAGTTTTTCAATATAAAAGGGGTGGTATGGAAAAATCAATAATCGAAGAACTTATAGGCGGAATGCCTTCCTGGACCGAAGAAGCAAATTGTAAAGGTGCTGACGCGGACATTTTTTTTCCTGAAAGGGGAGCTTCAACAAGAAAAGCTAAATCTATTTGTAGGGCATGCTCTGTACAAGAAGATTGTCTTGAATTCGCAATAGAAAATTCAGAAAAGTTTGGTATATGGGGTGGTCTATCTGAAAGAGAAAGAAGACGAATCAAACGCCAAAGAATTCATGACAGTGATATTAGAGAAGTTGGCTAAGAAATACTAAATTTTTCTTTATAAGCCTGAAAATCTCTTTCTACTCCAATCTCATCACTTTTAATAATTTCAGTAATAACATTATTTTCGTCAGTTATGTACGTGTAACGTAATGATATTCCAGCACCTTCATTAAAACATCCAAACATTTTTGAAACCTCACCATGCGGCCAAAAATCTGCAAGAATTGGAAACTCTATCTGATTATGTTTTGCCCATGCTTCATTTGTTGGACGAGCAGCAACTGTAATCATAACTGTGTCAGTGTCTGCAGATTTAAAAGAATCCAAATTATCACGTAGTTCACAAATTTCTCCATCACAAACACTGCTAAAAGGGAAAGGCATAAAAACGAACATTGTTTTTCTTCCTAAAGAATCTTTAGATTCATATTTTTCTTTATCATAATTTACTAATGAAAATTCAGGTATGGAATCACCAATATTTAAGCTCATTTTTTATCTCCTTTTTCTAAAATATTTTAATAATGTTGATTATATAGGAGGCATTGACGTACGTGTTGCCCAATTAATCGGATCATACAATTCGTCGATAGTTGGAATTAAATCTGAATTACCTAAAATATCTTCTATGCTGAAGGTACTCTTTGAATCAACGAGATAATTCAAGAAATTATCAGAATAACTATCTAGTTCAGAAATTTTTGTTTCAATATCCTTTGTTGGGCTTTCGTAACTAGAAAATGATAAATCCATTAGTAAATCAAAAATGCTTTCATCTTGAAGAATTCCAAGATTTTTAGATTTTTGCTTTATCACTGATCTATAAAAACTTAATGGGGCAGCAATATTTTCAAACACTTTACTCGGATCAATACCCTCTACTTCAGAAATATTTGCAAACATGTCCTGAGGGTTATTGATTGCTTCAGGGTTCATATCAAAATTTAGATCCTTTAGGTTTTCAATCATCTCTTCTGAACTTTTTGTAAGTGTGTTCATTATATTTTCAAAGGGTTGAGAATAATTACCAAGACATAATGTTGTATATTCAATTGAGAATAATCCTAACGTGAGATCATTTTCATTTGCTTCAAAACTTGTAATTTTTGCATTAAAGTTTTTTTGGTTTATACCTAGAGTTGCTGATTGTGGAAGTATGAGACCAAACTGACTCAAACCCCATGAAAATTTACCAAGTAGACCTGCTAAATTTCCAAATTGCATTCCAAAAATAGAAGATTTCATATTATTACCGCCAATTCCTCCAAACAAAGATAATTCGGGTGATTCAATATTTTCAAAATTGAAATGCTTAATAGATTCAATAAACCACTGGCCATATTCTTTTGGAGTTAAGAAAGTAATTTCTATAGGTTTAAGTCCATTTGTTCTTAATTCTTCCGATTTAAGCTCAATTACCCTAAAAATTTGTTCATAATTTATCTCATTATTTGAAAGTTCAAATGGGGTACTTTCCTCATCTTTAGTTATATGATTATTAATCTGTTTGGCCAATTCCCAATTAACATTTGACTCATCGTTGTTAAAAAGGTTAAAAAACTGGGAAAAAATATCTTCAGACATTAAACATCGGAGGGTCTTAGATCGAGATTAAAGTCGAGTGTTATAATATTTTCATTTCTGAGGATCTCAACAGTTATTTCATCTCCAGCTCTTTTGTTTCGAAGAATAGTTATTAATTGATCAAGAGTTGATATTTTTTCGTCATTAATTTTTTTTATTACATCACCAGGTAAAGCGCCAGCTTTACCTATTGCATAAATGTCATTTGCTGGACCATAAAGCTCTTCAATTAATACACCCGAAAATATTCGTGCTCCATCATCTGCAACTTCAAAGTATTGAGCACCCAATATTCCTAAAAAAGCATGTAAAACTTGTCCATCGTCAAGAATGTCTTCAACTATACCTAATGCAAGATTAATTGGAACTGCAAAACCTAGTCCTTCAGCCCCAACATCTGCAGTTGCAATCGCAGTTGTAATTCCTATTAACTCACCATTGTTATTTAATAAAGCACCCCCACTGGAACCTCTAGTGATAGGTGCATCTGTTTGAATTAAACCAAAAAGAGTAACTGCATTATTCATGTTTTCGCTTCCAACATCTAATCTTCGATCAAGGGCAGAAATAACACCTGTTGTTACTGTTGGAGCAGCACCTAATGTAAGTGGATGACCTATTGCGACTGCTAAGTCACCTACAAAAACGCCTTCACTATTACCAATCGAAATTGGAGTAAGATTTTCATTTTCAATTTTTACAACACCTATATCTGTTAATTTGTCTGATCCAATAATTTCTGCTTCATACATTCTTCCATCTTCAAAAATTACTCTTACATCAGTTGCTTCATCGATTACGTGATGATTAGTAATAATCAAACCTCTTTCATTTATGACAACCCCTGAGCCGCCACCTATAGAAATGAAATCATTCTCAGCATTTCTTTCTCCAACCTGTAGTTGTACAATAGTTTTTGTAGCTATCTCAGCAATTGAAACAACTTTTGAAGAATCTACTCTTGGCATTACGAGCTCTTTTTCTTTAATTGTCTCTGTAATTGTTACTGGATCAGGAAGAACAATTTCCTCTTCTTCAAAAATGCCAAAAAAGAATAAAAAAGATAACACAATTATGCTCGTGAAAAAAGATGATAGAAAAACTAAATTAAAAGAGGATCCTCTTTTTTTTGTTTTTTCTTCAACTAAATCTGAAATATATTTTTCTGTTTCAAAAAGCTCTTGCTGTTCAAATCTATCATCTTCCATATATATATATTAAATCTCTCTGCGGTGTACTTGTTTTGATACTCAATCTATGGTTTTTTTAGTAAAATTTCTCTTTATAAGTTAAAGTTATAAGATAAATGTTATCTGTTAAAAATTTAGAAGTAGTTTATCAAGACGTCATTTTGGTATTGAGAGGTATATCTTTCGAAATTCCAAAAGGTGAAATCGTTTCCCTACTTGGGAGCAATGGGTCAGGTAAAACTACAACACTTCGAGCAATTACGGGATTATTAGATACACAAAACGGAGATATTACAAAAGGTCAAATTACTGTAGAGGATGAAGACATAACAAATGCACAACCCTCTAAAATTGTAAATTTAGGTATTGCACAAGTCTTAGAAGGTAGAAGAATTTTCTCAGAGCTCACTGTAGTTGAGAACTTAAGACTAGGTGGTTTCACTAATGATGGTGCTGTTCCTGAAAATATGGAGAGAGTATTCGAGCTATTTCCAATATTAAAATCTAGAGCTAAAAACATTTCTGGTTATTTATCTGGAGGTGAACAACAAATGCTTGCTATTGGAAGAGCTCTTATGTCAGATCCAAAATATTTATTACTTGATGAACCAAGTTTAGGTCTTGCTCCAAAACTAGTGGAGCAAATATCAGAGTTGATTGTTGAAATAAATACGCAAGGTGTAACTGTGTTACTAGTCGAACAAAATGCAAATATGGCACTAAAAATTTCTTCACATGGATATATTATGGAAACAGGAAACGTAGTTATGGATAATTCGAGTGAAAAATTGATGAATGACAAAGACGTACAGGAATTTTACTTAGGACTAAATACTGAAGGGACCGAGAGAAAATCTTTCAAGGATGTAAAGCACTATAAGCGGAAGAAAAGGTGGCTGTCTTGAGCAAAGTAATTTCGTTTAAAAATGTAAATCTTAAATTCGGTGGTGTGCAAGCATTAAAAGATGTGTCTTTTGACATAGAAGAAAATTCTTTATTTGCAATAATTGGGCCCAATGGGGCTGGAAAGACCTCCATATTAAATTGTATAAATGGGATATATAAATCAACCAGTGGATCAATAGATATATTTGATAAAGATATTATAAATTTACAACCTGATGAAATTGCAAATATGGGTGTTTCACGTACATTTCAAAACATTGAATTATTTGAAAATATGACCACCCTAGACAATATTTTGATTGGTGCTCATAGACACGTAAATTATGGTCCGATTAGGAGTCTTTTATTTTCAAAAAAAGTTAGAGACGAGGAAGAAAAAGCAAGACAAATAACTGAAAACGTCATCGATTTTTTAGAAATCGAGGAATATCGATATTCATATATTCTTTCTCTACCATACGGTATCCAAAAAAGAATTGAACTAGCAAGAGCATTGGCAATGGAGCCCAAGGTTCTTCTTTTAGACGAACCAGCTGCAGGGATGAATAATGAAGAAACGGAAGACATAGCGAGGTTTATACTTGATATTCACGAAGAGCTAGGTGTGACTGTAATATTGATAGATCATGACATGAATATGGTCATGGATATTGCAACTGAAGTTGTAGTAATGGACTTTGGCGAAAAATTATTTCAAGGTAATCCAAAAGATGCTGCGAAAGATCAAAAAGTAATCGATGCTTATTTAGGAGTGGGGTAGACATGCAAACAATGAAAGAAATATTTGAAGAGATAGAAGCAAGCGGTGGTTTAACACCATCTAGAAGGTTAAAAGACATTGCAAATAGATTTCCTGATCAGGTTGCTTTTAGAGATAAAAGATACGGAATTTGGAATGAAATTACATATGGTGAATTTTGGACTCAAGTGCAATATGTAGGATGTGCACTAAATTATTTTGGTATTGAAAAAACTGATAAAGTCGCAATTCATTCAGAAAATAGACCAGAATGGTTAATTGCAGACATTGGAGTACAAGCAATAGGAGGTATAAGCGTTGGTTTATATCCAACAAATCCTCCAGCCGAAGTTCAATATTTATTAAGTCATTCTGAATCAAAAATTTTATTTGCTGAGGATCAGGAACAGGTTGACAAAGCGTTAGAAGTATTAGATGATGTTCCAAATTTATCAAAGATAATTTATTTTGAAGAAAAAAGGTTTATTTAGATACGACAGTGAAAAGCTTATGAGATGGGATGAATTTTTAGAAATAGGCAAACAAGAATATGAAAATAATAAAGATTTTGTAAATTTTCGTTTGGATGAAATTAAAAGTGAAGATGTTGCACTTATGATTTATACATCTGGAACGACAGGACCTCCAAAAGCATCAATGTTGTCACATGGAAACATGGAGTGGACCGCCTCTATTATCCCGGATTTATCATTTACTCCAAACATAAGTAATCCCGAATATTTATCTTACCTTCCTTTGTGCCACGTCTTTGGAAGACTGGTTGATGAAATAATCGCAATAAATTCTATTGGCACAATTAATTTTGCAGAATCTATAGACACTGTACAAAGAGACCTTGCAGAGATACAACCTTCAATTTTTCCTGCTGTACCAAGAATTTTAGAAAGGATGCACGCTGGTACGTTAGTAAGAATGAAAGATGCATCGAGACTGAAAAAGTTACTTTTTAGAATTGCTACGTATTTTGGTGATATCACTGCAAAAAAAGAAGGCTCGAGGATCCCAATGACTTTATTGCAAGAATTACAAATTTTATTGCTCAAGGACTTGCTTTTAGAACTCTGAGAAAAAAAATTAGGCTTACTCAATGTTGACAATGCTGTTTCAGGTGCTGCTCCAATATCCCCAGAGATTTTGAGATTTTTTATGTCTCTAGGCGTTCCAATATATGAAGGTTATGGAATGACAGAAAATTCTGCTGTGGCTACTGGCAACACACCAGGCAAAGTAAAGCTTGGAACTGTAGGGGTTCCACAACCAGGTGTTGAGGTAAAACTTGCTGATGACGGTGAAATTATGGTCCGACACCCCGGTGTATTTGTTGGATATTATAAAAATGAGGAAGCTACAAATGAAGTGCTTGATAAAGATGGTTGGCTTTATACAGGCGATGTTGGAGAATATGATGGTGAATTTTTGAAAATCATCGATAGAAAAAAAAGATATTATTATCACCAGTGGTGGAAAAAATGTTTCTCCTTCTGAAATAGAAAATAATATAAAAACTTCTCCGTTTATAAAAGAAGCTATTGTGATTGGAGATGATAGAAAATTTCTCTCTGCTTTAATTGGTATAGAATTTGATATAGTTTCAAATTGGGCATTAAGAAAAAATATTGCTCACACTACTTATAGAAACCTTTCTGAGAATGAAGAGGTTCAAAATCTTATTTGGGAAGAAATTAAAAAGGCAAATGAATACACTTCATCTTTACAAATTAGAAAATTCCGAATGCTAACAAAAGAGTTAGACCATGAAGATGGTGATTTGACAGCAACTCAAAAAGCAAAACGTAATGTAATCATGGAAAAATTTTCAGATTTGATTGAAGATATGTACAAATGACAATCTTTCTACAAGCAACTTTTGAAGGATTATCATTAGGTTCAGTTTATTCGCTGGTTGCAATTGGTCTTGTCTTGGTTTACAAAGCAACAGATGTACTCAGTTTTGCCCACCCAGCGTTAGTAGTCGTAGGTGCAGGAATAATTAGTGCACTGGCTGTAGATAGGGGGGTTCCTTTTTGGCTTGCATTCATTATTGGAATTGTAGCCACTGGACTAATTGGTTTAATAGTTGAAAGAGCTTTTTTACGTCCAATGGTTGGTGAACCAGTATTTTCAGTTGCAATTCTGACAATTGGAATAGATATTCTTTTGCGAACGGTGTTAAACAATTGGATTGGTTTGAATCCGAGGTATTTAGGTGATCCATTTCCAAGTTTTGGAAATTTTGGATCATTTCAAATTACCGGAGTTACCTTCAAGTATTTGGAATTAGCAGCCTTATTTACAGCAATAGTTATTATCTCGTTGCTCACAGTATTTTTTAAAAAATCAAAATATGGCGTAGCAATGATGGCAACATCTCACGATCAAGAAGCTGCATTAGCCCAGGGTATTAATGTCGGACGGATATTCGGACTTGTATGGTTAATTGCAGGTATATTGGGTGGATTTGCAGGATTTTTTATAACTGGAGGATTCAATACATTAACGCAAGCAAGTTTTATTTCTGCGTTAAGAGCTCTTCCTGCTGTTGTAATAGGAGGTCTTGACTCAATACCTGGTGCTGTTGTTGGTTCTTTAATTATCGGACTAACTCAAGGATATGTTGCCTATTATCAAATTAATCTTGAAAATATTATTGGTTTTTCACTTGGGAGCGGATTTTCACTCATTGCTCCATATTTAATTATGTTTTTTATTTTGTTAATCAAACCTGATGGACTTTTTGGCCGTGAGGAGGTTGAAAGGGTATGAGAAAAAGACCTGATTTATATACAAACTATAAAAGTGAAAGTGCAATTTTTTCTACTGTAACTCAAAAAATTTGGTTTTTTGTACTTATCTCATTATCAATATTTTTTCCTTTATATTTGTCAAATTATTGGATATTACTCGTCACGACTTCTCTTTTAATTGCTATTGCCTCTTGGGGCCTTAATATTGTTTCAGGAATGGCAGGTCAGATCAATTTAGCTCACGGTGTTTTTGTTGGGATAGGAGCATACACTTCAGCAGTTATAGGAGGAGCAGCAACTTCTAGCGTTATAGGGTTTGAATTAGACATGATTATTTGGCTCCCAATTTCTGGAATAGTTGCAGCTTTAGTAGGTATTATCATTTCACCTGTTTCGGCCAGACTTAAAGGACTTAACCTTGGTTTAGTAACATTAGCTATCGTATTTATAGGATCGCATTTCTTTTCAAATTTTAAATCCATAACTGGCGGAGCAGGGCTTGGCCGTAAGGCTGCAAAATTAAAATTTCTTGGAGTTGATCTTGATTCTGGATTAACTTTTGGAAATATAATTTTGGAAAAAAATCTTATAATTTATTATTTTTCGCTTTTTTTATGTGTTCTTTTGGGAATTGGGGCAAAAAATCTGACAAGAACAAAAATTGGTAGAGCATTTTCAGCTATAAGAGACAGAGATATTGCCGCTGAGGCATTAGGTATTAATTTATTTAAGTACAAAATGTATGCATTCGCTTTGTCTAGTTTTTATGCAGGTATATCTGGTTCTCTTTTGTTTATTATTTCTGGCGGAATAGAGCCAGGAACATTCAGTCTTTTATATTCGATAACATTTATTGCAATTGTAATAATTGGTGGTGTTGGGACGGTTTTAGGGCCTCTTTATGGAGCATTTTTCTTTACAATGTTGCCTGGAATTATTCAAAATGTATTGCACTTAGTTGGTGCAGCAGATTCAGGGTTTTTTCTAAATCCAGGTGAAATAGAAAGAATAGTTTTTGGCTTCTTTATCATCTTCTTTTTAGTCGTTGAACCAAGGGGAATATGGGGAATATGGTTTAGGTTACGAAATTATTTCAAAGCTTGGCCTTTTTCCTACTAACTTCCTATTTTTCTACTAACCTAAGTACATTAGTACTAATAATTTAAGGGGGAGAAAATGAATTCATTGCGCAAGCGAGGAATTATTATATTTTCAATTCTTTCCTTGGTTATTGTTGCTTGTGGTGGAACAGCTGAAGAAGAGGTTGTAGAAGAGACAGTAGCTGAAGAAGTTACTGAATCATTAGATTCTCCTTCAGTCACAACAGCAGCATCTGTAACAACAGGAACAGGAGTTACAGAAGAACCATGTCCAGGAGAAATTGGCGGAGTGCCTACAGGCGCTGATCCAAGCAAAGGTTGTATTTATCTAGGTATGATAAATGACTTTACGGGTCCATTTGCGCCAGCTGGTCCAGGATTAGAGGTTGCCCAAAGAGCTTTTTGGCTATGGGCTAACTCAGCAGGAGGAATTGGAGACTATAGTGTTGCAATCAGAGAAAGTTTTGATGCTGGATTTAATCCACAAAAACATCTTGAAGGCTATACACAACTCAAAGAAAATGTAGCAGCATTATCTATGTCATTAGGAACCGTACAAACATTATTTATTTTAGATGAAATGGATAAGGACAATATGGTTGCAGTACCAATGAGCTGGTATTCAGGATGGTCATATAAAAATGTTGACAAAGGATTAGTTATCGAATTTGGAAGTCAATATTGTGCTGATGGAATGAATGCTGTTGATTGGTCTCTAGCAAATCTAGGCGATATCAAGACAATTGGTATTATGGGATTTGCCGGTGATTATGGATCAGATTGGGCAGCAGGTGTTGCCAAAGCAGCTGAAGCAAACGGACTAGAAGTTGCGTGGACATATACACCTCCATCAACAGAGTTTGATGTTGCTCAAGCAGTTGGTTTAATGGTAACCCAACCAGTTGATGCTTATTATCCAGCTATTAATGCAGGATTTATGGCACAAGTAGCTGGTGGAGCAGCTCAACAAGGCATAACTCCATTTGCTATTCTGGCTGGACCATCATTTAATGATGCATTCGTTCAAGAAGGATTTGCACTTAAGGGATTATTCGAATCAGGAGCTATTTATGCAATGGGTCTTGGCGTAGCACCTTATGAAGCAGATACACCTGGACACGCAGTAATGAGAGCAACTATGGGACAAATCGTCGATAGTGCCAACTCATTTCTTGTTGCAGGATGGTCATCACAATATCACCTCAAAGGTGTTTTAGAAGCAGCTTATAAAGGTGGAGACATCTCAAGAGCAGGAATTAGAAGAGCAGCTGCAAATGTAACAGTTGACTCTGATGGAATGTTCCCATCAAGAACATTAGGTCAAGATAGAGCTGACGCTCAAGCTTATATCGGTATACCTGATGGATCTATTGGCAGTGGTCAGAGAGTGCTTGCATCACAGTATGTAGGCCCTACGGCTAAGGCATATGACTGGTCTTCAGGAGCATGTTACTAATTTAAGAATTAGTTAGATTATTAAAGAGCCGGCAATGCCGGCTCTTTTTTATATATATTTAAACTAATTAATATTTAATCATGAAAACATTTTTTGAAAAAAATAAACTTCTTAAAATAATCCTCATTACATACACTTTTGCAATATTTCCTTTTGGTTTTGTTAAATCGGACTATTATTTTATGTCACCGGGACCTCCTTATCAATGGAACATTGAAATTGAAAATGTTCAAACTTACGAATATGAAGGGAACCTTTATCAATTAACCGTTCGAAGAGATGAGGCAAATTACTTCGTATATGCTTGGGCTAGATTAAATAGTCAAATTGATTTATATCCGAGAGAAGTAATTTTACCTGACGGTGTGACACCTCAAGAACTATCAGAAATAAGTATTCAAAATATGATGACTTCTGAAAACGTTGCAATTGCGGTTGCTCTTGATTCTTTGAATTATGACATACAATCTGAAGGCGATGGTGTTTTGGTTGTTGGATTACTAGATGATTCACCAGTAAAAGACAAACTTATTAAAAATGACTTAATTGTCTCCATAAATAATGAATTAGTAAAGTCAGTTTCCGAATTTATATCAATGTTAAGAACATATGAAATAGGAGATATAGTAAATATTGGGCTAATAAGAAATGAACAAGAATTAAATATTGAAACAAAACTTATAGAACATGTCGAGTATGAAAATGAACCTATGGTTGGATTTTTAGCTTCTACGCCAAATCAACAATTTATCTTTCCTTTTGAAGTAGATATTAAAACTGGAAATGTTGGAGGTCCGTCAGCAGGCATGATGATGGCTTTAAATGTTTACAATTTACTAACCGAAAATGATATAACTAATGGAAAAAAAATCGCTGGAACTGGCACAATTGAAATCGATGGATCAATTGGACCTGTTGGAGGGGTAAAGCAAAAAGTTATTGCCGCAAAAAGAGCAAATGCTGGTTTAATTCTTGTACCAACTGCTAACTATGAAGAAGCTAGTGTTTTCGCAGATGATAATACTCAAATTGTTGCTGTTGATTCTTTTGATAATGCATTGAATGTAATTTTTGACTTTAGTTCACGTTAAAGACGAAACATAAATACAATTAATTGACATGGTAAATATTGGAAATCTAAATACAAATTCTGAAAGAAGGGGCTTTTCTTTTGTTGTCTTCATCGCAATTATTGGATTTTCACTTGCAAGAGGTATTGCTAATTTTTATACAAACTACTTATGGTTTGATTCTGTAAATTTAGAAAGTGTCTGGATCAAAATTCTTTTTACCAGATCAGCACTTGTTGGAGCAACTTCTCTAGTTGCTTTTATATTTATATTTTCAAATCTAAGACTTGCAACTAGAGCAACCCCAGTAATGGATATATTTGAAGCATTCGATTCAGAAGATCCGCTAGCAAGGTTTAGAAATTTTGTAAGTGAAAGATTTGCAAGATTTAGATTGACTGGTGCTGTAGCTCTTTCATTATTTTTAGGTGCAGGTGCATCTTCACTTTGGGAACAAGTCTTATTATTTTTAAACAGGGAAGAATTTGGTGTTGCTGATCCTGTATTCGACTTTGATGTTGCTAGTTACGTATACGGTCTTCCACTTTACAGACTTTTTGTTTCTTGGGGTTTTCAGTTAGTTACAATAACCTCTTTAGTAGTCATTTTATATTTTATTGCCACAGGAGCACTTCAATTAAGACCTGGAAGATTACCTGAAGTCAGTAGTGGAGCAAAGGCTCATTTATCAGTTTTACTTGCATTTATTGCTCTTTTGAAAGCTGTTGCCTACAGACTCGATGCTTTAGAACTTTTATATTCTCCTCGGGGCAAAGTATTCGGTGCAAGTTACACCGATGTAGTCGCTCATCTACCAGCACTGAATTTATTAATTCTCATTTCATTATTTGGCGCAATACTTTTACTTGTGAACATTAGGAGAAGGGGTTGGCTTCTTCCTGCAACAGCAATTGGCTTATGGCTAGCTGTATCAATTATTGTTGGGGGAATTGTTCCATCGGCAATTCAAAGGTTTAGAGTCGTACCAGATGAATTAAATAAAGAATTACCTTATGTTGAAGAGCACATTAACTACACAAGACTTGCATATGGACTTGATAATATTGAAGAGAGACAATTTGAGGCGTCGCCAACCTTATCACAAAATGACATAAACGATAATACTCAAACAGTTGACAATATCAGACTTTGGGATCCAACTGTTTTGGCAGAAACGTATAGTCAGCTTCAAGAAATAAGAGCTTATTATGCTCTTGATGAGGTAGATGTAGACAGGTACGTAATTAATGGAGAGCTAACTCAGGTAATGGTCTCTGCAAGAGAATTAGATCAAACCAATTTACCTGCTCAAGGTTGGGTCAATCAAAAATTGCAGTACACCCACGGATTTGGAGTCGTATTTAGTCCCGCAAATAATGTAGCAAGCCAAGGACAACCAGATTTTTATGTCAAAGGCGTACCAGCGAACACTAGTGTCCCGGAACTTGAAGTTGATCAACCAAGAATATACTTTGGTGAGTCAGCTGACTCAGATGACTATGTTGTAGTTAATTCTCTTCAAGATGAGGTTGACTATCCACTCTCTACAGAAGGCCAATCTGTAGCTTATACAAATTATTCAGGAGATGGTGGTGTTGGAATTGGTTCATTCTTTAAAAGACTTGGGTTTGCACTTCGTTACAGTGAATTAAACCTCTTAATTTCTAATCAGCTAGGAGATGGCTCGAAACTAATTATGGAAAGAAACATCATAAGTAGAGTTAAAAAAGCAGCTCCATTTTTATATTCGGATAATGACCCCTATTTAGCATTAGTTGATGGCAATCTTTTTTGGATAATTGATCTGTACACATTGAGTGACAGATATCCCTATGCTCAACCAGCTGATACAACAAGAATTAATGATAGATCAGGGCTACCTGCCAATTTCAACTATATTAGAAATTCAGTCAAGGCTGTAGTCAATGCATATGACGGGACTATGAAATTTTATATATTTGATGAAGAAGACCCTTTAATCAAATCCTACTCTTCAATATTTCCATCACTTTTTGATAAAAAATCAGATATGTCTGAAGATCTGCTCAATCACATTAGATATCCTGAAGATCTTTTCACTATCCAGTCTGATATGTATAGAGACTACCACATGAAAGATCCGAGAGTATTTTATGCAGATGAAGACCCATGGGAGATCCCCACTGATTCATCTACCACTCCAAGGCTTGCTACTTTAAGAGGTGAGTTTAGTGAGATTGGATTTAAACCAATGCTTCCTTATTATTTACTGATGTCTCTACCTGGAGAGAGTGATTTAAGCTATTTAATTTTTCAACCATTTAATCCAGAAAACAGACCGAATATGCAATCTTTCTTAGTTGCTGATGCGGACCCGGAAAATTATGGTCAAATCATTGATTTTAAATTACCAAAAGGTGAGTTTGTTGATGGACCATCACAGGTCTCAACGAGAATAAATCAAGACCCAGATATATCTCAGATTTTTACTCTGTTAGATCAACAAGGATCAAGTGTTATAAAAGGTAATCTTTTTGTAGTACCAATTAATCAATCAGTTCTTTATTATCAACCAATCTATCTACAAGGTGAGCAAAACCCACTCCCAGAATTCAAATTTGTTGTTGTTGTCTTCCAAGACAGAATTATTATGGCTGAATCTCTAAATCTTGCCCTAGAGGGAGTATTTGGAGATCTTGATATAGATATTGATTTAGGTACAGATGACTCTGAAGAGACAAGTGCTATTGATTTATTAAACAGAGCAAATCAGTTATTTGATCAAGCACAGAAAGCTTTGACTGATGGAAATCTTGGTAGGTATCAAGACTTAATTATTGAAGTAGAAGAGTTGGTCAACAGAGCTATTGAAAGCTTAAATCAAAAATAAAAAAGCTTGAGTTAAATAATTTCTTAATTACTATTGATATTCAGCGCGGGGTGGAGCAGTCTGGTAGCTCGCTGGGCTCATAACCCAGAGGTCGTAGGTTCAAATCCTACCCCCGCTACCAAGCTATCTTATAAACAAATCTATTAAGCGTTTTCTACCAGTTGAGGCTGCAATTAATTTTAAAGTGAATAATCCCATTATTCCTAGGAATCCAAAAAATCCTAAAAGCAATATAATTCGCCAAATAATTATTACATCCATAAGTTAATTATACGCAGAAACTATTTTTGTATTAACTTACGTAATCAAGAATCATTTCGTATGTCACTGGACCATTAAATGTATGCAATACTTCAAAATTTGGATCTAACAAAAGGGTGGTAGGTATGCCGCTCCAAAAAAATTGAGTAATAAATGCTTCAATTTTATCCTGTGATAATACATTCTGATAAGTTAGATTTTGTTCAAGGATAAACTCCTTGGCATTAGTTTCTGAATCATCAACTAATAAACCTATGACATAGAAGTTCCCAGTATCGTGTAATTCTTGGAGGTATCCTACTTCTTCTATACATGGAGTACACCACGTAGCCCAGAGATTAATAATCACATACGACTCTTCGGCAATTTGAAAATTAGTATCTAAAACTTCATTAATATTCGATAAATCAATTTTTTGATTGCTTGGGAGAATCTCCTCATCGACAGTTTCATTATCAAAAAATACTGAAACAACTCCAACCAAGACTATCAATGCAATTAAGATAAAATTTCTTTTCAACATAATTTCAATTTAATAAAGAATTGAACATAAAATACATAAGTATGAAATTTGAAAATGTTATTTATCCAGGATTCAATAAAACCTTTGAGGAACTTGGATGTTTCAACATAAACAAGAATAACGAGTTAGAGGTTTTTGATTATTTCAATATTGATTGGGTCCAATCTGCAGTTACTGAAATGATTAAAGAGATAGACAGCTCTGTTCCTTTGAAATTTATAGAGCCAACAACTGATGATATGGCTACAGCTAGCAAGTTGGTCAATGCAGATCTATCTATTGAAGATGTAAAGAAAAACTTCAATGTAGGAAAACGAATAATTGGTATTTCTTCTGGAAAAGGTGGTGTAGGTAAGTCAACAATCTCATCATTGATTGGCATGGGTTTCGCAAAGCAAGGAAAGAAAGTAGGCATATTAGATGCTGATATTTGGGGATATTCAATACCCAAAATGCTTGGTGCTAAATTTCCACCAATTCCTTTTAACAATAGAATTTTTCCATCAAAAATAAATGGCTTAAATGTAATTTCAATGGAATATTTTGTTAAACAGGATGAAGCTGTAATTTGGAGAGGACCAATGCTCCACAAAGCAATAGAACAGTTTTTGTATGAAGTCTTATGGCAAGATATTGATATATTATTAATTGATATGCCGCCTGGAACAGGCGATGTTTCAATATCATTATCTCAATTTTTAAATTTCTACGAAACAATTATTGTTACTACACCTCAAAGTAATGCAACTGCAGTAGCCGAGAGAGCTGGAATCATGTCACAAAAAGTTAATTCAAGCATTATTGGAGTTATTGAGAATATGTCATATTTAGAAAATGGCAAAGAAAAATTATTTCCTTTTGGACAAGGCGGGGGAGAAGAGCTTTCCAAAAGACTGAATGTAGATTTTATAGGATCTCTTCCTCTCTACAACAACGTATCTGAATATTCGGAAAGTGGCAATTTGGCTGAATTTGCATCTGATGAGAATTTTTTAGTCATTGAAAATATGGTGAATGCAATTAACAATATAGCTCCTAAGAAAAAACCTATAAACTTAAAAATTAATTAATTACTAAACAAATAATTCCGAGTAAAAGACAGTAGTATCCAAAATATTGAAGTTTAGAATTTGTTGTGAAATCCACAAGGAGTTTTATTGCAACTAGTCCAGTTATCAATGCAACCATCGTTGGAAATATAATTCCTGAATTAAGTTCATAAGACTGAGTCACAAACGTTAGGCCCCAAGCACCAAAAATTGTTGGAATGCCAAGAAGTAAAGAAAAGTAAATCGCATCTGCTTTCTTCATCCCAAGATACATTGCAGTAATTAATGTGACACCTGAACGGGATACTCCTGGTAGTAAAGCAAAGGATTGAGCCAATCCGATTAGAAATGCATTATTTACTGTCAACTCTGTAATTGAAAACGATTCTTTGTTATTAATTTTTTCTGAGAATATTAAAAATATTGAGAATAGGAGGTATGAGATCCCTGTCACTAAGAGAATCTGGGGACTTTCATCTATGGTGCTCTGGATCGGAGTAAAGAAACCAACTAAAGCTGCTGGTATCACACCGACAACTACCACTTTTAGAAAAAATAAAAAAGTTTCAGTACTTTCAAATATTTTTCTTATTCTTTTTCTATAAAATATCAAAATTGAAAATAGTGTTCCAATATGTAGAAAAGCAATATCATTTGTATTTAAATTTATATCTTGGCTTAAAGACGATAATATTACTAAATGACCGCTTGAAGAAATTGGTAAGAATTCTGTTATTCCCTGTAATACGCCAGTAAAAAATTCAAGCATCTATTTTATACTAGCTAAATGCCAGTCGTTGCAATCACTACATTTATAAATATTGAATCGTTGATTATATTCTGATTCAGCCCACCCGCGTTCTTTTCTGGCCTCGTTTTCAGACTTAAATCTCTTTTTATTACAGTTATCAATGATCATTTATCTCAAATACCACAATAAATTAAAAATACCTTAATGGAATAAAAACTTAATTTAATTTAAATCGGTAGAATCTAATCATGAATATTGTTGCAGTGATTGTTTGTTATTTGATTGGTTCAATCAATTTTGCATACCTTGTTGCAAAATACAAAAAAATCAATATTCAAGAAATAGGTAGTGGTAATCCTGGCTCATCCAATGTTTTACGCGCACTTGGTAAAAATTATGCAATTGTTGTTTTATTAGGAGATTTATTTAAGGGAGTAGTGCCATTTCTCCTTTTTGGAATACAAACAGAGAGTATTATTTATGGAGTCATGGCTGCGATAGGTCATTGTTTTCCCATTTTTTATAAATTTAAAGGTGGAAAAGGAGTTGCTACTTATTTAGGGACTGTTGTAGGCTATATAATTTTTCTTGCACCAGATTTAGATATCTTATTTTGGCAGTTTTTCTTAATTCTCGGATTTGTTGTGCTTTATTTTGGAATATTCTATATTTTTAGAATTTCTGCAATATCTAGTCTGATTACTTGTACAGTTGGTTCACTTTATATCATTTTTCAAGAAAGTACAGTGTTAATCACAGTGTCACAGATTCTAATTGTCGTTTTGATTTTCTATCAACATCGGGAAAATCTTTCAAGACTATCAAAAGGTGACGAGAATAAATTTTAGATTTTAAGAATAATAATTTATTTTGTTGTAATATATTTTTAAGAAGAGTTGAGGCAGGGCTATGAGTTCAACATTAGTTTTAATAGGATTATTATTATCGCTTTCGATGGCGGTAATCCTTCCCGAAGTACAAATTTCAAAAAATCAAAGCAACTACTCGTTTATGATCTCTCGTGAATATGATTTTATGGTCAACAAACAGAGAAGAGGTTATTTGGTTCTAGGTTTGATAGCAATTTCAACTTTTTTTATATCAATTCAAACCATGTCTGTTCCAATTTTTATAGCTCACCTTGTATTTGATGTTATCTTTGGCGTTTATGCATTTCTCTCGTTTCAAGTAAGAAGATCTATGCAAATGCAAAATAACTTAAGTCTAGGAAATCAACAAGAAATAAAAAAGGTAGAGGAAGAAAGCTACTTCAAAGAAGCTGTTTAAAACTTGAAATCACCTGAGCAGATTACAAATAGTCTCGTTAAAGAATTTGATAAATTAAACGAGATTCGAGAACAGTCCTTAAAACTCTCTAGAGAAATTATCAAATCTTGTTCTAAGTCTATACGAAATGTTCATAGAAATGATTTAGCTGAGGCTAAAACGAATTTAGATGAAGCAAATAATAACTATAAAAAATTACATACTTCACTTAAAGATGTTCCCGAGTTACGTTTTGCAGGGTATGTAAATGATTCTGAGAGGGAATTAATTGAAGCATTTTTAGTCTATGAGTTTGAAAAAAATAATATACTTCTCGAATTTTCTACAATGAATGTTTCAGCTTCAAATTATATACAAGGACTTGGCGATGCCATTGGAGAGTGGAGAAGAAAAGTACTTGATAAATTAAGAAAGCTTGAAATTGAAGAAGGGGAGAAGTATTTGGATGTAATGGAGTCCTCTATGGAGATATTTAATGAACTTGACTATCCAGATGCCCTTACAGGAGGTTTAAGACGCTACGCTGACACAGCAAGAGCGATCATTGAGCGAACTCGCTCAGATCTCACAAATGCTATAGTAAGTGAATCATTACGTAAGGAATTAAAAAATAACGAATGAACTACAAATACATTACCGGAGACAATTTAGAAATTACAAGTTCAGGGTGGTCTGAAGGCACTGTCCTGCAAGACATATATCCAGACTCTTCTTTTGTAAGTGGTGTAGAAAATCCACAGAGCATGAAGATGGTTCCGATCATCAGAGATCAAAAAATATATGCTAAGTATACATTTGAGAAAAGATTTGAGGGAGGACCAGGTCTTGTTCATGGAGGTATATTATCAACTGTCCTAGATGAGATGATGGGGTACGCTACCGTTACCCATAATCTATGGTGTGTTACTGCTAATCTCGAAGTTAACTACAGATCACCATGTCCAGTGCAAGAAGAGTTTGAGCTAAGTGCTTGGGTTACGAGGATCGAAGACAAAAAGATTTATACCGAGTCAACAATATTTTCTGGAGAAAACATACATGTTGAATCTTCGGGATTATTTATAAATTTAGGTCAAGATCGCGCACAGACGTTCTTTATAGCTGATAAGAACTATCCGTAATTTATATTTTTGAAGTTAAAAAGTGGCTTGTTGACTGAATAGTTATCATTGGATTCACTCCAGAACATCTTGGAAATACCGACGAATCTACAATAAAGACATTATCTAATCCATGAACTTTTCCATTTAAGTCTGTGACACCTAAATTTGGATCAGGGTTCATTCTTGCCGTACCCATTTGATGTGCTGATCCAAGTAGCATTCGGAAAGGTTGATTTTTAATAGCTTTCACCTTATTCAAGAATTCTTCAATATCTTCATTTGATGATTTTTTCCAATGCATTGTTGGTGAAGTTGCAACCATAATTTCTTCTGCACCAGCTAAATAATTTGCTCTTACAAGGCTTTCCATTCCGTGCATCAAATTGTCATGATCAAAATCGTTTAAATTGTAATCCCATAAGTGTTGAGGATTTTTATTAATTATTGATCCAGAACTTGTATCTGAGGTAAGAACAATTCCTCCAGACCAATATTTATAACTATCAATAAAATCATCAAATTTATCGTTATTGTTTGGAAAAAACGGAAAGAAAAGACTTGGATGCATGGGTAACCCTTCTAAAAGGTATCCATAATTGTCTTTCCTAAACAAATTGTCATCTGAATAGATTCCCTGCATTGTTCCAGCCCATGGCTTTTGCTCTTCTGAAAACTTACCTGCAACACCTGAAACGGGATGAAGTTTTAAATTGTGACCAAGTTGTTTATTTTTATATCCACTATCAAGCAGAATTTTTGGAGTGTTTAGGGAACCAGCTGCAAGGATGACTTTATCAACCGACACTTTATGTAATGTGCCATTATTTTCAACATTAATATGTGTTGCTTTTCCATTCGATATATCAAGACTTTTGATATTGGTATCACTGAACACATTCTCTGGTTCAAATTTATCTTCAGAGAACCAAATCTTATTTGTTGAGTTGATGCTTTCGTCATAACGACCAAATGTACTGAAACCAGATTCTGTACAATCTGCATTGCTTGTATTCCTTGGAATAATCTTATAACTCAAATCATTGAGCTCTATGCCCTTAGCCAATTTAACTTCTTTTTGTGGTACTCGATTATTTTCTACATCAACGTTTAATTCTTTGCATACATAATCCATACTGCTCTTAAATTCACTCGAATTAAAATAGTCATTTTGTCCTGTAAGGGAATCCCATTCATCTAATATCTTGTCAGGAGTTCTTAAAGAGGTCGTCCAATTTACACTAGTTCCTCCTCCAATTCCCATTCCAGCTAAAAGCAAGACTTTATATCCTCTAGTTTGTTGAATTCCATTCGTGTCATAAAAGTTGTGATACCCAAATGTTTCATTATTTGTTTCACCATTTCCATGACTACCTTTTTCGAATATACCTACTTCATATTTTTTATTGAGTATATTAGCTGCGACACCTCCACCAGAACCACTTCCGATCACTGCTACTTCTATACTTTTTGGAATAGATACGTCTTTTTTTTCAATTGTCGTATTTTTATAGATTGGGTAATCAAGGTATTTATACACTGAACCCTCACCATCAAGCGATCTTGCAGTACTTAAACCAAATAATGCTGTCATACCTGAACCAAGTTTTCTGATTAATGACAAGTTGGAGCTCTGTAGATTTCTCACAAATTTTGGAATATTTTTGTCTTTTATAATGACCTTTCTTACTCCAAAAGAAAACATGAAAAGGACTCCTTTTAGGAGTGTGATTTCTGATCTATCAGGAAAATTAGCAAGGATAAAATTGAAGTATTTTTCAGAGTTTTTTATTTCATCTTCATTGAAATTTGGGTACAAACTAGAAAAAATGATTTTAAATGATTTAGATATTCTTTTATCCATATATACATTCTACAGGTTGTTTTAATCGGGTCCTATTTACTTTTGGCAGTTTTGGCAGTGATGAAGGTATATTGTAACGATAGGTTTGCAAGTTCTTGAAATAAATTGAACGTCAAATATATAAAGTCTAAATTAATTTTCAAATACATAATCTTAGGAAAATTTGAATTATCTTTAGAGTATGAACCAGGGCATTAAGTTCTATAAAACATATGATGTAAAAAAAATATCGGAGTGTCATCAATCTATTGGTCCAAAAACCCTCACACCAAATTCACGTTTAGATCGTTGGAGTGGCATCAACAATGCAATATCTGATTGGTTACTTAATGAGGCAGATGATGAAGTTGCTGTAAAGGTTGCAGAAGAAAACTTTCAATTTTACGACCCATTACAAAGAAAAATAATGTCTGAACTTTTTGAAAGGTTTAGAAGTTTGGTTCCTAAACCTTTACCGCAAGTAAATATTGATTTTTATAGACAAGAAATAACGAAAGAGATTGATGGTGAAGAAAAGGGTATATATACATCATTCCAGTATCAACTTGAGGATGAAGACAATAGCGAATACATAAAACTTAAAGCAGGAGTATCTGATATTGAAGATATAGATAGAGCTATTGTCGCAGAGACGAAGCTAGAGGGTGAAACATTTCTTACAGCTCAGCTAATTCACGATGATTTTGATGAAATAAAGGAACCAGAAAATTCAAAAGAAATTATCGATAACTATTTCAATATTATTAAAGAGTTTGAGACAAATAGAAAACAAGCAACTCCTGGACTTCATTGTTACATGTGTTCTCGGCCATCAAGATGTGGTCAATATCCTGTGGTAGATGAACAAGAAGTAAAATCAAATAATAGAGGAATTTTAATCAGTAAATCAAACTTGCTGAATCTTGAGACTTGCGAGAGATGGACATCTTGGAGAGCGCAATATGCCATACCAAAAGATATTGAAAACGAATCATTTGAAGCTGAACTTGGTCAAAAATTTCACTCATATTCACAAAAGATGCTTGAAAAAAATAAAGATATCTTTGGAGATAAAGAAATTGAAAGATTAAAGAGCCTTCTTGTTGATGAAGAGGAAAAATTTGCATCTCAAATACTTAAAAAATATGAAGAGTTGATCCAAGCATTAGACAATGAAGTAAAAAATCATGATGAGTTAGAAATAAAATTATCAGAGTATGGTTTAGGTTTTTCAATTGTTAAAGATGGAATAGTTTCAAATTCAAAAATGGAATTGAGAGATGATAAAGTAGCTGTCACATTTATGGGTCAAGCAGATCTTGTTGGAAGATATAAAGGAAAAGGTTTAGTTATTGAGCTAAAAACTGGTCAAGAAAGCAATGATGACCTCACCGAAGCAGAGTTGTATGCATTAGGTGCAAAATTATTATTAAAAGAAGACGAAGTGTATGTTTTCCACATTTATACGAATAAAGATGGTGGAAAGCTAAAGAAAAGAAAATTTGGGGAAAGCGAGTTCGAATCAATAATTGAAAAATTTGAGGACAAAGCCCAAAGAATTGCTAATTGGAATCCTAATGATTCGTTATCACCTTCTTTTAATGTTGGTGATTGGTGTGCTAATTGTGACTACCAAACTACATGTCCTGAATATAGATAAGGTTTTAGTAAGAACTATATGAGAATATAATTGAAGTGATGGATTTATCAGTAACACCAGCAAGTTTAGTTTCTTCAGTTTATGAAAAGTTAACTGAGAATATTAACAGTTTAAGGGCAAGGAAAGATGCCCCTCTTACACTTGCTGAAAAACTCCTTTTTGGCCATGCAACGGACATTTCATCTATTTCCTTAAACAAAGGTGAAGATTATGGAGATTTTGCACCAGATAGAGTTGCTATGCAAGATGCAACAGCTCAGATGGCTCTATTACAATTCATGCAAGCAGATTTACCTGAAACAGCAGTACCAACGACTGTGCACTGTGACCATTTAATTCAAGCATATGAGGGTGCAAGTACAGACCTTCAAGTTGCAAACAAAACACATAAAGAGGTTTTTGATTTTCTAAGAACTGCTTCAGAAAAGTATGAAATAGGATTCTGGGGACCAGGGGCTGGAATTATTCACCAGGTTGTTCTCGAACAATATGCATTTCCTGGGGGAATGATGATAGGTACTGACAGCCATACACCTAATGCTGGTGGATTATCAATGATTGCCATTGGAGTTGGAGGTGCAGACGCTGTTGATGTTATGGCTGGTATGCCATTCAATACAAAGATTCCAAGTTTGATTGGTGTTAAATTAACAGGATCATTGAGCGGCTGGACTTCACCAAAAGATATTATTTTAAAAGTAGCAGAAATTCTTACGGTCAAGGGAGCTACAAACGCAATAGTCGAATACTTTGGTGAGGGAACTCAAACTATTTCAACTACTGGTAAAGCAACCATCACAAATATGGGTGCCGAAATTGGTGCTACATGTTCCATTTTTCCATACGATGAAAAAGGTAGTGATTATCTAAAAGCTACAGGTAGAGAAGAGATAGCTGAATTAGCAAACTCTAGAATGGATTTGCTAACTGCTGATGAAGAAGTTTTAAAAAATCCAGAAAACTATTTCAATCAAGTTATTGAAATTAATCTTGATGAATTAGAGCCACATATTGTTGGACCACATACACCTGATTTAGCAAGACCAATTTCTGGATTAAAAGATGATGCCAACGCAAACGATTATCCACTTAAAATTTCTAGTGCATTGATTGGATCATGTACAAACTCATCCTATGAAGATATTGGAAGAGCTGCATTTATTGCGAGAGAAGCTGCAAAGCATGGTTTAAAAGCAAAGGTCCCTTTAATGGTTACTCCTGGATCTGAACAAACAAGAGCCACGATTGAGCGTGATGGCTATCTTAAAGATTTAGAGGCAATTGGTGCAACAGTCCTTGCCAACGCATGCGGTCCTTGTATTGGCCAATGGAAAAGAGATGACATAAAAGAAGGGGAGAGTAATTCAATTGTTTCATCATTTAATAGAAACTTCCCTGCAAGAAACGATGGCAACGCAGAAACTTTATCTTTTATTGGATCTCCCGAAACAGTTATTGGATTAGCTCTAGGTGGCACGCTTGATTTCAACTTTCTTAATGATACGTTAACAAGTAAAGATGGTGAAGAGATAACCCTCAACCCACCAATTGCAGATGAATTACCTGATAAAGGATTTGAAGAGACTTTAGAGGGATTTATTCAGCCTACACCAGGTGATGATGTAGAGGTGGTAATTGACCCTGAATCAAATAGACTACAAAGACTAACTCCTTTTGAAGCACCTAATGAGAGTGAATACACATCAATGAGTGTATTAATGAAAGCAGAAGGAAAATGTACAACTGATCATATATCACCAGCCGGTAAGTGGCTTCAATTTCGTGGTCATCTTGAGAACATTTCTCAAAACTTGTTTAACGGAGTAAATAATGCTTTCGCAGAAAATGCTGGAGATGGAGTAAATGTTTTAACAAAAGAAGTTGATACTTTACCAAATATTGCAAAAAATTATCATGCTGAGAATGTTAGCTGGGTTGCAGTCGGGGATGAAAACTATGGAGAGGGATCTTCAAGAGAGCATGCAGCAATGGAACCTAGATTTAGAGGATGCAAAGTAGTTCTGGTTAAAAGCTTCGCAAGGATTCATGAAGCAAACTTGAAGAAACAAGGTATCTTGCCTTTAGTTTTTGATGATAAAAATGATTATGAAAAAATTGAACAATTCGACAAAATGACAATAAAGAGTCTTAGCGATATAAAAGTAGATACACCAATAGAGATTGTCTTAGAGAAAGAAAACGGAGAGCAGGAAACTATTAAAGCCAATCACTCTTTATCTTCAGATCAGATATCCTGGTTTTTTGCTGGTTCTGCATTAAATTACATCAAATCTAAATAAATGGATAGCATCTCTGACAAAGTTAAAAAAATAAGAGTTGAGTACGAAGACAAACCACTCAATTTAGAAGACCTCAATCAAGATCCATTAGAACAATTCAATACATGGTTTCAAATTGCCATCGATGCTGAGGTAAATGAGGCAAACGCTATGGCTATTTCGACTATAACTCAAGAAGGAACACCAAGGTCTCGCTATGTACTGTTTAAAGATATTGTCGATGACAAACTAGTTTTTTACTCAGATTATCAAAGCAGTAAGGGTAAAGAGATGGATAACAATCCAAATATTTCTGGATTATTCTTCTGGCCTGAACTCCATCGTCAAATAAGGCTTGAAGGTATTATCTCGAAGACTTCAGATGAAGTTTCTGACAATTACTTTGCCTCTAGGCCAAGAGGTGCACAATTGAGTGCAATAGCTTCCAGTCAAAGTTCTGAAATAAAAGGAAGAGAAACAGTTGAAGAGAAAATTCAAGAATTAGAAAAAGAATTTGAAGGAAAAGATATACCAAGACCTGATAACTGGGGCGGATATGGCATTGATATAAGCTTCTGGGAGTTTTGGCAGGGAAGAAGAAGCAGAACCCATGATCGCTTTATTTACGTTAAAAATGATAATTCATGGGAAATAACTAGACTATCACCTTAAGAAAAAGTTTTATGAGAGATATCAAAGTAACCAAGAATTTTATTAACTCTGAAAATACATCAGTTCTCTATGAGTCTGGAAATACAAAAGTATTAATAACAGTCTCTATCTCAGATAGAGTTCCAAGGTGGCTTGAAAACTCAGACAAGGGTTGGCTAACAGCTGAATACAACATGTTGCCTGGCTCATCTGATCAAAGAGTTTCACGAAAATCTTTTGAAGGAGGAAGGTCAAAGGAAATATCAAGACTAATTGGAAGATCACTTCGATCTGTATGTGACCTTGGAATATTAAATGGATACTCAATCACAGTCGACTGCGATGTTCTTGATGCAGATGGAGGAACAAGAACAGCATCAATCAATGGTGCATGGATTGCACTTAATGAGACTTTCAATAACCTTGTTGATCAAAAAAAATTAGTTCAAAACCCCCTAACAAACCAAATTGCTGCATTGTCAGTTGGAATAGTTGATGGAGATTTTATTGCTGATTTAGATTATGAAAAAGATTCAAGTGCCCAAGTAGATTTAAATCTTGTACTAAATGACAACTATGAGATATTAGAAATTCAAGGAACTGCTGAGCAAAAACCATTTTCTAAAGAAGACTTAGATAAACTTTTTGAAATGACCAAAGAAGAGGTCAATAAAGTCTTTGATGTACAAAAGAATGTATGAAAATCTTATTTGCGAGTAAAAATAAGAACAAGTTCAAAGAAATAAAAGAGATTTTTAAAGATTCAAAATTTGAAATAATATTCAATGATGACCTTGAAGATGTTGTTGAAGATAAAGATACTATCTTAGGGAACGCTCAAAAAAAATCAGAAGAAATTTTTCTCAAGCATAACATTCCTGTCCTCTCAGATGACTCAGGACTATTTGTAGAAGCATTAGGAAATCTACCTGGAGTCTCAACTGCTCGATATGCAGGGGAGAATGCTTCAGACCAAGAAAACATCGAAAAGATGTTAAAAAGTTTATCAAATGAAGAAAATAGAAAGGCTTTTTTTAAAACGGTCATATATTTTTTTGATGGAGAAATCAGGTTAGATACCGAAGGAACATTAAACGGTCAAATAACTACGTCTCCCCGAGGAAACAATGGTTTTGGATACGATCCTATTTTCGAAATAGACGGATCAACCCTTGCAGAGTTAAGTTTTGAAGAAAAGACTGACATAAGTCACAGAAAAATTGCTGCTAAAAAAAATGTGTGATTTGTTAACAGATACTTTTACAGAATAAATATTTTTTGTGTAGACAAGCTAATAAACGAAACTATTATGAATTCATGATTAATTTCATAATTATTATTTAAGGACAACGAACTTTTCGTTGTTACCCTTGCGTTGCAGGGGTTTTTTTTTGGAAGAAGAAGAATGAAGATAGACATATTTGATACAACTCTAAGAGATGGCTTTCAGCAAGAAGGCATATCACCGTCTGTAAAAGATAAATTAGCTATTGCAAAGCTAATTGATGAACTAGGCGTTGATTTTATCGAAGGAGGTTGGCCTGGAGCATCACCAAAAGAGAAAGAGTTTTTTGATACTGCAAAGAAAGATTTGAATTTAAACAATGCAAAATTGGTTAGTTTTGGATCTACACGTAAATTAAATACCAAAGTTGAAGATGATCCCCAAGTTCAAGCATTAATTGACTCAGAAACTGAATATGTTTGTATTGTAGGAAAATCCTCAAATCTGCACATCACTAAAGCTTTAGAGACAGATGTTGACAATGCTATCTCAATGGCAGTAGACACTGTGAGATTCTTGAAGGAAAATAATCGAAAAGTATTTTTTGATGCAGAACATTTTTTTGATGGATTAAAAGAGAATGCGGAAGTAACTCTAAAGATTCTTGATTCAGTTTTAAATGAAGGTGTTGAGTGCTTCATCTTTTGTGATACAAACGGAGGAACTCTTCCACATGAAGTTACCGAACTTTTAAATCCAATAATTGAAAAATATCCAGATCAAGAATTTGGTGTCCATTTTCAAAATGACAATGGCTGTGCTGTCACCAATTCTTTGGCAGCAGTAAATTTAGGTGTAAAGCACGTACAAGGAACAATGAACGGTTACGGGGAGAGAACAGGAAATGCTGATTTATGTACTTTGTTACCAAACCTATCTCTCAAGATGAACCTAGAAACAGTTCCTGAAAAGTCTCTAGAAAAATTAACTCCTATTGCTAATCACATTGCTGAACTCGTAAATATCGCAATAGATTCAAGACATCCATATGTTGGGTCATCTGCATTTACTCATAAGGCTGGATTGCACGCATCAGGTATGTCAAAAGACAACACATTATATGAGCATATCAATGCAAGCCAGGTAGGAAACTACACAAGAACTACAGTTTCAGAGTTAGCAGGCAGAGCAAGCGTCATTACAAAAGCAAAAGAATTTAATATTGAGTTTTCAAACGATGAAGCAAAAAATTTGATTGAACAAGTACAAAACTTAGAATACGAAGGTTTTCAATATGAGGCTGCAGATGCATCTTTATATTTATTGATGAAAAAAATAAAAGGTGAAGAACCAGAATTTTTTTCTTTTGAGAGTTTTCGAGTTTATTCCGAAAGAAGAAATTCACAGAATGTAGTTTCTGAGGCAGTTTGCAAGATTACTGTTGAAGAAAATAGATTTGTAACAACTGGTGAGGGAGTAGGACCTGTTGATGCATTGAATAAAGCATTGAAATCTGCCTTAAAAAATAACTATCCCGATGTAGATAAAATTAAATTAACTGATTACAAAGTAAGAATTATTGATTCATCGGATGGAACAGAGGCAAAAACAAGAGTACTTGTTGAGTTTACAGATGGAGAGATGATTTGGAGCACAATCGGTGTGCATGAAAATATTATCAATGCATCTTGGAATGCTTTGTGTGATGGTTTTAATTATTATTTTATGGAAAGTTCATCGTAAAATTTTTATAATTACTTTAGGTAATTAAAAATGTCAGAAAAAATTGAAAATCTACTTGGGGAAGATAGAACTTTTGATCCTCCTTTAAGTATCGTTGAAAATGCAAACGCTACTAAAGAATGGTTTGATTTAGCAGAGGAAGATAGATTAGCCTACTGGCAAAAACAGGCCCTTGAGAGAATTACTTGGTATAAAGAGCCAACCGAAATTTTAGATGATTCCAATGCACCTTTTTATAAATGGTTTAAAGATGGAGAATTAAATCTTTCTTACAACTGTCTGGATCGTCATTTAGAAACAGACGGAGACAGAGTTGCATTTTACTGGGAGGGAGAACCTGGAGACACTCAAGAGATTACCTATCAGGATCTTTATGAGAGAGTTTGTAAGTTATCCAATGGCTTAAAAGAATTAGGAGTCAAAAAAGGGGATAGAATAGCAATTTATCTCGGCATGACTCCAGAGATCGTAATTTCAATGTTGGCATGCGCAAGAATAGGTGCTGTTCATTCAGTTGTTTTTGGTGGTTTCTCCGCTGAAGCATTAGCTGATCGTATAAATGATGCAGAAGCAAAAGTAGTTATTACCGCTGATGGTGCCTGGAGAAGGGGAGATATTGTCCCTTTAAAAAAGAATGTAGATGATTCCTTGAAACTAACAGACCATATTGAAAGTGTTGTAGTCGTAAAAAGAACTAACAATGACGTAGATATGGTTGAGGGATTAGATTATTGGTATCACGATTTAGTAGACAAACAAGATGCAACATGTGAACCAGAGGTCATGAATGCAGAGGATATGCTTTACATACTCTACACATCAGGCACTACCGCAAAACCAAAGGGAATTGTCCACACACAGGCCGGATACCTTACCGGAGTAACAACTACACATTCAGCAGTTTTTGATGTAAAAGAGGATGATATTTACTGGTGTGCTGCTGATTGTGGATGGGTAACTGGTCATAGCTATATTGTCTATGGTCCTCTTGCTAATAAGACAACGAGTGTTATGTATGAGGGAGCACCAAACGCTCCAGATGAAAAAAGATTGTGGAGTATTGTTGAAAAATATAAAGTCAATATTTTTTACACAGCACCAACTGCAATAAGAGCATTTATGAAGTGGGGAGTAGAACACCCTCAAGCACATGATTTATCTTCTCTAAGGTTATTAGGAACAGTTGGAGAGCCAATCAATCCAGAAGCCTGGATGTGGTATCACGAAAATATTGGAAGTGAATCGTGTGCGATTGTTGATACATGGTGGCAAACTGAGACAGGATCAATCATGATTACTCCACTGCCAGGTATCACTAGTACAAAACCAGGATCTGCTTGTGGGCCGATGCCAGGAATTGATGCAATTGTTGTAGATGAAAAAGGAAACGAAGTTTCAAAAGGAGAAGGTGGCTACCTTGCAATTAAAACACCATGGCCTTCAATGTTGAGAACAGTTTTTGGAGATGAAAAAAGATATATCGATACTTATTGGTCAAAATATGATGGAATGTATTTTGCTGGTGATGGTGCAAAATATGATGATGACGGATATTTCTGGTTACTTGGAAGAGTCGATGATGTAATGAATATATCAGGTCATAGGATTTCAACAGCTGAGGTCGAGAGTGCCCTTGTTGCACATGAGTCTGTGGCAGAAGCTGCAGTAATTGGAAGAGCAGATGAAATTTCTGGTGAGGCTATTGCTGCTTTCGTAACGTTGATTGGTGGTTTTGAAGGAAATGATGAACTGATTACGACTCTACGACAACATGTAAGTGATAAGATAGGACCTATCGCAAAACCAAAAAGTATTGTGATAACAAATGACCTTCCAAAAACAAGAAGTGGAAAAATAATGAGAAGACTACTTAAAGATATTTCAGAGGAAAGAAAACTCGGAGACGTTACAACTCTTGCAAATGCAGACATCGTTTCAGAATTACAAACCAGATCGTCAGAGTCAGCTGATGAATGAAAGAACTCACTCATGGGAAACACCAAAGGATGTTGCTGAAACATTATTAAATTTAGATAAAGAAGACCGTCGAAAATTCTTGAGAGAGTACCCACCTGGTTCAACTGGTATCGGCTCATTAATGGGATTCACAAAAATTGAAATAGATGATGATGGTCACACTTCTTTTTATTGCAAGGCTGAGGAATTTCACTATAACCCAATTGGTAGTGTGCATGGTGGTCTTGCAGCAACGCTTTTAGATTCCTGCAATAGTATCTCAGCACAATGCAATTTAGATAAAGGATTTATAGCTTTAACAACAGATATCAAAGTAAATTATTTGAGCCAGATCACAGTTGATACGGGTGAGATAGTAGCTACTGGAAAGATTGATAAATTAGGTAGAAAAGTCATTTTTGTATCTGGAGAACTTAAAGATATGAACGGTAAACTTTTGGCTACAGCATCGTCAACTGAACTTGTTGTTCAAATTTTCTAATTTATAGTGCGGATGAGAGGACTCGAACCTCCACGAGCAAAGCTCACTAGATCCTAAATCTAGCGCGTCTACCAGTTCCGCCACATCCGCTAAATGTCGCGTGGGTCGCCGGGGACTTGAACCCCGAACCTGCGGATTAAGAGTCCGTTGCTCTGCCAATTGAGCTAGCGACCCTTTTTACAGATTAACTTAACTAATAATACTTAACTATAAATTTTTTGATTTATTGTTTCCATAAAAGCGTTATCATGGAACAATAATTAGACGTGCGGGCTGTGGCTCAGCTTGGCTAGAGCGCCTGCTTTGGGAGCAGGAGGTCGTGAGTTCGAATCTCACCAGCCCGACTAGCGCGGGTGTAGCTTAATGGCAAAGCTCCAGCCTTCCAAGCTGGCTATGAGGGTTCGATTCCCTTCACCCGCTCGAGAGGCTCTCGTAGCTCAAATGGATAGAGCAACAGACTTCTAATCTGTAGGTTATAGGTTCGAGTCCTATCGAGAGCGCCGAGGTGATCGTAGCTCAGTTTGGTTAGAGCGCCTGGTTGTGGTCCAGGAGGTCGCGGGTTCAAATCCCGTCGGTCACCCACCTTATTTAGGAGAAAAATTGAAATATAAATTAAAGAATGCAGGTGATTTTGAAAAGCAGCTCGATTTAAAAGTTGATTTTCAAGATCTTGATGAATATAAGAATGAAGCTATAAATAAAATATCTAAAAATTTGAATATAAAGGGTTTTAGGCCTGGAAAAATACCAGCAAATATAGTCACAAGAGAAGTCGGAGAAGATGCAATAAATGAAGAAGCAATTGAAATGTATCTTCCAGAAAATCTTTTCACAATTCTAAAAGATGAAGAATTAAATCCTGCTACTAGGCCAGTCATAAAGAAGATTGAGAAGAAAGATAAAAATTATGATATTGAGGTTTTAATTACTTTATGGCCTACGTTATCAAAACTTCCAAAGCTAGAGCAAGAAGTTGAAGTTGAATCAATTAAGCCAACAGATGAAGAAATGGATGATCAGATAGATAGAGTAAGAACTCAATTTGCTGAAGTTTCAAAAGTAGAAAGATCACTTGATAGTGGAGATTATGCCTTGATTAATGTCTCTGCAAAGAAAAATAATGAAGAACTTAAAGATTTTGCATATAGCGATTATTTATATGAGGTAGGAACGAATATGTTAACACCCCAACTTGATTCTAAATTGATAGGAGTTTCGCCTGGTGCAATCGTAAAACTAAACGATAACATTCCACAATTACAGATAGATGATGCTGAGATAACTATTTTGGTAAAAGAAGTTAGAGAAAAAATACTTCCAGACTTTACTGACGAGTGGGTATCAGACACTACAGAATTCGATGACATAAAAAACTTAAGAGAGGAACTCGAAAAAAATATTGAGATAGTTAAAAAAAGACAAGTAGCTTCTCAATACCAGGGTGAACTAACGAATAAATTAATTGAAGAGGCAAAGATTGAACTACCAGAGCAATTAGTTATTGCTGAGATGGACAGTATTCTTCAAAATTTTATAAATGAATTGGCTCAAAATAATATAAAAATGGAGGACTACTTTCAAGTTACTGGATTAACGGAAGAAGCTTTAAGAGATGACTTAAATAAGCAGGCTACAAGAAATTTAACCATGGTAGTAATTCTGGATAAAGTAATTGAAGAACTAGATATCAAACTAGAAGAAGAAGATACTGCACTTATTGAAGAACATATGAAGTCACATGAAAGTCAAGATGAAGTTGAAAGTACTACTCATAGATTAAATCTTGAAGCTGAATCACTTAGAAATAAAGCTATGTTGCATGTTTTAAAGTCAGGAAGCTCAGTGGACAAAAATGGTGAAAAAGTATATCTTCAAGATGTGTACAATCAAGATACAGATACAAGAGAGGAAGAATAACATGAAAAAAGAGCCTTCAAATTATGTTGTACCTACAGTTATTGAGAATACAAATAGAGGCGAGAGAGCTTTTGATATATATTCAAGGCTTTTAAAAGATAGAATTATATTTCTTGGCACACCAATTGATGATGGTGTAGCAAACCTTATAATGGCACAATTATTACATCTAGAATCTGAAGATCCAGAAAAAGATATTTATATTTATATCAATTCACCTGGTGGCTCAATTACATCATTATTTGCAATCTATGACACAATGAAATACATCAAACCAGATGTAGCAACAGTGTGTATGGGACTTGCAGCTTCTGCCGGTGCAGTAATATTAGCTGGTGGAACACCTGGAAAAAGATACTCTCTTCCACATGCGAGGATAATGTTACATCAACCAGCTGGTGGTGCTGAAGGTACTTCAAAAGACATCGAAATTCAAGCAAAATTGATTACAGATATGAGAAATCAAATAAATGGTCTTTTGGCTGATTTTACTGATAAAGACGTAGAACAAATCGCTGTTGATACTGACAGAGATTTTTGGATGACCGCGCAAGAAGCGTTGGAATACGGTATAGTGGATGAAGTACTAACTCAAAGGGAGTTAGCAGACAAAAAATAACGACAGGGTAGGTTTTATGGCTAATAAAGAATCGTCTACTGATCCGTTAAAATGTAGTTTTTGTGGTAAGTCACAAAAACAAGTAATCAAGCTCATCGCTGGTCCTGGCGTTTACATCTGTGACGAGTGTATTGAACTTTGTGTTGAGATCGTTGAAGAAGAGAAAATTGAGACACTCGAATCAACTAGTGAGACACATTTACCACTACCAAAAGAAATTAACCATGCTTTGAATGAGTTCGTAATTGGACAATCTGAAGCAAAGAAAACACTTTCAGTCGCAGTTTACAATCACTACAAAAGAATATATAAAGATGATGCAAAAAGTGATGAACTTGAAATTCAAAAATCTAATGTCTTGATTCTTGGCCCTACAGGAAGTGGAAAAACTCTACTGGCTCAAACTTTAGCAAAAATTTTACAAGTACCTTTTGCAATAGCTGATGCAACAACTCTAACCGAAGCAGGTTATGTTGGAGAAGATGTAGAAAACATTTTACTCACGCTTATCCAAGCTGCTGATTTTGATATTGGTAAGGCTGAAAAAGGAATTATCTATATCGATGAAATCGATAAAATTACTAGGAAATCTGACAACCCATCAATCACTAGAGACGTGTCAGGAGAAGGTGTACAGCAAGCTTTATTAAAAATCTTAGAAGGCACAACTGCTCAAGTGCCTCCACAGGGAGGTAGAAAGCACCCTCAACAAGAATATTTACAAATTGATACCTCAAACATTTTGTTTATTGTTGGAGGGGCTTTTGATGGCCTAGATCAAATTATCGGTAAAAGACTTGGTGACAACTCAATTGGTTTTAACACTAGTTTGAGCACTAAAGATGATGTAAATTTAAGTACAATTTATGACAATGTCGAGCCAAAAGACCTGAGACGATATGGCTTAATTCCAGAGTTTATTGGAAGGTTACCTGTTGTTACTAGTGTTAATGAATTAGATAAAGACGCTTTAATAAAGATTCTTGTTGAACCAAAAAACGCAATAACAAAGCAATTTAAGAAAATCTTCGAGTTAGATGATGTTGAGCTTAGCTTTACTGACGGAGCTTTGGATGCAATGGCAGAATTAGCCCTTGAAAGAAAAACTGGTGCAAGAGGTCTTAGATCAATAATCGAAAAATTACTTCTTGATGAAATGTTCGAAGCTCCCTCAAGAAAAGACATTGAAAAAATTATTATTGATAAAGAAAATGTGGTTGACGATATTCAACCTAAGATGGTTTTAAGACAGAGCAAAGATAAAAAAGACTCTAAACCAGCCTAAATCTATGCTTGATGATTCATACGAACCACTAAGTATTGAAAAGAAATGGCAATCAGAGTGGGAATTAAAAAATCAATTTAAACCAGTTGAGTCTGATAAACAATTTTCGATCGTTATACCACCGCCCAATGTAACCGGTTCATTACACATGGGTCATGCTTTAGAACATTCAATCATTGACGTAATAGTAAGAATAAAACGACTACAAGGCTTTGAAACATTATGGGTGCCTGGTACAGATCATGCAGGCATTATTACTCAATTACTTGTTGAAAATGAATTATCTGAAAAAGGTCTTACAAAAGAAGATGTTGGTCGAGAAAATTTTATATCGAAAGTATGGGAATGGAAAGAGGCATCGGGAGAAAATATTTCGAGCCAAATGAAAAAACTTGGTATGAGTTGTGATTGGTCTCGTGAAAGATTCACAATGGATGAAGGACTATCTAATGCTGTACGAGAAGTTTTTGTAGGACTTTATGATTCTGGTCTAATTTATAAAGGTTCCCGAATGGTTAATTGGGATACAAAATTAATGTCAGCAGTATCTGATTTGGAAGTAAATCTTGATGAAGAAATGGGTAAGTTGTGGAGTGTTAAATATCAGTGTGGAGATGACTTCATTACAATAGCGACAACAAGACCTGAAACAATACTTGCTGATACGGCAGTTGCTGTAAATCCAGATGATGAGAGATATAAAAAATTTATAGGTAAAAAAGCAATAATTCCAATTGTTAATAGAGAAGTCCCAATAATTGCAGATGACTATGTAGATCAAGATTTTGGTTCCGGATGTGTAAAAATTACCCCTGCCCATGATTTCAATGATTATGAAATAGGTGTAAACCACGATCTAGAAATAATTTCTTGTATGAAATTAGATGGAACAATGTCAGATGACGAATTCATGCCTGAGTCATACAGAAGTTTGGATAGGTTTGCTGCAAGGGAAAAAATAGTTCAAGAATTAGAAGAACTAGGGCAATTAGTAGGGATTGACGAACACACTATTCAACTTCCAAAAGGGGATAGATCAAAAAGCATTCTAGAGCCAATGATTACTGATCAATGGTTTGTAAAGACTAAAGAGCTTGCTGATAGAGGAATAGCAGAAGTTGAAAATGACAATATGAAGTTTATTCCTAAGAACTGGGAGAAAACTTACTTTGAATGGATGTACAACATTCAAGATTGGTGCATATCAAGACAGATTTGGTGGGGGCATCAAATACCTGCTTGGTATGATGATGAGGGTAAAATTTATGTTGCCTCAACAGAAGAAGAGGTAAGAACAAAATATAATCTTTCAGAAACAATACAACTTACTCAAGATAAAGATGTCTTAGACACTTGGTTTTCATCTGCTCTATGGCCATTTTCTACTCTTGGATGGCCTGAAGATAGTAATGATATGAGTAAATATTATCCAACATCACTTCTTGTAACAGGATTCGACATTATCTTTTTTTGGGTAGCAAGGATGATCATGATGGGACTTAATTTCAATGATGATGTGCCCTTTAAAGATATATTGATTCATGGATTAGTCAGGGACTCAAAAGGAAGAAAAATGTCAAAAAGTCTCAAAAACACAATTGACCCTCTTGAGCTTTCTGAAAAACATGGAGCAGATGCTCTGAGGTTTTCTTTAATAGAAAAAGCAGCACCAGGACAGGATGTTCCTTTTGATGAAGAGTGGACAATTGCTGCAAAGAAATTTGCAAACAAGCTTTGGAACGGTGCAAAGTTTGTACATATGTACTCTCCTAATGATTTACAAGACGAAGAAATAGAAGAGATCAATTGTCGAGAAAATAAATGGATAATCAATAAATTTAACGCAGTGTTAATTGAATTTAATGAACTCTTTGAAAAATATAAAATTTCTGATGCTTATAAATTGGTTTATAACTTTGTTTGGTCAGATTTATTTGATTGGTATTTTGAATTTTCTAAAAATTTAATAAATGACGATGAGACAAAAAAAGAAACAATGTTTGTATTGAGATCTGTATTTCTTAAAAGTATAAAGATATTAAATCCTGCCATGCCTCATGTGACTGAAGAGATTTGGTCAACATTCGATGATAGTTTGTTAATCAACAATTCATGGCCTGAAACCTACAAAGAAAGTAACGATGAAAAAAGTGATATTGTTGAAAATTTGAAAGAGATTATTTCACAAATCAGAAATTTTAAAGCAACTTATCAATTTAAAAACAAAGATATTTTAAAAATCAATGCTAAAAAAGAAGTTGAAGATTGGTTCTGTAATCAACTAGAAAAAATTGGAAATATTGAATTCAGTCAGGCTGTTGATGATGTAAATAGTCAAAAACAAATAATATTTCAGTCGGGTGATCTAGAATTCTTCCTTTTTGCTGATGACTATATTGATATTGATATAGAGATTAAAAAACTAAATAAAAAAATTGATAATCTAGAAAAAACACTCTCCGTCTCAAAATCTCGTTTAGAAAATGATAAGTTTGTTCAGAATGCTAAAGAAGAGCTTATTCAAAAAGAAAAGCAAAATATTCTAGATGTAGAAAACGAAATTAAACTTCTGAAAGAGACACGGGATCAATTCAGTGTCTGATGAATTTGATAAATATTTAAACTCAAAAATAGGTAAAAAAAATAAAAATTTAGATATTCTTCACAAATTTTTTGAAAAAAATCAATTAAAAACTCTTCGAGAAAGATCAGTTTCCATTGTTGGTACTAATGGAAAAACATCATGTTCCTTTTTTTTAAATGAATTATTAATAAGAAATAATGTTGCAACATGTATGTTTACCTCACCGCATTTGATAAAGGTCAACGAGCGAATAAAAATTAATAATATTGACATTTCGGATAAAGAACTATCTTTTTATTTAGATCAGTTAATTAAATTTGAAGAAGATAACATTATCGAACTCGCATATTTTGAAGTAATCTTTCTTATTGCTTGTCTCCATTTTATTCGACTAGATCTTGATATTTTTATTGTTGAGGCAGGTATTGGGGGTATGTACGATACAACGTCATTTATTAATGCTGACACCGTTTGTATGACAAATGTTGGTCTCGACCATACTGAATTGCTTGGAAATTCGTTAGATGAAATTTTTATTCAAAAAATTAACATATCAGAAAAACCTAAACAAATAATTTTTGGAGAACTTGATATATACGAAAGACACAAAGATTATCTACATAAAAAGTTTGAAATCGATGAAAAAGCAATTTACCTTTATGATCAACAAGCTTTAAGTAACGCATCAATTGACTATGAAATGATTAATTTTTCTACTTCACTACAAGTGCTGGATGCTATTTCATACCTTTTAGACACAAAAAATGAAACAAATAATTACTCATTAGATGATTTCAAAAAGGTACCGGGAAGATTTGAAATAGTATCAATAGAACCATTAAAAATTATTGATGGTGCTCATAATGTTGAAAGCTTGAATGCTTTACTTAGTTTTTGTAGTTCTAATTCTGAAATACATAGGTTAGATATTTACATCGGCATGAAAAAGGATAAAAATACGATTGAATTTATAAAAAGGATTGTAAAAGAAAAATTCTTAAATATTTTTCTTATTGAAGATAACTCATTTTTTGCTCAAGAAAACAAAAAAGTTTTTGAAGATTTTCTGAATTCAAACGATATTTCATTCAGTACTCGCACAATTAAAGATTTTAATCTATCAAAGAATCCATCTATATTAACGGGTAGTTTATATTTAGTTGGAGAGTACAAAAAGGAATACACATGAAAACTTTTTTTATGGTTAAGCCAGACGGAGTAAAAAGAAATATTGTAGGTCAAGTCATTGATAGAGTTGAGCAAGAAGGTTTTAAAATCTCGAAGATGAAAATGATGACTATAAGTAGTGAATTAGCTGAAGAACATTATGGAGAGCATAAAGACAAACCTTTCTTTCAAGATTTAGTGTCATTTATTACTAGTGGTCCTGTAGTAGCAATGGAGGTTGAAGGGGAAGATGTAGTTAGTGAAGTAAGAAGGATTATGGGTGCAACAAATCCTTCAGATGCAGACCCTGGAACAATTAGAGCAGATTTTGCTACTAAATTAGAAGAAAATGTTGTCCATGGTTCAGATTCAGAAGAAAGTGCTGAAAGAGAATTAGGCCTTTTCTTCAACAATTAAATTTTTATTTTACTTGATTATTGAGTCTATTAGTCTAGATATACATGGCTGGTTTTAATTTAAGACGTTCACTTTTTGGCGGTAATGATATTGCTATCGATTTAGGTACCGCAAACACTCTCATTTACGTAAAAGGTGTTGGAGTAATGGTTGATGAACCTACTCTTATTGCAGTGAATAAAGAAGATGGATCTATCCTGACAGTTGGTGAGGAAGCAAAAAATCTCGTAGGAAGGGTCCCTGACTCAATCCAACTTATCAAACCTCTAAGAGATGGAGTTATTTCTGAAATCGAGATGGCAGAAGAGTTAGTAAAGACATTATTAACTCGTGCAATAGGGAGGTCTTACACTAGTCCGAGAATTGTTATGTGTGTACCAAATGGTGTTACTAGCGTTGAGCAAAGATCAATTGAAACAGCTGCTCATGCGACTGGTGCCTCTGAAGTATTTACAGTAGAAGAACCTATGGCTGCAGCCATAGGGGCTGGATTACAAATATATGAACCTTTCGGAAATATGGTAATTGATATAGGTGGAGGAACTACTGAAATTGCTGTTATCTCCATGGGCGATATTGTAAACGCCAATTCAGTACGAGTAGGTGGAGAAGATATGACGGACCGATTAATTGAATGGTTAAGAGCAGAACATTCTATGTTAGTTGATGAAGGGATCGCAGAGTCCTTAAAACATGCAGTAGGTTCCGCTTATCAATTTGATAAAGAACCACAAGTAACTGTTACTGGCCGTGATATAGTCAAAGGTGTACCTAAGCAAGTGCTTTTAGAAGCTTCTGATGTCAGGCAAGCTTTAAGTCCTGTTGTTCAAGAAATAATTGAAGCTGTAAGAGTTTCTTTATCTCAAACACCACCAGCTTTAGTCTCTGATATTGATAAATATGGAGCATGGCTTACAGGTGGTGGATCATTACTTAAACAAATAGATAGAAAAATTGCTGAGGACCTTGGTATACCTATAAACATGACAGAGGATCCCTTAAGTACTGTCGTTGTAGGTTCAGGAATTTGTCTTGAGAGATTCGCTGATTATAAGTCAGTATTAAAATCATCTCCAAAACCTAATTAAAGATGAGGGATGCTAATTTAACAGTTAGAAATTACATAATTTATATTATTTTTGTATTTTTTTCTTTTTCATTAATGGTTTTAGATTTTTTTTCAAATCAAGAAATTTCTACAACAATATCGAAAAGAATAAACTTCTTAGTTCCTTCTGATATAAATTTTAATGAATATTTTGAATTTTTTAATTCCGATTTATTTCAAACGAGAAATAATTTAATTAATGAAAATGTCCGTTTAAAAAATGAAATTTTAGAACTAAGAGAATTAAGAGTTGAAAATGATTTGTTAAAAGAAGAATTAGAATCAAACCAAAATCTGATTGAGTCAGTTGATGTTTTTAATTACTTTTACATCAAAACATCACCATTTATGAGAAATCAAGAAAACCATTACCTTGTTTCAGGTGGCTATGATAAAAATTTTGTTAAAAATGATATCGTTATTAATGAAGAGGGATTTGTTATTGGATTTGTCGATAAAATTTTTCAAAAGCATTCAGAAGTTATTTTTATATATGATAGTGAATTTTCGATGCCCGCAATTGATAAGTTTGGAAATGAGTATCTAGTAGAAAATAATGGAGAGGAGTTGTTGGTCTACACAACATCTGTAAATGAATTAACCTCAAATATTGACTTTATATTTACAGATTCCAAATTTAGCCAACCATCGAGGTTTCCAATACTTTCATTAAACGAGATAAATGTGACAGTTGATGAAAACAAAATATCTACATCTCTTGAAATAGAAGATGTTAATTTTTCCTTTACTGATATCTATGTAGTTAAAGCAAATGATTTACCTTAGAAATATATTAAATATCTTATTTTTTGTTCTTTTACTTTTTTCTGAACTATTAATTAATACGATATTTGTGTTTGAATATATTCTATTTCTGCCCTTTTACATTGGACTTTTCTATATATCAACAAGACGGTTTTCAAATTTTTATATATCGATTTTTTTGGTTGCAGGAATTTACTATGATTCATTATTTTCATCAAATATTTTAGGTTTCACTAGTGCAAAATTTTTGATAACGTGTGTCATATTAAATTTTCTAACAAACAACCAAAGCAAAAATACTTTTCAGGACTTAGCCGCTTTTGTAGCAGGAGTATTCTTGTATAGTTTCACTTATTCTTTTGATTTCCTTCAACCCCAGTTTTTGTACCTTCTTTTAGTATCATCATTAGTCAATTACTTTTTATTTAGAATTTTGAACATTACCATAGAGAAAAATGTTCTTAAACAAAAGATATAATGTATATGCTTTATTTTTAGTCGGATTATTTATATACATAATTTCATTTCTATTTGATTTACAAGTTTTATCAAGAGAAACGGCTTTAAGTGATATTGATAACCAAACACTGGATACTTTTTATATAACTCCGCCCAGGGGAGACATACTTGATATCAACAGTGAACGGCTCGCTACCTCCACTATGGAACCACATTTATTTTTGAACCTAAGAAAAATAAATGATGAAAATTTAGAATTTTATGAACAATTTATTAAATACAATTTTCCTGAACTTGATGAAGATGATCTAGTAAATCTCTTTCTAGATA
>CACASI010000009.1:0-38716 GCA_902535055.1 uncultured Candidatus Actinomarina sp.
GCATTTGTAATTGTTTTATTTGGACCTGATTTATTGGGAATTGATACTGGGCTAGCAACAAGAATAGCTATCGCAACAGCAGGCATCTGGTGGGCAGGATTTTCATATTTTAGTTTTTCTAGAATAACTGTTGAAGAATCACCAAAAGACCTCGAGCCTGGAGTTACTTATTTTAATGCAGGATGGAATAGTGTTAGAAATACACTAAAAAAGGTAAGAAAATTTCCCCAATTGTTAACGTTCTTAATAGCTTATATGTTTTACTGGGATGGTGCACAAACAATTATTAACATGGCAGGTGTATTCAGCGTCTCAGTACTAAAACTTACTACACAAGATGTATTAATTGTTTTTGTTATTGTTCAATTTGTAGCATTTTTAGGTGCCGTCATTGCAGGAAGAGTTGCTAAATCTATAGGTCCAAAAAAGACTGTTTTGGGTTGTATAGTTTTATTTTTCCTTGCTGGTAATGGAGGTGCATTTTTACCTGAACAACAGCTTTTACCAGTTATTGGACTTGGTACAATAATTGGACTTGGTATGGGAGGAATTCAAGCATTGAGTAGAAGTATGTACGCTATGATGATTCCAGATAATGCTCAATCAGAATTTATGGGGTTCTTTTCTGTTATCTCCAAATTTGCTGCAATGTGGGGACCATTGATATATGCAGGGGTAAGTCAATCTACTGGTTCAGGAAGAAATTCACTTCAAGTAATTTCTATTGTTTTTGTAATTGGCTTTATTTTGTTGACTAGAACAGATCCTGAAACGCTTAGAATAACTCCTGAGGAATGGGAAGCTAGCTAATCAATTTAGCTAAATTTGAATACAAACCAGAAACAGTGATTGGCCCTACTCCTCCGGGATATGGAGCTCTTCCACTCAGGTAATTATCTAAATCAGAGATATCTATATCACCATATGATTTTCCATCAACAACTGAAATTCCAACATCAATAACATAGGAGTTTTCTTTAAAATATGACCTATCAAACAATTTTGATTTTCCAACTCCAGAAATGAAAATATCTGCATTTGATATAAATTCTTTCTGATTTGAAGTTCGGCTGTGAATTACTGTGACATTTCCATTATATTGTTTAGAGCTTAAAATTTTAGAAAGGGGTGAAGTTACTAACCTTGATCTACCTGCAATAACTATATTTTTGTCTTCAGTATCAATTTGATAATGTGATAACAATTCAAGAATTGCGAATGAAGTTGCAGGAATTACATTAAAGTTGTCTGAATAAAGCTTTCCTAAATTAAATGACGTTAGTCCATCTACATCAATGTCACTTGGAATTAAATCAATAATCTTTTCAATTTCCAGGTGTTGAGGCAGTGGAAGCTGAATAATCATTCCTTGTGAAGAAGAAGAATTCTCTACTATAGTTTCTTGAAGTTCACTTTCTGATGTGGCTTCATTTAATTTAATCCAATTGAAATCAACCCCTAATTCCTGTGCTTTTTTTTCCTTTACAGATACATACATTAAGGAGGCAGGATTGTCTCCAACAGTTATGGCCGTTAACCTTGGAAGCTTATCATGTTTAGATGCGTAATCTTTAAAAATATCTTTGCTGTTAATATCGAGGTTTTCAGCAACAGGTTTACCATATAAAATTTTGGACATACGCCAAGTTTAATAAATCACTTAGTTAGTTTATAAATTATTTCGTTAAAATGACATTGGAGATAAATGTGGAAATTTCTAAACTAAACAAAAATATTACGCCATCAGGAACTATGGCAATATCAAATAAAGCAAGGTTATTAAAAGAACAGGGAAAACCAGTAATTGGTTTTGGAGCTGGTGAGCCAGATTTTCCTACCCCAGCACATGTAATAGAAGATGTAAAAATTGCATCAGAGAATCCGATTTATCACAAATATTCTGCTGTTGGGGGTTTAAAAATATTGAGAGATGAAATTTCAAGAACAACCGCTGAGTATTCAAATTTTGAAGTTGATGCTGATAATGTTGTAGTAACCAATGGTGGAAAACAAGCGATACTTACAACATTTATGTCGCTACTTGATCCTGGTGACGAAGTCTTAATACCATCCCCCTACTGGACAACATATCCTGAAGCAGTAAAAATTTCTGGAGGACAACCCGTAATTGTAGATACCGAGTTTGAAAATGATTTTAAAGTTACTGTTGATGAACTCGAAAATAAAATAACCGAAAAAACAAAGGTGCTTGTTTGGGTGTCACCATCAAATCCAACTGGGGTAGTTTATTCAAAAGAAGAAGCATTAGAAATATACAATTGGGCATTTGATAGAGATATTTGGATACTCTCTGATGAATTATATGAACATTTAGTGTATGAAGGGATAACATCACCATCACCAGCAACTATTGATAAAAATTTTGAAAATACTGTAATAGTAAATGGTGTTGCAAAAGCATATTCTATGACTGGCTGGAGAGTCGGTTGGATACTTGGAAATGATAAGGTAATTGGCTTATCTAAAAAAATTCAGTCTCACGCGACATCCAATGTTGCGAATATTTCTCAAATAGCTGCTTATTCTGCGTTGAAAAATGGATTAGATAGTACAAATGAAATGAAAAAAGCATTTAATAAAAGAAGAGAATACGCTCTGAAACAATTTGATAATATAAATAACATTAAAGTTCCAAAAGCAACAGGTGCCTTCTATGTTTTCCCAGATATTAGCCACTACACAAAAGGGCTTATCGAAAACGTTTCATCCTCAATTGAACTTTGTGATTGGTTACTTGAAAAATATTTTATAGCTTTTGTTCCAGGTGAGGTATTTGGAAAAGAGGGATTTTTAAGATGTTCTTATGCTCTCAGCGATAATGATCTTGAGGAAGGTCTCACAAGGCTTAAAGACGCTCTAGACTCAATTTAATGGAAGAAGTTAAGAAAAAAAGTTTATACTCTTGGTTACTTTTTGATTTAGCAAATACAGTTTATGCATTTGTAATTCCTGGATTATATTTCTCTGTCTGGTTGGTGTCTGAACAGGGATGGACAGATCAAGCTTTAGGTCTTGCAACTTCTGGAGCAATGGTAATTGTAGCATTGACAGGCCCCTGGGTGGGTGCAAGGAGTGATGGCGCTCAAGGGAAAAAACCTTTACTGCTGATTACAACCGTGATTTGCATAATTGCTACCTTTTTCCTTGGAACATTCAATGTCAATGTTTCAGTTATGTTGTTTATTTTGTCATTAATTGGATTCAATCTTGGATCTGTTGTTTATGATGCACTTCTTGTTTCAGTAAGTAACGAAAGTAATAGAGGAAAGATTTCAGGTATGGGAGTTGCTTTTGGATACATTGGGTCACTTATTGGTTTTGGGGTAGCATCTCTCTTGCAGAGTTTTGGTTATAGTTATGTTGAAATCTTCAGGTCAGTGGCGATTCTATTTCTTATATTTTCTATCCCAGCTTTTTTATTTATTGAGGAGAAGAAATTTAATATTAACAAAGTCAAAGTAAGATTTAGAGAATCTCTTTACATAGTTATAAAATCATGGAAACACTCAAGAGAATATACTGGCTTAACAAGGTTTCTTGTTGGAAGATTTTTCTATGCTGATGCAATCAATACATTAATAAGTGGCCTTTTAGCTGTGTATCTTGTTGAAGAAGCTGGTCTTACTGCTGAAGATAGTCAAAATTTACTTGCATTAGCAATAATTATCTCCATTATTGGTGGATATGTTTATGGAAAAGCAGGCGATAAATATGGTCCAAGAAAATGTACTTTGTTTAGTTTGGGTTGTTGGATGGTCTCATTGATTATCGCAGTGATATCAACAGAATTTAATATTGATTGGTTAATTTATGTTACAGGCGTAATCGGTGGCTTTAACATTGGTGGTATTTTTGCAGTAGATAGAGTTTTCATGACAAGATTAAGTCCGAAAGAACACCTTGGTGAGTTTTATGGACTTTATTCTACAGTTGGAAGATTTGCAACTATAGTTGGACCTATTTTGTGGGGATTTATAGTAAATACTCTTGATTATGGAAGAAATATAGCAATGTTATCACTTGTATTATTACTTTTAATTTCATTTTTTATCATCAGAGGCGTTTCTGATGAAGAAAATATATTAAATTAGATTTTTTTAAAAAAAGAAAAACCTTTTTTTCTTTTTAAATACATTAAGTTCATCACGTGTGTTTTTTAGTTTTTCTCTTAGAAATTCACTTTCAGCTTCTGCCTTTGCAGCTCTCTCTCTGGCTTCTGCCATTAACTTATCTGCCTCATGCAAATTACCTAATTGATCTAACACTTTCTTCCATGCAGAAATAGGAACCATCATATTTTCTTCATCACTTTCAATATTTGAAGATGTTTCATTAATGGCATCTGGTTCATTAACATTCGTATTAGTTTCATCTTTTTCATTTGAGAAAAAATTATATTTTTTTGACATTCTCTCTTCGTAATTACTCATTAGATAAAATCATCTTTCATTGACTCAAGTGTAGGATATTCAAACTCAAATCCGGCTCTTAAAAGTTTTTCTGGTATTGCTCTCAATCCCCCGAGAACAAGAAATTCACCCAATTCCCATCCAAGTGCTATTTTAATAACAAAGCTTGGGACAGGTGGTGCAAAAAATCCTTTGTTCATTATTTTTGCAACTATTTTTGAAAATTCTTTTTGTTGAAGAGGCTCAGGTGAAGTTATATTTACAGGACCGTCAATATCATTATTTTCTAAGCAAAAAAGGTAAGCGTTTGCAACGTCGTTAACAGAAACCCAAGACCAGTATTGTATACCTGAACCTAATGGTCCTGAAAGGTTTAATTTTGATACAAGTGTTAATATACTTGTTGCGATATTCCCTTTTCCCAAAACTAGTCCTTTTCTTCCACAGACTATTCTTACATTTAATTTTTTTAATTCATCAAGAGGTTCTTCCCAACACTCTTCAGCAACCATTTGAAGAAATTCTCCCCTGTTATATGGGGTCGTTTCTGTTACCACTTCATCATTATGATCACCGTATATATTATTTCCAGAAGCTGTAATAAATATACTTGGAAATTTATCCACCGACTTAAAAGTATCTATAAATAAATCAGAAGCCCACTTTCTTGACCAATAAATTCTTGATTTTTTTTCTTTTGACCATCTGCCCCCTGCAAAAGGTAAAAAACCAGTAATTTCAGAAGGAGCTATGCTTTCACCTGCTAAATGAATAATTGCGTCTAATTCTTGGAATTTTTGAATGTCAATTTCTTTTTTTGCAGGACTCCAGAAGATTTCATCATCATTTTTTGCCTCTCTTCTTACAAATTTCTTTACTTCGTGACCTGAATCTTGAAGTTTTTTAACAACTCTTTTTCCAATAAATCCAGATGCACCAGTAACTCCAACAATCATTCCTCTTCATCCCCATAAAATAGAAAAAAGTCCTCAATTTGTTTTTCAAACTCTTTAATAGCTGTACCCATATTTTTTGTAAAATTTACAGTGACTACATTTGATTGAATAAATATATTTTCAATATCATTTGAATATTGAAATAATTTCATTGCTAATTGTGCACTTATTTCGTTTGATAACGAAGCATGTGCAATATTGTGATAAGTTTCACCATCTTGTCCTGATAATGATCTATTTAAATCAAAAATAACATTTTTTCCAAATTGAGTGGTTTTTAGTTCAATTTTTTGTCCCATTAAAATTCGCCAATCTTCATTACCCTAATAAGGTTAGTTGCTGCCTCTTTATTTGGAGGTGTACCAGCAACGATTACAACAGTATCATTTTTCTTAAAATTCATTTCATCTTTTAACCACTTGTTAGCAATAGAAAACATTTCGTCAGTAGTTTCTAGTCTATTAATTTTTACTTGCTCTACTCCCCACAACAAATTTAACTGATTATAAGTTTTGTCGATTGTAGTGAATGTAAATATTGGAGCGTCTGGTCTGTGATTAGATAGTAATAGCGGAGTTCTTCCTGTTTCAGTAAAAGCAACAATTGCTTTTGCATTTGAATCATTTGCTACCTGAACTGCAGCTTTAGATAGTGAATTTGTAAGTTCGTTAGAAACTGAAATATCTTTTTTGTTCAAATAGTTTTTATTTGAGGTCTCGTCTACCTCTTCACAGATATTTGCCATTGCTTGGACTGATAGAATTGGATTATCTCCAATTGATGTTTCAGCAGATAACATAACTGAATCTGTACCATCTAAAATTGCATTGGTTATATCAGAAACCTCTGCTCTTGTTGGTCGATATGAGCTGATCATTGATGTAAGCATTTCAGTTGCAGTAATCGTGATTTTTCCCTGTAGGTTACTTTCATTCAAAATTTCCTTTTGTATGAAAGGTATACGCTCAAGAGGTAATTGAACACCCAAGTCTCCTCGTGCTACCATAACACCATCAGATTCTTGAATTATTGATTTCAGGTTTTTAACAGCAGATTTAAGTTCAATCTTGGCAATTACCATTGTGTTAGGATTAATTAACTTTTTGACATTAAGAATATCATCAGCATCTCTAACAAAAGAAACAGCAACGAAATCAACATCTAATTGGTTACCAAATTCAATATCGTTTTTATCTTTATCCGTAAGAGTGGCAAGTGAAAGTGAAGAATCTGGGAAAGCAACTCCTTGATTGGATCTTAGTTCTCCCCCAACTTCAATAATTGAAGTAAATTTAGTTTTTGTTTTCTTAGAAATTCTTAATACAATTTTTCCATCATCAATCAAAACTCTTTCACCTTCATGAATGTCCTTAAATAAATTTTCATAATTTATTAAAACCATTTCTTTATCTTTAGATTTAATTTCATTTGATAATTGAATTTCTTTATTTCTTTCCAAATAAATAGGTTGCTCTAATTCACCCGTTCTTATTTTTGGTCCTTGAATGTCTTGCATAATTGCAATTTTTTTATTTGAAGATCTTGCCCATTGAACAACTTTTTTATGATCTTCATGAGTTCCATGTGAAAAATTAAGTCGAAGTACATTGGCACCTGCATCAATTATCTCACCAACTAGTTCTTTAGAATTAAGACTTGGACCAATTGTTGCAATAATTTTAGTTTTTCTTGCCATTTCAATATATAACTTAATAGGATGAAATATGTAAAGTACTTTAATGACAAAAAATTTTTTAATTGCAATTCCGGTCAGGGATTTTATTAATCCAATGTCGAGATTGGGTAAAATTTTATCAACATCAAAAAGAATCGAACTTTCAAAGGCTATGTTAATAAACATTGTTGAGTCATTTAAAGATGATCATGTTGAGATTGTTTGTGTAAGTAGTGACAGTCTTGTTAAGGAGTTTTGTAACCAAAATAATATAAAAATATTTTCTTCCACAGAAACAGGGATTAATGAAGAATTAGAAGATGCTTTAAATTCAATAGATTATGATTTTTGGACTATTTGTCATGCAGATTTGCCTTACATTAATAAATTTTTTGCTAATGAATGGATAAATCAATGCAAACAGTCAGATATTATCATCTGTTCGAGTAAAGATAATGGAACACCTCTTTTAGGAGGAAGTAAAAAGGTGCATCATTTATATTATGGAAAAAACAGTTTTGAAAAACACATCAAAATGTTTCAAGAAAAAAATTTGGATATAAAAATATCGTTCAATAAAGAATTTAGTTTTGAAATTGATGACGAAGATGATTTTATAGAGTTTCAGAAAAATACACCTAGATGGTTTAAAGGCGTAAGTATTTAGCAGCCCCGACCGGATTTGAACCGGCGTTTCCGCCTTGAGAGGGCGGCGTCCTAGGCCTCTAGACGACGGGGCCTTGCTCGGGGAGAAGGATTTGAACCCTCAACGATGGGACCAGAACCCATTGTGTTGCCAATTACACCATCCCCGAAAGTAGCAGCCCCGACCGGATTCGAACCGGCGTTTCTTGGTTGAAAACCAAGCGTCCTAGGCCTCTGGACGACGGGGCCGTATTTGTATAAGAATATAGTAACTTATTTATTATTTGTTACAAATTTTCAATCATTTCAGCAAGTCTTGCGATCGTTGCAGGTTTTCCTAGAGCAAAGATTGACTCAAATAAAGGAGGGCTAATTTTTGTACCTGTTACTGCAATTCTTGTTGCTTGAAATCCCTCTTTGGGTTTCATATTTAATTTTTTTAATTCATCTCTCATCATGTTTTCAATGTTTTCTAAATCAAATTTTTCCATCAACTTAAAATTTTCTCGAATATTTTTAAGATAATTTTGGACATTTTCACTGTTAACACCATTCCATTCTTCAGTGTTAACAGTGAATGGTTCATCTAGAAGAAATTTAATCTGGTCTGTTGTGTCATTCATTGTCTCCAACCGCTCTTGTACGACTGGGAGAATTATATTAATTCTTTCTAATTCTTCTTTAAATATCTCTCTTCCCAAACTCGTCGATATATTATCGGTAGCTTTTTTTGAAAATTCATCTTTGTTTAGATTTCTTATGTATTGACCATTCATCCAAAGTAACTTTACAGTGTCAAAAATTGCTGGATTTGGAAGAACATTTTTAAGATCAAAATTATCTATTGCTACATCTCTTTGAAAAATCTCTAAATCGTCACCTGGGGACCAGCCAAGTATTGACATATAGTTAAACATTGCGTTCGCTAATATTCCTTGATCCCTAAATGATGAGACAGATGTATCACCATGTCTTTTACTTAATTTCTTACCATCAGGTCCAAATAACAATGGTAAATGACAGAAGTCAGGAATTTTTGCATCAAGTGCTTTCATTATCATGATGTGTTTTGGAGTAGATGAGAGTATGTCTTCTCCCCTAGCAATAATTGATATCTCATAATCTATATCATCAACTGTTGAGGCTAAATGGTATGTTGGAGTTTTGTCTGAACGAAGAATAACAAAGTCCTCAATATCATTTGTGTTGAAATTCATATCACCCCGGATATAGTCTTCAAAATAAATATTTTCATCATCTTGAACTTTGAATCTTATTGCTCCGTCGTCTTCATAAGCTAAACCTTTTTCGACTAAATCTTGAGCAATTTTTTCATATCGTTCAAATCTATCTGATTGTTTGTAAGATATTGAAGAATCTTTATCAAATCCCTCATCCCAATCAATTCCTAACCATTCAAGACCTTCCATTATATTTTGTTGAAACTCAGGGGTGCTTCTCTCAACATCGGTATCATCAATTCTTAATAAGAATTTTCCATTATGCTTTCTTGCATACAACCAATTAAATAAAGCTGTTCTTGCATTGCCAATATGAAGTTCACCAGTTGGTGACGGTGCAATTCTTAATTTCATAATTTACTCAACTAAATTAATTAAACTTCCAAGAGTTTCTATTTCAATCTTTATTTCATCACCCGGTTCAACTTTACTTACCCCTTCAGGAGTTCCTGTCAAAATAACATCACCAGGTAATAGTGTCATTATTGAAGTAATGAATTCAAGAATTTCACCAATTGAAAATATCATGTCTCTGGTGTTGCCATCTTGTTTCAATTCTCCATTTACATATGCTTTAACATTTAGCTCTGGATTGCTTGAAAATTCTGTTTGAATGTAAGGACCAAGTGGACAAAAAGTATCAAAACCTTTTGCTCTTGTAAAATGACCAGTTTTTCCTTGAAGAACTCTCTCGGATAAATCATTAGCGTTTGTAAATCCAAGAACATGATCTGTCCAATTTTCTTTTGAAATATTTTTACTTATTTTTGATATTACTAAAGCCAATTCTCCTTCATGATCTACATGTTGCCCAATTTTTGGATAAATTATATTTTGACCAGTTCCTATAACTGATGTAGAAGGCTTTATAAAGAATACAGGATTATCTGCTTGATATTGATAACCTGGCAAACCCATTTCTGCAGCGTGTTTTGCATAGTTTTTTGCTACTGCAACTACTTTTGATGGCAGAACTGGTGCTAATAATTCAATTTCCTCGAGTTCATATATTTCTTCAGTACTTTCCCAAACTACAAGAGGAGAGCCTTCATAGCGTACAACTTTACCATCAATAAGTTCGCCATAAAAAATTTCGTTTTGATGTTTTGCTCTAACAATTTTCATACTTCTATCAATATTAAGGCATAGGAAAAATAGAGTGTTTAGTAAAAATTAATTATTGAAAGTAGCGACTGACCCTTAATTTTATCTTTTGCACATTTATTAAGTAAATCTTCAGTGAGATCACCTAAGTTGTTTTCGCTAATTCTTAAAATACCTAAAATGTGGTGAAAATCATATATAGTTGGCGCCCTACCAAAATGAGAAGCTCTACTAATCATTAAATTAGTCACAATAGAAGTCACAAGTTTTTGCCTTGGGTGTTGTTGCCATAATGATTTATATTTGTTTACAATTTTTAAGGCAAAACCACTATCTGGCCCTGTACTTCCAAAAATTTCTTGATTTTTTGGATCAAGTTTATCGTTATATCTTTTTGATCTTCTAGGCACAGGCATTGAAGGCTCGTTAATTCTTTTTGCGTTATCAAGGTTTATTTTTGGTTCTTGCGACATTAAATCAATGTTATATACGATTTAAAATTATCATCCTTTGCGTTTACAACATCTTCGTAAGAATTTATTAGATCTGATGTAATCTCTCCAACTTTTCCATTTGAGATATCATCTCCATCAATACTTACTACACCGATAACACCAGTTGCTGTCCCGGTAAAAAATACTTCGTCGGCATTTTTTAAGTCTTCAACAGTCAAATTCTTTTCTTCAATAGAAATATTTTTACTTTTTGCAATTTCAATTACTGTTCTTCTCGTAATTCCGTTTAAAGCACCTGTTGAGTTTGGAGGAGTAGATATATTTTTATTTTTTACAATAAATATATTTTGTCCACTTCCTTCAGCAACAGTTCCATCATCCCCAAGCATGATTGCATCATCATAACCATTATCGACTGCATCAATTTTTGCTAAAGTTGAGTTCATATAGCCTCCAACTCCTTTAGCTAATGGAATAAAACTTGTTGGGCTAATCCTTCTCCATTTTGATATACATACATTTACGCCCTCATTGACTGCATCATCGCCTAAATAAGCTCCCCATAGCCAAGCAGCAATTGAAACTCTTACCGGAACATCTTTTGGAAGTAGGCCCATTTCTCCTTCACCAAAAAAAACTAAAGGCCTAATGTATGCCGATTCAAGTTTGTTTTTACTTACAACATCTTTAATCGCTTCAAAAATAACTTCTTTGGTGTACGGAATTTTTAAATTATATGATTCAGCTGAAGCAAATAACCTATCGACATGGTCATTAAGCCTAAAGATAGAAACACCTTTTTCAGTATTTCGTGCTCTTATTCCTTCAAAAACTCCGGTTCCATAATGCAGTGTGTGTGTCATTACATTTATCTGAGCACTATCCCAATCTACAAATTCACCATCAAACCATATAAAATCAGATTTTTCCACAGTAAATAAATACTACACCTTTTAAAAATTCTATCCAAGAAAAATACTATTATTCAAATTGTGATACGTTTTATTGCTTCAGGATTTGGAGTTGGCCTCTTTTGGGAAACTTTTTTTAAAGGTAAAAAAGGTGGAGGAACCTTAGCATCTTTATTATTTACATTGGTGATCTACTTTGGCGACTATTGGTATGGGATTTGGAATACACTTAACTTATTCATCTTATTTATTTTTCTTATCCTTTTTTATTTTGTAACTGTCGATGATAATGAAGCGTCTTCAGACCCAAGTTGGATTACACTTGATGAGGTTTGTGGAATGAGTCTTGTAACACTTGGAGCTGGAGCTGAATTATTGCCCTTAATATCTGGTTTTTTAGTTTTTAGATTAAGTGACATTATGAAACAGCCCTCTTTTGTTGGCGAACTTGAAAAGCTTCCAGGAAAATTAGGTGTTTTATATGACGATTTGGGTGCTGGTTTTATTGGATTAATATCAGCTATGGTTGTGAACCAAATTATCCAAATAACTCTTTAAGTAGAACTTCTTTTACAGATCCAGGATTTACTTTGCTCTCGGAGCTTTTCATTACTTGACCTACTAGAAAGCCAACAAGTTTATCTTCAGGATTTTCTAATCTTTCAACAATATCTTGATTCTCATTAATTACCGAAGTTACAAGTGCTTTTATTTCATCATTATCAGAGGATTGGATAAGGTTATTATCTGATGCAAAAGATTTAGGATCAATATCTTCAATTAGCAATTTTGCGAGAATATCTTTTGCAGATGTGAAAGAAACTTCATTATTTTCAAAGAGATTAATTAAACCAGCAAGTTTTTCAGAATTAACCCACTGAGGCAATTCACTAATTTCTGCTTTTCTCATTTGTCCCTGAAGTTCACCAGTAAGGAAATTAAAAGTCGATTTACAGTCACCTGTTTCCTTTACCGTTGACAAATAAAGTTCATATAACCATCTCTGGCCTTTATCTAAATAATTTGAATCTGATAATGATAACCCTGTATCAAGAAGTGTTTTTCTTTTCTTTTCAGGAGTTTCTTTAATCTGATTTTGAGAAATTTCTATAAATTCCTCGTTTATTACCATATTTGGTAGATCAGGATCTGAAAAATATCTATAATCAGCACTTCCCTCTTTTGTTCTCATTGATAGCGTCACTTGTTTGTTCTCGTCCCAATGACGTGTTTCTTGAATTATTGATTCCTTATCTTGTACCATTTTTGTTTGTCTTAATATTTCATAATCTATTGCTTTTTCAAGTGACTTAAGAGAGTTCATATTTTTTATTTCAACTTTAACTCCAAGTTCATCAGAACCTTCTTCGGCAACAGATATATTTGCGTCGAATCGTAAATTTCCTTTTTCTAGCTTTCCTTTTGATATCCCCAAATCAATTACTAATTGTCTAAGTTCCTCTATGTATGCAACTGCCATTTTTGCTGAAGATATTATTGGTTTAGTTACAACCTCTACAAGCGGAACGCCAGATCTATTGAAGTCAAGTAAAGTACTCGTTGCAGAATCTATTCTCCCTGATCCTAAATGAATGCTTTTACCTGTGTCCTCTTCCATGTGTACTCTCTCAATTGCGACAGTATGAAGGCTATCTTCAATAACTATTTCTAACGATCCTTCAACTCCTACAGGAAAATCAAATTGGGAAATTTGATAGTTCTTAGGAAGATCAGGATAGAAATAATTTTTTCTATGAAACATTCCTTCTTTAGTTATTGAACAATTTGCTCCTAATGAAAGCATGACAATATATTCAATTGCTTTTTTATTTGGGACTGGGAGGGCTCCTGGCAAACCTAGACATGTTGGGCATAAACTAATATTTGGTTCATCGGTTTCAACAACTTTACAAGAACAAAACATTTTGGATTCTGTATCTAATTCAACATGTGTTTCCATACCTATTGTTGGCTTAAGACTCATTTATCACCTTTTGTCATCTTTGGTAAATGATTAAACGAAACCATGTCTTCAATTGACTCTGCAAGATCTAATAAAGAATAATCCGAACATGGTTTTCCCATAAGTTGGATAGAAAGAGGCATGTTATTATCAGATAAGCCCGTTGGAATACTTATTGCTGGAAGGCCTGCTAAGTTCGCTGGAATTGTACATAAATCAGAGAGATACATTTCAAGAGGATTTTCTGTTTTTTCTCCGAATTTAAATGCTGGAGATGGAGTTGTTGGTGATATCAAAAAATCAAAATCATCAAAAGCTTTTTGAAAATCTGAAATTATCTTTGATCTTACTTTTAATGCTCTTCCATAGTATTCATCAAAATAACCAGCAGATAATGCATAAGTTCCCAACAATATTCTCTTCTTTACCTCTTCACCAAAGCCTACAGCACGAGTTTTATTCATCATTTCATAACTACCTGAAGCTGGTTCTCTTAATCCAAAGCGTACTCCATCAAAACGTGATAAATTTGCAGAGCATTCAGCTGGAGCAATTAAATAATAAACACTTAAAGCCATTTCAGTTAGTGGTAAGGAAGTTTCTACAACTTCATGTCCACTATTTTCTAAAAGCTGAGTTACTTTATTTACTTCATTTTGTGAATCTTCTGAAACTCCTTCTTGCATTAATTCTTTTATTATTCCTATTTTCAATTTTTTATTTTTGGGTTCTGTATATTCAGGCTTTATGGATGTTGCATCTTTAGGGTCATAACCTTGAATGTTATCAAATATAATTCTTGCATCATCTACAGTATTTGTGATTGGACCTATTTGATCTAGTGAAGAAGCAAACGCAATTAATCCAAATCTTGATACCGTTCCATACGTCGGCTTAAAACCAACTACACCGCAAAATGAAGCAGGTTGTCTAATTGATCCACCTGTATCACTTCCTAAAGAAGCTACAGCTGAACCTGCAGAAACTACAGCGGCAGATCCTCCTGAGGACCCTCCAGGTACATAATCTGGATTCCAAGGATTTTTTGTAGGACCATACGCTGAATTCTCAGTTGACGAGCCCATAGCAAATTCATCAAGATTTGTCTTTCCCGTAAATGTTGAACCTGTTTCTTTTAGCATTCCAATTACTGTCGCGTCGTAAGGAGATACATAATTAGAAAGCATTTTTGATGAACAAGTTGTTTTATAACCATAAACATTTATATTGTCTTTTATAGCGATTGGAATTCCATCAAGCTTTCCTATACTCTCACCTTTTAAAAATCGCTCATCAGATTTTTTTGAGTTTTCAAGACCTTCATCGTAAAAAAGTTCTAAATGAGCATGCAAGATAGACTCGGTAAAGGACGCATTCTCATAAACCTGCTCAAATAATTCAGATGGTTTTAATTCTTTATCTAAAAATAAATTGTTTAATTTTGAAATTGAAGGTATGTTTCTATTCATTATCAGTTACTCAATTGAAGGAGGAACAACAAAATGTCCATCTTTCGTTTCAGGAGAGTTCTTCATTGCATCTTCATGACTCAAAGATGGTGTAGATTCATCCTCTCTTAGCTCAAGTACTTTACTTAAAGGATGAATATCAATTTTCTCATCTTTTACATCAATATTTTTTAAAGCATCAACGTGTTCAAGGACTATCTCCAAATCCTTTTGAAGTTTGAGTTTTTCTTTTTCTTCAAGATGAATAGATGCGAGATTGGATATATCGTCTATGTTAAAATCTTTTGTCATTAGGTACTTTCAAGAAATTTTTTTAATATCTCATAAGATTCTAATATTTCATTTTTATTAACAAATTCATTAGAAGTATGAGCTAACAAAGGGTCACCGGGTCCAAAATTAATAGCTGGTATGCCTTCATCTGTAAATCTTGCAACGTCTGTCCATCCCTGTTTTGGTGTAACATCAAGGCCAGTTTTACTAATAAATTCAGATATCATTCCTAAATTTTTATTAGGAAGAGCTCCTGTTGCTATATTTTTAATTGTGACTTCACCAAATTGTTCAAGTTCATCTTTAATATAATTTTCTGCATCATCAGAAGAAAACGTAGGAACAAATCTAAAATTTACATTCATTGAGATTTTTGGCGGTGTTACGTTGTTGGCAACACCTCCTTGGATTTTTGTAACAGTCACAACCTGTTTATAGATTAATCCATCGATATCAAAGTCTTTAATTTCGTTTTCAGATAGATAATCTGCAACTTTATTTAGTTTAAAAAAAGGATTTTCACCCATCCAGGGCCTCGCAGAATGACTTGAAATACCAACTAGATCTAAATTGGCATTTAATGATCCATTACAGCCTAATTGACATTCCAAGCTGCTTGGTTCCATCACTATCGCAAGTTCTATGGAAAAGTCTTTTTTGAGTATATCCATCAAAAAATTTAGACCATTTTGCTCAGAAGAGCCTTCTTCAGCAGTATAAAAAACACCTATAACATCCTTATTCTTATCAAGAAGGGTTTTCATCATAACTGCAACTCCCGCTTTCATATCAACAGAACCTCGGCCATAAATATTTTCTTCATCGGAGACTACCTTTTGATTCTCATCAATTGGCACAGTATCAAGATGTCCAACTAATGCAATTTTTGCATTTGAGTTAGGTGAGGAAACAATTAGTCCCCCCTCATTTCTAAATATTTCACCATCGTATCCTTCATCAGTTAGATACTTTTCAATGAAATTTATAACTTCATTTTCATTTCCAGTAACAGATTCAATATCAATTAATTTTTGAGTTAATTCGTTTAGATTCAAACGTCTACTCCAAATGTCCTCAGTGCTTCATTGAGTGAAGTCTTTTCATTTGTTGATTCTTTTCTTTTTCCAATTATTAATGCACATTGAACATCATATTCGCCACTCGGAAATGTCTTTGGTCTCGTACCAGGAATGACAACAGAATTTTCTGGAACTACTCCTTTATATTCGATTGGTTCTTCACCCGATACATCAATAATTGGTGTTGAAGATGTGATAGTGACATTAGCACCGATTACAGCACCTTTTCCAATTCTGACCCCTTCAACAATAATTGCTCTTGAACCTATGAATGCTCCGTCCTCAATTATTACTGGCATAGCTGACGGAGGTTCTAGTACACCACCAATACCCACACCACCTGATAAATGAACATTTTTTCCTATATAAGCACACGACCCAACTGTTGCCCACGTATCGACCATTGTTCCTGAACTGACATAAGCACCTATATTTACAAAACCTGGCATGACTACAACACCGGGCTCACAGAATGCTCCATATCTTACAATCCCAGGAGGAACGACTCTAATTTTTAAACTTTCATAATTTTTTTTGGGCTCGAGTTTATCAAAGTAGATTACATCACCAGACTCGATTACTTTTAAGTTCTGGATGGAAAAGTAAAAAGAAATTGATTTCTTAACCCATTCATTAACTACCCACTCATTATCAATTTTTTCAACAACTCTTATTTCACCATTATCTAATTTCTGAATTATTTCATTAATCAGATCAACATCATCTTGTGTAATATTGTCTAGGTCTATATTTTCAACTCTATTTTCAAATTTTTCGATATTCATATTGGTCTCTTTTTAGTTATTAGATAGTATTTTAATGTATGAATAAGAACACTTACAGATTTATTATTCTTTTATTAACAGGGTTGTTAATTTTTGTTATTTATTACGGAGTTACTTTTTCAATCAATAACTCGGAAGTTGTTGAATTACCTGAAGTCGTTGAAGAAATTTACCCATTACCAAATGATCAAGTACCACAACAGTCAAGCATTAGAGTTGATTTACCAGTAGGTTATGAAATTACATTAATAGTAGATAATTATATAATTCCCGAGTCAGAGATACTGTTTCAAGATGCTATTGGGATGTTTACATGGCGTCCAGGGCCAAACAAATCTTTTGAATCTTGGATAGCAGGAAAACATACTGTAACAATACAATGGTCAAAAGTAACTGGGCTTCCGGATGTGGGAGAATTTAGTTGGATTTTTTATACTTACTAATTAAATCTTTAAAATTCACTTCATCTAACAAATCTATATTTAATAAATTTGCTTTATCATATTTTGAACCAGGATTAGAACCATATACTAAGTAATTTGTATTTTTTGAAACTGCGGTAGTTACAGTCCCCCCTAAATTTTCAATTAAATCCACAATTTCTTGTCTTGTATATGTCTGAAGCGTTCCTGTAATTACAAAGGTATTACCAGCAAGAAAACTTTTGGATGATGTATTTTTTTTATCAAATTTAAATCCACTCTCTTTTAATGTCTCTATAAGATCAATATTGTTTTTGTTTGATTTCCACTCAAAAATAGACTCTGAAACACTTTTTGAAATACCATGTATATTCTCTATTTTGTCTTTCTCGGCATCCAAAATACCATCGATTGAATTGAAGTTTTTTATTAATGTCTGAGCAGTTCTTTTACCAACAAATCTTATCCCTAAGGCAGTAAGTAGACTTTCTGGAGAGGTTTCAACTGATTTTTTTATCGCAGAAAGTAAGTTTGTTGTTTTTTTCTCTTCCCATAATGGCAAATCAATTAAATCATTAAATTCTAGTTTGTAAAGGTCTCCAATACCTTTTATAAGTTTTTTTTCTAATAAAGTATCTACCGTTTCCTTACCAAGCCCATCGATATCAAGACCAGATTTAGAACCAAAAAAAATAATGCATTCTTTTTGAGCTATATTGCAAGATAATTTTTTTTTGCATCGTGGAACTTTTTCATCTTCAAAGAATTCAATACTCGACTCTCCACAGGGGCATTCTTTAGGTAATTCCCACATATCCTGATTTCCATCTCTTCTTTCTTTTATAGGAGCAACAACTTCTGGAATAACATCACCCGCTCTTCTTACAATTACATGATCATTTATTCGTAAATCTTTTCTTTTTATTTCATCTGGATTATGGAGTGTGGCTGATGAAACCCTTGCCCCTCCCACTATCACTGGTTCTAATACTGCTACTGGGGTAATAGCCCCTGTCCTGCCAGTTTGTAATTTTATGTCTCTTAATACCGTAGTTTGTTCTTCAGAAGGAAACTTAAAGGCTACAGCCCATCTTGGAGATTTTGAAGTAAATCCTAATTCGTCTTGAGTTTGTAAAGAATCTACTTTTAAAACAGCCCCATCTATTTGATATAGATATTTATTTCTTGAATCTTTTATAACATCTATATTTTTCTCAATTTCTTTTTGAGATTTGGAGATTTTAATTTTATTTGTTTCAAATCCAAGTTCTCCCATAAAGTCATTATTTTTTGAATGGAATTGATTTTGAACCTCTTTATCATGATAAATTAATTGATAGGCAAGAAGTCTTAAGTCCCTTGTTGAAGTAATTGAAGCATCTTTCTGACGTAATGATCCAGCAGCTGCATTCCTTGAATTTATAAAAATATTAGTGCCTTCTTTTCTGATTCTTTGTAAATTATTTTTTTCATCCTCTGATAAATCAGCTTTATTTTTTTCTTTAAGTAAATCTAAAGTTGCAGAATCCTCTTTTCTTTGTTTATTTAGATTATTAAAACTATCTGTAGGCATGTAAACTTCACCTCTAATTTCAACTGTTCCTTTTACATTTTCTTTGAGTCTTAATGGAATATTTCTAATTGTTTTGACATTGTGGGTAACATCTTCACCAACAACTCCATCCCCTCTTGTAAGCCCCCTTTTTAGAAGGCCATCTACATAAATCAGAGAAATAGCTAGACCATCAATTTTTGGTTCTATCGTAACTGGGAATATTGATGAATCCGTTATTTTTTCTAATCGCTCAAACCACTTTTCTAGCTCTTTGCTATTTTCTATATTATCTAAGCTATACATTCTTCCTTGATGCTCAACTGATTCAAAGGCATCACTTGGAGTTTCCGTTACCCTTTGGGTTGGTGAGTCCTCCATAAGTAATTCTGGATTATCTTCTTCAATTTTTTTTAGTGAATTAAATAATTTGTCGTATTCACCATCTGACATTATTGGATTATTTAAAACATAATAAGCATGCTCAGCTTTAGACAATTGATCTATTAGCGTTTTTACCTCTTTAAGATTCATCAAGCAGACTCCATTAATTTAGAACTTATTCTTCCTCCACCTATAACCTTGGTACCACTAAATAGAACACCAAACTGTCCTGGTGCGATGCTTGAAGCTGGCTCTAGAAGTTCAACTAACAATTCATTGTCAGATATTTTGTTAATTTTGCACTTTAGGTCTTCTGAGTTATATCTTGTCTGCACACTCAAATTATGATATTCAATATCTTTAACGATCGAAACGTCTTCAATGATAAAGGATTCAACTAAGAGGTCTTTTTGCTCACCAATTATTACATTTTTATTTTGTACGTTTATTTTTGTTACATATCTGGGTGTAGCTTGCCCTCCAGGGAGGCCTTTTCTTTGACCAACTGTAAATTCATGAATTCCATTGTGATTGCCAACTTTAGTTCCATTGACATCAAAAATTTCACCTGCAGAAGTTAAGTCTATTCTTTTTTCTACAAATGATCTGTAATCTTTCTTCCCAACAAAACATATATCTTGACTATCTTTTTTAAATGCCGTTTTCAGACCAAGACGCGCAGCAATTTGTCTAACTTCTGGCTTAGTAATTTCACCTAATGGAAATAATATATTTTCTAGATCTTTGGACTTAAGCATGTGCAATACATAAGACTGGTCCTTATCAAGATAATCCGCTTTATGTAATTCATAAAAATTTTCATTTTTAATTATTTTTGCATAGTGCCCTGTTGCTACTTTTTCACAGTTAAGCTTTTTGGCTTGATTTAAAAAATGGTCAAACTTTACAGATCTATTGCATTCAACACATGGATTTGGTGTAAGGCCCTGTGCATACATATCAATAAAATTATCTACAACATTTTTAGAAAAAGATTCTGTATAGTCCAATACATAATATGGAATATCTAGCTTTGAGGCAACTTTTCTTGCATCTTCGCTATCAGATGCGGTACAGCACCCTGTTTCAGGCATTTCTCCTTCAGGTCCCTCCCAAAGTTTCATAGTTACTCCAATGACTTCATGACCTTGTTCTTTTAAAAGTGCAGCTACAACAGATGAATCAACACCGCCGCTCATTGCTACTAAAATTCTCATTTCATACCTTGAACTGCTTTGATAACAATATCTGCTGCCTTGGAGCCGTCACCTTTTTGATTTGACCAACCAAAGCTGAATCTTAAATGATTGTTTATAAATTTTTCATCTACATTCATCGCCTTAAGAACATGAGATGGTTTCTGAGCACCACTTGCACAAGCAGATCCTCTCGATACACCAAGCCCATTTAAATCAAGTTCTATCAAGAGTACTTCAGAGTTAATGTCAGCAAATTGAATATTGCTTATATGGGGAAGCCTGTCAATGGAGTCTCCAACAATAACAACTTCTAATGAGTTTTTTAATTTATTTTCAAAGATATCTCTTTCTTCTTTCATCATTCCTACTTCATCATCAAAATTATTTTGTTGTTCCTCCAGTGCTGCTGCAAAAGAAGCTATGCCTGGAACATCGACTGTACCAGCCCTTCTTTCTAGCTCTTGTTTACCACCGTGTAAAAAACTTGGTAATTTATATTTACTATTAATGAACATTGCTCCAACACCTTTAGGTCCACCAATTTTATGAGCAGATATTGCGGCGCTTTCAATACCAGAATTATGAAAATTAATATTTTCAGAGATAATTCCTTGAACAACATCTGAATGAAATAGAGTTGTTGAATTTAGTGACTTTATAGATTTAGATAATTTTTTTATTGGTTGAATTACTCCAGTTTCATTATTTCCCCACATCAACGATGCAACAATTGTTTTCTCATTTACATGGCTTAGAAATTCATCTTCTTCTACTATGCCTTTTTTATTTGCTTTTGCATAATTTACATCATGACCGAGTGAAGAAACCCATTCTGCAGATGCAAGAACAGCTTCATGTTCAATATTTGAAGTTACGAGATTTTCATCAGATATAGTGGCTCCAAATAATGACTTTATTGTCCAGTTGTCAGCTTCTGTTCCTCCACTTGTGAAAATTATTTCTCCAGGAGCAACTTCAAGTAGTGAAGCAATCTTTTCTCTAGAATCTTCTAACAAATTTTTAGAGTCTCTAGATAGTTTGTGACCACCTGAAGAATTTGCGAACCCAAAGCTTTCTGCATTTACATATTCTGTGATAGCAGATTTACGCATCGGAGTTGATGCTGCGTGGTCTAAATATAAATAGTCTTTATTTTTCATACTCAATTATTTTAGTGAGGAACTATTATTGTAAAACACACAATGAGTAAAACAATAGCAGTAGAGACCAATATAAATGCCTCAATAGATGATGTATGGAGTGAAGTTTCACTTATAGAAAATCACTCAAATTGGATGAATGATGCTGAGGAAATAAACTTTCAGAGCACTACTAAATCAGGTGTAGGAACTGAAATTAAAGTGTTAACAAAAATTGGCCCAATTAAACTTTATGATTATATGATATTTACCAAATGGGAAGAAAAAAAATCAATTGGGGTTGATCATATCGGTATAGTTACAGGCAAGGGTGAAATGCAATTTGAAGTAATATCAGAAAACATTACAAAATTCAAATGGGTTGAAACACTTAAATTTCCATATTATCTTGCTGGACCAATCGGTGAAATTTTCGGAAAGCCAATTATTGAATTTATTTGGAAAAAAAACTTGAAAAATTTAAAGGAAATTATTGAGAAATGAAGTTACAAAAATTAATCATTTTTTTAATTGTGTTTTTGTCATGTACTTCAGATGAAGTTACATCGATTGAAAATGAAGAAAATGATAATGTACAAACAACAATTGAGTCTACTCTTGAGCCTTGGTCCTCAGCATTGGGTAAGTCACCAGAGACTTTTGTTTCTACATGGAATAGTATTGTAAATTCTATTTCTAATGATGAAGATACAATATTGTTTTTTTCAATTGATCCTGATGAGGTTAAATGGTCAACCTTTGATAAAGAGGAACTTGTATACAAATGGGGTGATGCCTCTGTAGGTGATAATGTATTTATTTTAAATTTAGATGTTGAAAATGAGATAGTAAGAACTGTTAAGTTCTTTGCTCCAACAACAAATGATCAAGCTACAACTCAACAAACAAAATTATTTCTGTTGCTAATCATTGCAATATCAGATGATACTGCTGATAAAGACGGGAGAGAAGAAATACTTGCTGGGCTCGGCTTATATGATGAAATTCTTGATCCTAATGATTATGGAGGAATTCTAGTTTTTAATGAAATTGAGTATGAAATAGAACCTCTAGTTGCAGAAAATAGATTGATTGGTTTAAATTTTTATAGTAGATATACCGTAAAATAAAAAATTTAAGTAGCTATTACCTGTTCAACACCAGGTACTTTATCCATTAAAATTCTTTCGATACCACTTTTTAATGTTGCAATTGATAAAGGGCATCCCTGACATGCACCCAACATTTCAATATTGACAACACCATCTTCTACTGAAGATAATTTAATATCACCACCATCTGCTTGAACTGCGGGTCTTATATATTCAATAGTGTCATTCAAAATATCCATGTCAATATCAACCTTTTCGGGTCTTTCTTTAAATGATGGAAAATTGATACCTTGATCACTCATGATTATTATTATATTCGATTGTTGATCCTAATAAACTGAAAGAATCAACGATATTCTCATAACCCCTGTTTATATGATCTACTCCACTTATAGAAGATATGCCATCTGCTTGTAAAGCAGCAATAATTAGGCTTGCTCCTGTTCTAATGTCAGTAGCTTGAACTGGGGCTCCAGAGAGATTCCTTACTCCCTTTATCATCGCATGTTGCCATCCAGTTTGTATATTCGCACCCATTCTCTGAACTTCTGGTATCCATTGAAATCTTTGATCATAAACATTTTCGGTCAATATTGATGTACCTTCAGCTTGAAGTAAAGCAGAACCAAAAATAGGTTGTAGATCTGTAGCTACACCAGGAAATGGCAAAGTTGCAAGTTCGATAGAATTTATGCCTTCATCATATTCAATTGAAATAGAATTTTCTTTAAGATCTATAATTGCTCCCATCTCTTTTAACTTTTTTATCTCCATCGGCAAATGTTCGGGATTTATACCTATTACTTTTCCATAGCCCCTAGTAGAAAAAATTGCTGCGAGAAATGTGCCTGCGGCTACTCTGTCACCTATGACTTCATGGTTTGTTGGTTTTAATCTCTCAACGCCTTCAATTATTATTTCACTTGTGCCTGCACCAGAAATATTTGCACCCATTTTTGTCAACATATTTACAATATCAACAATCTCTGGTTCCCTAGCCGCATTTTCAATTACTGTCTTTCCTTCTGCTAATACTGCAGCCAACAAGGTGTTCTCTGTGGCTCCTACTGAAGCGTATGGAAGATTTACCTCAACTCCTTTAAGCCCATCTGAAGTTCCAATTAAAACTCCATGATTTAATTCAAACCTTGCTCCCATTTTTTCTAAAGCATCTAAATGCATTTGGACAGGTCTAGGTCCTAGTTGATCTCCTCCTGGAAAAGCAATTCTTGCCTCCCCTTGTCTAGCTAATAGTGGACCAAGAATAATTATTGATGCCCTCATTTTTTGAACTATTTCATATGGAGCTTCTATTCCAATTTGTGATGGGGAAGAAATTGATAAGTTATTATCTACAAATTTTGATTTAATACCAAGTACATTTAAAACTTCCTGCATGTAAGAAACATCAGCAATCAAAGGAACATTATTAAGGACATAATCACCCTCGCAAAGAATTGGAAGAATCATTTCTTTTAAAACAGCATTTTTTGCACCTTTTACTGTTATTTCACCACTTAATTTATGGTTACCTTCTATTGATATTTGTTTTTCCACTATCATTGATATTACTTGAAGTTTAAAGTGTAACAATTTTTTTATGGCTCGAGATATAAATATTCATTCAGAAGATAATCATGAAAATGCTTCAATCTATGTTGTAAATCAAATTAAAGAACTAATTGAAAATTCAGAGGGAGCATTTTCTCTTGGATTGTCCGGCGGCGAAACACCACGATTTGCATATTCAATAATGTCAGAAACTTTTAATAACTTATCCCAAACTATTATTTGGACGGTCGATGACAGGTGGGTAGAAACTAGAGATGAATTATCAAACCAGAATTTAATAAATACCTACTTTGAACCAACGCAGGCAGAAGTTTTAAAGTTTGACTTCGGTGGTGATACCCCACAATTGGATGCAGAAATTTATGAAAAAAAAATTAAAGACAAGATCAGTAATTTCAATGTTGCAATTCTGGGATTAGGTCAAGATGGTCACATTGCTTCCTTATTTCCAAATTCAGCAGCAACAATGGAAAAAGAATCGCTGTATGTAGCTAATGAAGTAAACATAAAAACAAAATGGAGAGTGACTGCGACGTTTAAATTGCTTGGAAAAATAGATAATATTTTTATTTTGGCAACTGGAAAAAATAAGAACGATATTCTTAGATCTGTGAATGCTGATAATAATTTACCAGTTAATTCTCTAAAAAAGTTTTCAAATAATATAGAAATTGTCACTGATCAAATAATCTAAAATATCTATCATCTAAACTTACATTGGAGCCGCTTTTGTGTAAGTCTGAACCACTGACACTATTCAACTACCCTGTTGGGGGTGGCTCCAAACTAATAAGGAATCTATGTTAAGCTTCAAAGCTTGTGAGTTTTAAAAATTTCTTATTAGCTTTTGTGACATCTTCAATTTGGGGATCATCATTTTTAATGATTAAGTATTCACTAGAAGAACTTAATCCATCAGATATAGCTATCTACAGAATTTTAATTGGAGCTTTATTCATAAATATATTTGTTAGGGCCAAAGAAAATATCGTAAAAACAGACCATGTAAAAATTTTTATAATTTCATTTTTTTGGATGGCTCTTCCTTTTTATATGTTTGGCATTGCTGAACAAACCATAACTTCTTCATTAGCTGGATTAATTAATGGTTCAACTCCAATTTTTGTTGCTTTTATTGCGGTTGTGTTTTACAAATTAAAAGTAACAAAAATTCAAATTTTATATATATTTACTGGTTTTATTGGGGTGGGGCTAATTTCATTAAGCGAAGGCGTTAGTGATATATCTTTTGATATTGGTTTTCTTTACGCATTGATTGCATCAATATCATATGGAATTGCCGTAAATATGGTTGAGCCATTAATAAAAAAATATGACTCATTAATTGTTATAAAAATTGTAATAAGATACGCGCTACTCCTCTCACTTATAATGCTCGGATCGACTGCATCATTTAAGTTACCAACTGTTGAAGTTTCTTTGATCCCGATGCTCATATTGGGAATTGGGGGAACTGGAATTGCGTTTTTGACATATTATAAATTATTAGAGAGTGTTGGCAGAATATCTAGTTCATTTATTGTATATATGATTCCAATTTTTTCTATTTTCTTTGGTTATCAGTTTTTAAATGAGATAACTAACTCAATTCAGTTTGTAGGAATGGGTGTAATATTATCTTCTGCTTTTTTGTATTCGAGAACCTAAGATTTTCTTATTTCTACAAATTCTGATTCAGCAACAGCAGCAAGGTCACCATTATCTAAATAAAGTTCTCCCTTATATAGACTATTTCGACCATCAATACTCTCTCTCCATGCGACTGCAGTAACATATTCCACAGATGGTCCAACAGGTTTTAAATATTTTATTGAGAAATTCTTATTAACTGCTTTCTGACCAAGTAAAACAGTTAGAGGACCCATCGTAATATCTATCCAAGAATCAATAATTCCTCCAAGTGTTGTTGGTAAAGGATTGAAGTATCTTTCACGAACGGGAAATTTACATTTCAATGTTGCATTATCTTTATCAAAATCTAAAAACTCACCTTCAAGCTCAACCCATACATTTGGTACCGGCATTCCTTCATTTTCTAGGGTATCTTCGAGGTTCTCTTCAATCATCCTGTAATAATAACAACTTATATGAATAAGCTGTCTTGACAGGCAAGACAGCTTAAACAGGGTTAATGAGTAATAATAAAATAGTACATTGAGGGTAAGACAGTTTATTTACCTTTGGGGTGCCAAACTGTTTTTGTTTCAATAAAAGGAATGATTGAGCTTAACCCACTCGTTGAAGGTAGTATAGAAATCCTTTTGACAGATTCCGATCCTTTTTGACCGAGAACCTCTTTTGATTTTTTTGAAATATCCTCATAAATTGCTGCATGCTTAATCTCGACATGACCCCCAACGTCTTCAATAATATTTTCAAATTTACCTGATAAAAGATTGAGGCTGCCTGATGGAAAGTCAGAATTGTTAACGTCCTCAGATAACTTCAATGCAATGACAGCATTTTTGTCTGAAAAATTGATAACAGAGCAACCAACAGTCAATGCAGGTAGAATTGATTTTACTAATTCATTAAGTGACATTGAATTTGGACTTAGTGTAAATGTAACGCCAATAGCTTCCTGATGAGAAATGTTGAAATATTCACCAGCTACAGGATTCAGATTACCAGTTAATTGTTCCCATTTATCAACAAGACCTGCGTACCAAACGATTGTATCTATTGCACGATTGATATCATTTTTTGAATCCAGTTTAGATAATCCATGATCTTGTAATAAAGAAATATAACTTTCTTTATTTCCCTCAATCATTTCTGATAATCTGTAGAGAATTTGAGACCTATTGTACATTGTTAATTGGTTCCAATTTTTAAATCCTTCTTTAGAAGATGTAACCGCATCCCTTAAATCTTTTTTTGAAGTTAAAGGAATCTCATATTTTTCCTCTTTTAGATCAACTGAATAAACTTTTCCAGATTCAGATCTAACGAATTTACCATGAACATAATTTTTATACGTTTTTTTTATTTCTGTCATGATGACACCTTTAAGTATGAAAGAAGACCATGTCTTCCTCCTTCTCTACCAAAGCCTGATTCTTTGTAGCCACCAAAAGGCGATGCTGGATCAAATTTATTGAATGTATTTGCCCAAATTACTCCTGCTTCGAGCCTATCGGCGGTCCATAATATTTTTGAACCTTTTTCGGTCCAGATACCTGCAGAAAGACCATACTCAGTATTGTTAGCAATCTCAACAGCTTCTTCCGGAGTTCTAAAAGTTAAAGTAGTAAGAACAGGTCCAAATATCTCTTCAGTTGCGATTTTATAATTTGCTTGAACGCTTGTAAATAAACTTGGCTTAAACCAAAATCCATTTTTAGGAAGTTCACATTCAATTTGGAATAAATCTCCACCATCTGCAACACCTTCATTTACCAATTTTTCAATCTTATCTAATTGATCTTTTGAATTTATAGCACCTACATCAGTATTTTTATCTAATGGATTGCCAACATTTAATGTCTGCATTCTCTTTTCTAGTTTTTTAATAAATTTTTCTTCAATATCCTCTTGAACAAGTAATCTACTTCCTGCACAACAAACATGTCCTTGATTAAAAAATATACCGTTAACAACTCCCTCGACTGCTTCATCTAAAGCTGCATCACTATAAACGATATTTGCTGCTTTTCCGCCAAGCTCCAAAGTCAAACCAACGTCTCTACCAGCCAAAGATTTTTGGATATATTTACCTACGCCAGTAGAGCCAGTAAAAGCAATTTTTTTAATATCTTTATGGTTTACAAGATGTGATCCTGTAGACCCATCACCAGTTACTAAATTAAATACCCCATCTGGAAGACCTACTTCTTCGCATAATTCAGCAAACAATAAAGCAGTAAGAGGTGTTGTCTCAGCTGGCTTTAAAACAACTGTATTACCAGTTGCTAAAGCTGGAGCTACTTTCCATGACAACATCAAAAGTGGGAAGTTCCAAGGGATAATTTGTCCCACAACTCCATAAGGTTTGTATTGCTCGTTACCCCAGGCAATATCAAGCTTGTCAGCCCATCCAGCATAGTAAAAAAAGTTTTGAGCAACTTGTGGAAGATCAAAGTCTCTTGATTCTTTTATTGGCTTACCTCCATCTAAGCTTTCCAGTACAGCAAATTCTCTTGATCTTTCTTGAATCAATCTGGCAAGTTTGAATAAATATTTTGCTCTTTCTGAAGGACTAGTTTTACTCCACTTTTTCAACCCTTCTTTTGCTGAGGCTACTGCGTAATCAACATCTTGTTGATTTCCAATTGAAATAGAAGATAAAATTTTCTCAGTTGAAGGAGAGATAGTATCGATATATTGTTTTGATTTTGGAGTGACAAATTTTCCGTCTATGAAATTTCCATATTTTTTTTCAATATTGACAATTTTTTCTGATTCAATTGATTCTGAGTATTCCCAATTATTCATAAACTAGCCCCTTGGAAAATAATAACTTGATTGATATGAATTCGTTTTTAATTTTTTTATTTGTTTTAATACATCATCTAATAGACTCGATGCTCCAAATCTAAAATATTCTGGAGTTAACCACTCAGCTCCTAATTCTTCATTGATAATTACAAGATAGCGAATCGCATCTTTAGAGTCCCTAATTCCTCCAGCAACCTTTATACCCTTGACTCCATAACCACTATCAGCAAATTCTCTGACTGCCCTGGCCATAACTAGACATGCTTCTCTTGATGCTCCACTAGATATTTTTCCTGTTGAGGTTTTTATAAAGTCTGAGCCAGCACTTAATGCAATAAGACTTGCTTTTTTAATGTTTTCATAAGTTTCTAGTTCCCCAACTTCTAATATCGTTTTTAAATGAATATCTCCACAAATCTCTTTTAAAGAAACAATTTCATCATAAACTTTTCTAAAATCACCTTCAAAAAAAGCTTTTCGATTAATAACAATATCAATCTCATCAGCTCCTTCATTAATTGCGAACTGAGTATCAACAATTTTAGATTCCAATGGTGCCTGTCCACTCGGAAAGTAGGACGATACAGATGCTACTTTAACATTTGAATCTCTAACTATGTTTTTTGCTGTTGAAACTAAAGAGGGATACACACAAACAGCAGCTGCATTTGGAACATCAGCATCACTAGGATCAGGTGTCATTGCTTTTGATGACATTTGGGCAATTTTACCTTCAGTATCCTCGCCTTCTAATGTTGTAAGATCACACATGCTAACAATCTTCATAAGACCTTCTAGCTTAGAATCTCTTTTTATACTCCTAGTTGCGAGTGAAGATGTTCGTTCTTTTACCCCTAATTCATCAATTCTGACATTATCAATCATGTCAATAGTTGAAGACCAATCAATAACACTGTTTTTAAGTGATGTTTTTGAACTCATTACCTAATGGTATAACTTTATTTGGTATAAAGAAATAGTATTTTAATCTAGTGCTTCTATTGTCTCTTGGGCTCTGTTTATGTCCTGCTCAGTAACGTTGGCAATTCCACCAAATACTGCAAACATTTTTGACCAATCTTTTTCTTTTTTCAAGATATCTTTTGCTAACTCGGAGTCAGTTTGTTCAATGTGTTTGTTTAAAAATGCTCTCAACTCAAGCGTATCAATATCGTTCATGTCTCGATATTCAGGAGCAGATTTTGAAATATATTGTGTAAAGTTTTTTTGTGTTTTTAGAACAGTAACCTTTCCACCAGTCATGCCAGCACCAAAGTTAAATCCGATACTGCCAAGGATGATTAAAGTACCTCCTGTCATATATTCTGCAGCATGGGCACTACAACCTTCAACTACCGCTATTCCTCCACTGTTCCTTACACCAAATCTTTGACCAACTCTTCCTGAAATATAGAGTTGTCCACCAGTAGCTCCATACAACAAGGCATTCCCAGCTGCATGATACGCACCTTTATTTTTCGTACCTTGAGGAATTATGGTTATGCTTCCTCCACCCATTCCTTTTCCTACATAATCATTTGCGCTTCCAATAAGTTTTAGATTTATGCCGTCTCGAATAAATGCACCAAAACTTTGTCCAGCAGCACCCGATAGACTTATGTACGTTGGATTGGTTTTAAGTTCCTTACCTAGATTTTGCATCGATACTTCACCTGAAATTCTTGCACCTATACTTCTGTCTTCATTTGAAATTGGATACTGAATAATAGTTGACTCTTGAGATTTAAGTCCTTTCATAATCTCAGAAGTTAGTCGTCTAGATAACCTTCCTTCATCGTGTCTGATAAAGCCTGGATTTTTTTTGTCTGAAACAGCATTTCTTAGAAGCTTATGAAGGCTTTTTGGAAGGTTGTTATCCATGACTTTCAAACCTAGTAAATCAGCATGGCCAATGAGGTCATTAAGAGAAGAAACATTAAAAATATCCAAATATGACTTAATATCTTCAGCTATAAATTTAAACAGTTGCATAACCTGCTCTGGTGCCCCAACAAATTTTGCTCTTAGATTCTCATCTTGGGTAGCTATTCCAACTGGACATGTGTTCTCGTGACATTGGCGAACCATTTTGCATCCCAATGCTAAGAGTGGAAGGGTACCAAATCCATATCTATCAGCACCTAATAGAGTTGCGATGATTACATCTTTAGGTGATCTTAATCCCCCATCAACTTCTAGAAGAACTTTATCCCTCATATTGTTCTCTACTAGTGCTTGATGAGTTTCACTCAATCCAAGCTCCCATGGGGATCCGGCATGTTTAATACTTGTCCATGGACTAGCTCCTGTGCCTCCATCACTGCCTGCAATCGTAATTACGTCTGCCCCAGCTTTGGCAACGCCAACAGCAATGACTCCAACACCTGGTTCAGAAACAAGTTTTACATTCACGGGGTTATCTGGATTAAATGTCTTTAAATCGTAAATTAGTTGAGCAAGGTCTTCTATGGAATAAATATCATGATGAGGTGGAGGTGATATCAATGTAATACCCTCAACAGTATGTCTTAATTTTGCAATATGTGTATCAACTTTAAATCCAGGAAGTTGTCCACCTTCTCCAGGTTTTGAACCTTGAGCCATTTTAATTTGAAACTCTTCAGCAGAGGCCAAATAGTCTGGAGTTACACCAAACCTTCCAGAGGCAATTTGTTTAATTTTAGAATTTTTTTCTGTTCCATATCTTTCAGGATCTTCTCCACCCTCGCCTGATCCAGATTTTGCACCAATACGATTCATTGCAATAGCCAAAGCTTGATGAGCTTCTTCAGATAATGCTCCTAAAGACATTGAGCTAACCGTGAATTTTTTATATATGTCTTCGAGAGGAATATCTTTATCGTTGGAAGTAATAATTTTATTGTTATCTGGAAGTGTGAATAAATCTCTTATCTGGACATTGTCTCTTTCTTCAAGGGATGCAAGATACTTATTCCACTCATCTCTATCACCTGAACGAACAGCCTTTTGTAGCTTGAGCACTGTTACCGGTGATGTAACGTGTGGCTCACTTCCTTTTTTATGCTTGTAAAAGCCTCCTATTTCTAAATCAAAAGGTTCATCACTATCAAAAACTAATAAATTATCTTCTATTTGTTTGTACCCCAAACCCTCAGTTCTTGTAAAAGAATTTGAAAAAGCACTGTCTGTAATTTCTTTATCAAGCCCTATTATCTCGTATATTTCAGACCCTCTGTAGGAAGAAACTGTACATATTCCCATCTTGGACATTATCTTTAAAAGACCTTTGTTTAAAGCTTCACGATAATTTTCTTGAGCTTGTGATGGTGAAATATTTAATTCCTCATTTTCTATTGATAGTTGTCTTGCTTTTTCAAGTGCAAGATATGGCCAGATAGCAGATGCACCATAAGCAATATGACACGCAAGATCATGAGCATCTCGTATCTCACCAGAAACAATAATTAAAGAAGCTTTTAATCGTACACCCTTGTTAATAAGGTGTTGATGAACTCTTCCAAGTACAAGAAGTGAAGGTGCAATCGTATTGCCCTTGACTACTTCTCTATCACTCAAAATAATTAATGATTTTTTGTTAATGACAGCTTTGTATACTTCATCACATAATTCTTCAATAAATTGTTCAAGATTTTTATCTGCTTTATTGAAACTTACATCAAAAACTTTAGATCTATCTTTTGAAAATTCTTTAGATACTAATAAATCATACGTACCTTTACTTAAAATTGGTGATTCAAGAGTAATTAGATTTGCTTGTTGAGATGTTTCTTTTAGGATTGAGCCTCTTTTTCCTAAATAAGTTTTGGTAGACATAACAAATCTCTCTCTTATTGGGTCAATTGGAGGGTTTGTCACCTGAGCAAACATTTGATGAAAATAACGGCTAAGTCGTGGTTTATTCTTGCTAAGTACTGCTAATGGAGAGTCATTGCCCATCGATCCTGTCGGGATATCTCCTTTAATCATAGGAAGTAAAATAAGTCTTTCTTCTTCTGGAGTGTATTGAAAATATTCTGAAAATAAATCTATTTTAATATCATCTGGCTTGTCACTAAATTCTGTATCGGCAACCAATGGTTTATTTTTAACCCACTCTTTATACGGGTTTTTTTCAGATAGTTTTTCAATAACTTCTTGTTCGTCCAGCAATTCATCATTTTTAATTCTGTATCTAATGGTTTGTCCGGGTTCGAGTTGGGCGGTTTTATATGCACCTGCTTCAACTGATGGACATATACCCACTTCAGATGCAGCTAAGATATATCGATCTGAGATCATCCAACGCAGAGGTCTCAAACCGCTTCTATCAAGACCTGCAATTATATCCTTGCCGTCAGTAGCTACAATTGCTGCTGGACCATCCCATGGTTCTGTCAAAAAAGCATGATACTGATAGTAGGATTGTTGATCTTTTGTAAATCTTGGATTGTTTTCCCAGGCTGAAGGAATAAGCATTTCTTGTGCATGAGCAAGCTTTCTTCCAGATTGGACTAGCAATTCAATTGCATTATCAAGTTGTCCTGAATCTGAAAGACTTTCATCTATGAAAGGTTTAAGAGTGTCTATATCTTCTTTCCATAAATTTGAAGATGCATCTACTTCCCTAGCCTTCATCCAAGAATAATTTGCTCTAATAGTATTAATTTCTCCATTGTGGGCGAGCATTCTTAAGGGTTGTGCTTTATCCCAAGTAGAAGTTGTGTTAGTTGAAAATCTTTGATGAAAAATACCATACCTTGTCTTGTATAAAGGATTTCTTAGGTCCCAGTAAAAATCAGCGGTTTGAGTAGCTGTAAATAATCCTTTGTATACCACTGTTTTACTTGAACAAGAATTTATGTGAATATTTAGAAATTCGTTTTTAGCTAAATCGGTTTCAAGCGACTTTCTGAAAAGATAAAGGTATTTTTCAAATTTATACTTATATTCCTTTCTTGAACAAATTATTGCTTGATAAATTCCAGGCTTCGACTTTTTTGCCATTGTTCCCAAGATTTCTTTGTCTGTTGGAACTTTTCTCCAATAAAGAAGTTCTATATCAAACTCTTCTAATTTACTATCGATGAGTTCCATCGATTCTGTAACATTTTTTGGATCAAAAAAGCAAGAAATTAAAGCAAGACTTGAATCTTCATCTCTAACAATTCCACGTTCTGTTATCTCAGCCTCGATGAGTTCAAATGGAATTTCTGTCAGTACACCTGCACCGTCACCTGTACCATCAGCAAATTTAGCTCCTCTATGATCAAGGTTTGATAAGCACTCAAGTATTTTTAAGGTCATCCCATGGGTTCTTGGAACCCCTCTTGATGCAATAAAACCTACACCACAGGAATCTTTTTCTTCGAAATTAAATGTCATGGAAACATAATTTTACTACGAAGATGAGATATTTGAAATAAGAAAACCAGCCTTAAAAATCTTTAGGGGGGGACCTAAATAAGCTGGTTTCCTTAATCTTTTTATTTGTTACTTTTTAGTGATGAAATCTCCGTATGCAGATGTTCCGTGTTCGGAAGCATCTAGTCCCGCAATTTCTTCTTCAGCTGTAACTCTAAGTCCAACTGTTGAATCAATTACTTTAAATACCAAAAATGAGGTTCCATATGCCCATGCACCAATTGCAAGGATTCCGATTAATTGAGGACCAAATAAAGTAGTTCCTCCACCGTAGACTAAGCCATCGGCTGTATCGAATATAGCTACTGCGAGAACGCCCCAGATGCCACATATACCATGTACTGAAATCGCACCTACAGCATCATCAAATCCTCGTTTTTCAAGAAAGTTTATTGAATAAACTACCAAAACTCCTGATACTAAACCGATTAAGACTGCACCTAAATTATTTACGTTCGCACAACCTGCAGTTATACCGACCAATCCAGCAAGTGCTCCATTCAAAGTCATACCTACGTTAGGTTTTCCTGAAATCATGGAAGTATACATTGCGGTAATTGATCCGGAAGCTGCAGAAAGTGTAGTTGTAACTGCAATAGCTGCTAAGTTAACATCGACTGCAGCAAGTGCTGATCCAACATTGAATCCGTACCATCCAAACCATAATATGAAGACACCTAAAGCACCGGCAACCATTGAGCTACCTGGAATCACTTGAGGATTTCCATCATCATCATATTTTCCAATTCTTGGTCCAACTATTTGGACTCCTGCGAGTGCTGCAAATCCACCAACCATGTGAACTACTCCAGAACCTGCGAAGTCAATAAATCCAAGATCGCCTAACCATCCTTGACCACTCCAAACCCAATGGGTAACGATTGGATAAATTACGCCACAGATAAATGGTTGAAAAAGTAAGTATGCGCTAAATTTTGTTCTTTCAGCGACGGCACCTGAAACAATTGTTGCTGCAGTAGCCGCAAAAACTACTTGAAAGAAGTATGTTATTGAGTCACCTTCTAGAAAGAAATTACCGTAAGCGAGAAATCCACCTAAAGTTGTTCCTCCATAAGCTAGTGCAAATCCAAATGCCCAATAAGACACTGCACCAACTGAAAAGTCCATAAAGTTTTTCATAACAATATTGACTGAGTTTTTAGATCTTGTGAAACCTGTTTCCACAAGCATAAAGCCAGGTTGCATGAACATGACTAATATACCTGCAATAACAATCCACAGACTATCTACATATGTTGCTATTTCCATTTATTAAATCTCCTTTTGTAACAACCTAATTAAGAACTCAGATTACGAGACCTCTCAAAAGTTAAATGATTATTACAGAATTGTTTCTTAAATGTTTCTCAAATATCGATTGTTTATGATAAATAAAACTATTCTTAGAGTGTTATGTCAAAAAATATACTAGTTTCAGTAGCTTGGCCGTATGCCAGTGGATCTAGGCATCTTGGACATATTGGTGGAGCATATTTACCTGCTGACATTTTTGCAAGATATAACAGAATGATTGGCAATAACGTAATCATGGTTTCTGGTAGTGATGTCCATGGCACGCCTATAACAGTAAGAGCTGATGATGAGGGTGTCGAACCTATTGAGATAGTAAATCGATACCATGCTGAATTTCTTGGTTACTGGGAAAAACTAAATATTCAATGGGATAATTACACAACCACTATGACCGATAATCATAAAGAGGTCACTCAGGAAATGTTCCTAAAAATAAAAGAAAATGGATTTATTGAAAAGAATAAAAGTATTCAAGCTTTTGATCCAAAAGAAAATAAGTTTCTACCCGATAGATATGTTGAAGGTGAATGTCCAAAATGTAATTACCTTGAAGCCAGAGGTGACCAATGCGATAGTTGTGGAATAACCTTAGATCCTGAAGAATTAATTAATCCAAAAAGTAAAATAAATGGAAATCCAGCAGAGTTTAAAGAAACAGAACATTATTTCTTAAAATTGAGCGCTTTGAACGACAAACTTGCCGACTGGCTAAATACCAAAGAAGGTTGGAGACCACATGTCATAAACTTTTCAAAATCTTTTGTAGAAGATGGTCTACAGGACAGAGCAATAACCAGAGATCTCGATTGGGGTATAGAAATTCCTGAAAATGAACTTGGAGATGGAAAAAAGATTTATGTATGGTTTGAGGCTGTAATAGGTTACTTGTCAGCTTCAAAAGAATGGGCAATCAACAATGGAACCCCTGAGGCTTGGAAAGATTTTTGGTTAGATAAAGATTCAGAGTCATACTATTTTGTTGGCAAAGACAACGTTCCTTTTCATGCAATAATCTGGCCGGCAATGCTGCTTGCCTATGGAGATTTAAATTTACCTACAAATGTTCCAGCAAACCAATACATATTAATCAAAGGAGAAAAGGCATCTGCTAGTAGAGGTGTGGGCAAGACGCTTAATGATTATCTAGATGAATGGAATCCTGATTCACTAAGATATTCACTTGCAAGTATTCTTCCGGAACAAAATGATTCAGAGATTTCTGAGGATGAAATGATAAGAAGAAACAATGAAGAACTTGTAGCAGCATGGGGTAACCTCGTTCAAAGAGTGTTTTCACAGTACATAAATAATTTTGATGATCTAGATACAAGTTTTGAATATGAAAAAATTGATGAAGAACTTATAGAAGGTGCAAAAAACTGTTTTAAAACAACAGGAGAAATGATTGAAAAAGTAGAACTGAAATCTTCACTTCAAAATGTAATGGCTTATGTGAATTCTATTAATGCTTATTTAAACGAGACGGAGCCATGGAAAGTAATTAAAGAAGATAAAAAAAGAGCTACTGGAATTTTACATTGTGCAATCACTTCCATTGATGCATGTGCAACTATGTTTACACCATTTATGCCTACAACTTCCAAAATAGTAAGTGATGCTATTCAAAAAGAAGATCAAAATAGTTGGGGAATTAATGAAATTAAAAAAGGTGCCCCATTAGAAAACATAGGACACCTTTTCAAAAAATTTGATTAGCTTTTTGTAGCTTGAAATACCTCATCTATTTCATTAATCAAACCTAAAAGTTCCTCACCTACTGCAGGATCTTCTGTTTTTTTAGCCTCTCCAGCTTTTTTTGTTGCATTCCAAAAAAGATCATGAACATTTGGAAATTTTTCTACATGTTCTGGCTTAAAATAGTCTGTCCAAAGCACCCAAAGGTCTTTTTTCACTTCTTCTGCCATGTCTTCTTTTATTGTTATACATCTTTGTTTAAATGCTGCATCATCAGATTCTTGATACTTTTTTGATGCATTAACAACTGATTCTGCATTAATTCTTGCTTGTGCTGGGTCATAAACTCCGCATGGCAAGTCGCAGTGTGCATATGCAACTCTAGTTGGTTTAAATAACTTCATAAATCTCCTTTAATAATCTACTATTAATTTTAATAAGAAAAAAAGTATATGATTAAAAGCATCGGACAGATATTTAACTTAAGAAACATTTTTGTTGTACTTATTTATTTGATTTTCAAAAATAATAAGGATGGAACTTATAGAACTTACGAAATCAAAGAAGAAAGTATGGAGCCTTCACTATATGAGGGTGACTACGTTTTAGCATCAAAATTTACAGATTCTCCCTCACGTGGAGACATAGTAGTTTACGAATATGAAACAAAAAATATTGAAATCGTAAAAAGAATAATTGGTTTACCTGGAGAAACAATCTCTTCTAAAGAAGGGCAGATAAATATAAATGATGAAAAAATTAATGACCCCTGGGGAAATGGTGAAGTTGTCGATTTTGAAAATATAACTTTAGAAGAAGATGAAGTTTTTGTATTAGGTGATAATAGAGAAATGTCTTCAAGTGACTCTTTATCAGTTGGTCCAATTAAATTGGAAACTTGCTGGAAGCTAAGATTTCTTTATTGGCCATATCATAAATTCAAAAAATATGAATAGTTTGAAATGCACTTGGTGCAAAAATGAAATGGTTTATCTTCATGGACATGGAGCATGCATCAATAACAGCTGTCCAATGTTTGGACTTAATCAGGCTGAATGTTGTGATGGTGAAACTGTTGACAACTGTTCAATCCAACAAAAAAATGAAATTACATTGTCCCCGCCTGGGTTAAACTAATTAAGTAAAATAAAACTATGAGTGAAGAAAAACCTTTAAATATACCTGAATATTTATTACTTAGATCTGCTGAAGCACGGGCTAAAGCACTAGGTATCTCTGTTGAGCAGGCACTAGCAGATATAAAAGGTGTACCTGTAAGCGAAGTGTCGATTGAAGAACCTGTCCTAGAAGAAGAACCAATAGCTGAAGTTGTAGAAGAGGAACCTGTAGTAGAAGAAGAACCAGTAGCTGAGGTAGAAGAAGAACCTGTTGTAGAGGAAGAAGTTGTTGAAGAACAAATAGCTGAGGTTGTAGAAGAAGAGCCTGTAGCTCAAGAAGAAGAGGTTGTAGAAGAAGCTGT
>CACASI010000010.1:0-25985 GCA_902535055.1 uncultured Candidatus Actinomarina sp.
AGCCAAAGCTTTAGGAATACCAGTTGAACAAGTTCTTGAAGAGATGAGTGGTAACAAACCTGCTATTGAAGAGCCTGTAGCAGAAGTCGTTGAAGAACCTGTTGCAGATGAAACATTAACAGAAGAAAAAGAGGAAGTTTTAGGAGAAGCTCAAGACTCTGTTGTTGAAAGAGTTACTGAGAGAGTCACTGAAAGAGTGACTGAGAGAATTATTGAAAAAGTTGATGAAAATGTTGCAGAAAAGAAAGAACTTCTTGCTGACAATGAAAGCCAAACAGATGAGGTAGAAACTTCAGAAAAAGAGGAAGTAAAGACTGATGAGTAAAATTCCACTTTCGTATAAAAGAACTGACTTTGCTAGTGACCAAGAGGTTAAATGGTGCCCTGGGTGTGGTGATTATACAATTCTTGCATCAGTGCAAAACTTTATGACTGAATTAGGTATCAGAAAAGAAAATATTGTGTTTGTATCTGGCATTGGTTGTGCAGCAAGATTTCCTTACTACATGAACACATACGGTTTACATTCTATCCATGGTCGTGCTCCTGCAGTAGCTACTGGAGTAAGTGCATCTAACCCAGATCTTTCAGTTTGGGTAGTATCTGGAGATGGTGACGCACTATCTATTGGAGGAAACCACTTAATTCATGCATTAAGAAGAAATGTAAACATGAAGATTTTAATGTTCAATAATCAAATATATGGACTTACCAAAGGACAGTATTCCCCTACCAGTGAAGAAGGAAAGAAAACAAAATCTTCTCCCTTTGGTTCTGTAGAGCTTCCACTAAACCCAATGAGTTTAGCCTTAGGAGCTGAGGCATCATTTGTTGCAAGGTCAATTGATATGGATAGAGATCTTACAGCAGAGGTACTACGAGCAGCATCTGAACATGAGGGTTCAGCTTATGTTGAGATTTATCAAAACTGTAATGTGTTTAATGACAAAGCTTTTGAGCAGTTAACTTCAAAGGAAGGAAAAATAGCAAATCGTATAAATCTAAAACATGGTGAGAAAGTTATCTTTGGAGCAGAAGATGAAAATGCTGTAACAATTCGTGATGGAGAAGCAGTCATTGTCAAAAGATCTGAAATAGATGATAGTGAGATTTATGTTCATGACATTACAAAAGATAATCCTTCAATTGCTTTTTCATTATCAAGATTATCTCATGGACCTTATGGACCAACACCAGTAGGTATCTTTAGAAAAGTTGAAAGAGATACTTACAATGATGAAGTCAGAGAACAAATTGACTCATCTATTGAACAAAAAGGTGAAGGAGAACTTGATAAGTTAATAAGATCTCTTGGAACTTGGAACGTAAACTAAATACTTCCAAATTTTTAAATACTCTATTCAAACTTAATGGTAAAAGTAGTACCTGAGCCTAAAACACTATCGAGTTCTATCAATCCACCATTACGATCTACAGCATGTTTTACTATAGATAAGCCAATTCCTGTACCACCAAGTGACCTAGACCTTCCTTTATCGACTCTATAAAACCTCTCAAAGACCCTTTCATGATCTGAAGTTGCAATCCCTCTACCCTTATCAACAACACTCAAAACAATACTCGACTTGTCTTTAAATAAATTTACATTTATTTCCTTGTCTAATTCTGAGTAATTACAAGCATTCCTCAATAGATTTCTAATTATCATCGAAAAGTCATTAGGATCAATCAAAAATTCAATGTCTTCAGATTCAAAAACTACTCGATTTTTATTTTCATCAGATAAAAATCCGATTTCAGCATCAATGATTGATTTCAAATTTACAAGTTCTTTTTCTGGATTATTGACTTCAAGTTGTGAAAGGTCCAAAAGATCTGAAAGTAAGAGTGTCATTCTTTGACTATCTTGTAAAATTTGAGTCATAAATCTTTTGGCATCTTCAATTTCAGAATTTTCTAATGCTGAAATAGCTGTCTCTACAGCTAATTGAATAGAAGTAACAGGTGTCTTGAGTTCATGTGAAGCATTGGCAATGAACTCTTGTTTTAGCTTGTCGATATCTTGATTATTTTTATCCATCATTTACTAACTTATAGCCAACTCCCCTAACAGTTATTAATCTTTTAGGTTTTTTTGGATCAACTTCAATTTTCTCTCTTATTCTTTGTATGTGCACATCAAGGGTTTTTGTATTTCCAATAAACGAATATCCCCATATTTCATCAAATATCTGTTCTCTTGACATTAAATTTCCTTGATTTTCGCAAAATGCGTACAAAAGCTCAAACTCTCTTGGCGTTAAATCAATTTTATTATTGTCAACTTTTGCTTCGTATTTAGTTAAATTAATTTCAATATTCCCTGCTTTAAGGGACTTTTCCTTTGTTGAAGTTTGAGAAGTCGCACGTCTAAGAACCGCTCTAACTCTACTCATCAATTCACGGACTGAGAAAGGTTTGGTTACATAATCATCAGCGCCTAATTCTAATCCAGCAACCCTATCAGCTTCGCTGTCTTTAGCAGTCACCATAATAATTGGTACATCAGAACTTTTTCTAATAGATCTACAAATATCAAGTCCAGAAATTTGTGGAAGCATTAAATCTAAAATAATTAAATCAAAAGACTCTTCACTAAAAATCTCTAAAGCAATGGGTCCTTCATCAACATGTGTGACAGAAAAACCTTCTTGTTTTAAATTGTAAATTACGGGTTCGGCAATGCTGTGTTCATCTTCAACTAATAAGATTTTGCCTGACATTAAAATTCTTTAAATTTACCAGTCACTAAGAAGTGGGTTAATTCACAAATATCAACTGCGTGATCGCCACCTCTTTCTAATGTACGAATACAAGTGACAAGTCTAAATAATCCATTGAACAAATCTTCATTTCCAGCTATTTTTGGTGCTTCTTCAAGTATTGCGTTATAAAGTCTATTTACCTGATTATCTTTTTCGGCTGTTGCTATAGCTAGGTCTTTATCTCGATTTTTTAAACTTTCCATTGCGGATGAAGCCATATCAATTACTAAATCCCCCATTTCTACTACAGTTGCATGTATTGTCTCTGGTACTGGTGAATCGAAAATTTCTTGTGTTGTATTTCCAAGATAAACTGCCAAATCACCAAGGCGCTCTAAATGTAAACTTGCCTGCAAAATAGAGGTAGAAAGTCTTAAGTCTGTTGCTACAAGTTGCTCTGTGGCCATGAGCTCAACCCAGTCTTGGTCAATTTTAAGGTAAGCATCATCAATCTCATCGTCTTTTTCTATTGTTGCAATTGCTCTATTAACATCTTTATCTTCTAAAGCCCTAACGCCATCTACTAGAGAACCTAAAACAAGCCTGCCCATTAAATGTAGATCTGTTTCAAGGTTTTCGATCTTTTCTTGTAAACTCATCCGAACCTGCCTGATATATATTGTTCTGTTAACTCCTTATCAGGAGTAGTAAACATAACACTTGTTTCATTGAACTCAACTAATTCTCCAGTTCTTCTTTTTCCATCATCAGAGGTTTTCGTTGTAAAAAATGCGCAGTAATCAGAAGATCTAGAGGCTTGTTGCATGTTGTGTGTGACAATAAGTATCGAAAATTCTTTTACAAGTTCTTGCATGAGGTCTTCTATTTTTTTTGTAGCCACAGGGTCTAATGCAGAGCAAGGCTCATCCATTAAAATTGTATCTGGCTCAACTGCAATTGTCCTCGCAATGCACAATCTTTGTTGTTGACCACCAGATAACTCTAAAGCATTTTTGTCTAAATCGTCCTTTACTTCATCCCATAATGCTGCTTGAGTTAGTGCTTTCTCAACTCGATCGTCTATGTTGTCAGTCATATTATTTACTTTCAGTCCGTAAGTGATGTTCTCTTTAATTGTTTTAGGGAACGGATTAGGTTTTTGAAAAACCATTCCTATTCTTCTTCTGACCTGAACTGGGTCAACAATCTTGTCGTATAAATCTACTCCCTGATAGGTTATTGTGCCATTAACTTTTGCTCCCAATATAAGATCATTCATCCTGTTAAATGTTCTAATCAATGTACTTTTTCCACAACCTGAAGGTCCAATAAAAGCTGTAATTTTATTTTTAGTTATGTCCATATTTACATTTTTAATTGCGACAAAATCACCATAAGATACAGAAACATCTTTAGCGCTAAATACTTTGTCTCCATCAAAAGAAGTAAGTTTTTCATTTACTGAAGTAATGTTTTCTTCCTCCAATTACCAATCCTTTTCAAATCTGTTTCTAATAAATAATGCTAAGGTATTCATACTTAGCAAAAGTCCTAATAAAAGAATAATACCTGCTGAGGAAGTATTTAACCATTCCGCCTGAGGATAACTAATCCAGTTATAAACTTGTATAGGAATAGCAGTAAATCCACTTAAAGGATTGTCTGGAAAGTAGTTAACATATGTCAAAGCTCCCATAAATATAAGTGGTGCAGTTTCCCCAATTGCCCTTGATAGTCCCAGAACCATTCCTGTGACCATGCCTGGTATTGCTGAAGGTACAACCTGTCCAAATACTGCCTGAAATTTAGTAGCACCTAATGCCATTGCTCCTTGCCTAATAGTGTCAGGGACAGCTTTAAGTGCCTCTCTAGAGGCTACGATAACAACAGGAAGGATTAACAATGTCAATGTTAGGCCTCCAGAAAGTACAGACCTTCCAAATCCAGCTAAACGCACAAATACCGCTAGTCCTAAAAGTCCATAAATTACTGAAGGAACCCCAGCTAAATTTGTTAAATTTAGCTCTAAAAACCTTGTTAATTTATTTTTCGGTGCAAATTCCTGCAAATAAATCGCTGCGCCAGCACCTAGTGGAAATGTAGCAGTAACAACAATTACCATCAGCCAAATAGTACCGGCAAATGCAGGACCAATACCTGCTTTAAGAGGGTCTCTAGAATCTAAAGTCGTCAAAAAGTCTCCTGGATTATCGATTTGCAATTTTGTAATAAGGCCAATCTCATAGTCTCCAAACAAACGATTGTATCCATTAGAAAGTACATCGTAAATGAGTGTCATCAGTGTAACTATTGCAACTATGACACAAAAATATAGAAAAAATAAAAAAATACTTTCCTTAAGAGCTTTTTCTGATTTTCTTCCTGAATTTATTGTTAAATCACTCATATTCTTTTCTGTACTTTCTGGCAATGTAATCGGAAAAAATATTCAAAATAAAGGTCATTACAAATAATGTAATTCCTAATGCAAAAAGTGCATTGTATGCTGTTGTTCCATGAGGAGTATCGCCTAGAGATACGTTCACAATTGAAGATGTTATTGTATACATTGCACTTCTTGGATCTAAATTTAATTCAGGGTACTGACCACCAGCAATAGTTACAATCATCGTTTCCCCGATTGCACGAGAAAAGCCAAGTATAAATGATGCTATGATTCCTGATAGTGCTGCTGGAAACATAATCTTTAAAGACGTAATTCTTTTAGTTGCTCCTAAAGCCATTGAACCAAATCTTAAAGAATTAGGGACTGCATTTAATGCATCGTCTGAAATTGAGGCAATAGTAGGAATAATCATTATTCCTACAGCAATACCTGCAGATATAGCATTAAAAACCTCTGTCCCAGGTATAAATCGCTGAACAATATTTGGAGTTATCCAATTTAGTGCAAAATATCCAAAAACAACTGTTGGTACTCCTGCTAGTACTTCAAGAACAGGCTTAATTACTCTTCTAGTTCTCCTTGAGGCAAATTCAGATAAGTAAATTGCGGAAAATAAGCCAAATGGAAATGAAATTAAACAAGCTATAAATGCTATGTAAAGTGTTGACGAAATCAATGGAATAACACCATACACAGGGTTTTGAAATGTTGGAGTCCATCTTGTTGCTGTAAAATACTCTTTTAAAGTAACTTCTGGATCTTGAAAGAAATTTATTGCTTCAGTTGATAAAGTAAATACTATTGCAACTGAAATAAATATTGCCGCAAATGCAGCAATGGTTATAAAAACTCTTACAATTTTTTCAAATGGTTTAGTAGAGGTTTTTGATAATTGAGTCAGTAAGTCCATAAAAATACTTTCATTAGAATTAATTGTATTTTAGTTTGTGAGGGCTGTTAAAGCCCTCACAAAATCACGTTTTTTATTTAAATTAGCTTCCACTAAAAGCTGTCCAAGCAGTAAGGGATGAAGCTTTTTTATCTGCAGGCATATTAATGTAACCAACAGCTTGTACAAGAATATCCATTGTTTCAAAATAAAAGTCAACGAATTCTTTTACTGCAGGAATATCTTTTGCAGATTTTGCTACATAGATAAATAGTGGTCTTGCTAAACCATAATCTGCACCATCTAAAGCTTCTAATGGTGATACACATCCATCGCCTCCATCTACTTCTACAGCATTAAGGGTGTCTGCATTTTCAGAAAAATAAGCTAAACCAAAGTATCCAAGACCTCCTGGGGAACCAGATACACCATTTACAAGAACATTATCATCTTCAGATGCAGTGTAATCAGATCGGCTACCACCAAGTTCTTCTGTAATCTCTTCATTAAAATAATCAAATGTACCTGAGTCTGTACCAGGACCAAATAGATTTATCTCTTCATCTGGAAAATCAGACCTTACTTGATTCCAATTTGAGACAGCATTATCTGCACCCCAAATTAGGCCAAGTTCTTCAAATGTTAAACATGTTAACCACTCATTTGATTTCGGAACTACAACTGCCAAGGCATCTAAACCAACTTGAATTTCAAGATATTCTGTTCCATTCTCTGCACACAAATCTTTTTCTTTGTCTTTGATTGGTCTTGAAGCATTTGAGATAGAAGTCTCACCTGGACAAAATTTTTTAAAGCCTCCACCTGTTCCAGATACGCCAACAGATATATCAACATTTGGATTTAAAATTGTGAATTCTTCAGCAACAGCTTGAGTTACTGGAAAAACTGTTGAAGATCCATCGATTAGAATTGAACCGGATAATGAGGATTCTTCTGTTGAAGCTGCAATTGTTGTTTCACTTGTTGTTTGAGAATCATCACTCACTGTTTGAGAATCATCACTCACTGTTTGAGAATCATCACTACCACCACCGCAGGCAGTAAATATAAGAGATACAATTGCTATTAAAGCAATAGTCTTAGTATTTTTCATTGATTTCCTTTCATTAATCTCATTAATTAGTTTCAATTTAACAATGAAAGGTAAACGTTAAGTAAATAGAAAATATATAATTGTTAAGCTCTAAACAAGTTCAGATTCCGAAGACCAGGACCCTCTATTGAAAGCAAGTATGTAGTTTTCATAGCCTAAAAAATCTTTTTGAAATTCAACCGGTATATTGAAACCCCACCAATCATCTTTAAACTGACTTCGATGAGCTTTCATGGAATTAATTTTATGTTCAATATACTTTGTTCCATCTATTTCAACATCAATATCCTCATTATCACTTCCGATAGGATTAAATGCATTAAACTCGTCTTCAGTTAATATTCCAGCCTCATACATTTGAGTTCGTCTTGCTTGTATTCTAGATTTTGACCACGCATTAAAATAAAGTCTTTCTGGAATCCATACCTCTTCTCCATCTTTTAATGGAAACTTGTCGACATCACCAGCAGCAAAAAACGCAGCTGTTCCAACTCTATGTGTCTGAATATGATCAGGATGCCCATATCCCCCAAATGGATCATAGGTTATTAAAACATCAGGTTTATATTTTCTTATTTCTGTCACGAGCTTGCCCACAGGTCCAAAATAGTCTTGTCTCCAAAAACAATCAGGATCATTGTTTTCCTCTGTGCCCATCATTCCAGAGTCTTTATATCCAAGCCACTCATATTCTTTTACACCTAGAGCATCTAAACTTTTTTCAAGTTCCTCTTTTCGCATTTCAGCCAATTTTGGAAATAACTCTTCTGGGTTTTCATAGTTATGAATTTCACCAGCTGAACCATCAGTTGCTGTAACAACAACAACTCGATGACCTTCATCTGCATATTTAGCTAAGGTAACACCTGTTGATACGCTTTCATCATCAGGATGTGCGTGAAAAGCAAGAATTGTTGCCATTATTCGTCTGAGGTAAATGTCTTCTTAGCTAATTCTTGACCAATTTCAATGGCTTTGTCATGATCGCCATCAATTTTTTCAACAAGTTCGCCAAGTACAATAACTTTCTCTCCGGTTATCTGTAAAATTCCACCCGAAATGGCAAATGATGTTCTCTGGCTATCATGTTCGATTGTTAAACCACCAGGGACAAGAGTTGCAACTGTTGGCTCATGGCCATCTAAAATACCAATCTCACCATTTGGAGTTCTAGAAATAACCATTGTGGCATCACCTGTAAAACAACTTTCTTCAGGAGATACTACCTCAACAAACATTTATAGGTTTTCTTCCAAATCTTTTGCTTTGGCCATAACTTCGTCTAGTCCACCAGTCATATAAAAAGCTTGTTCTGGGACAGCATCAAGCTCTCCACTTAATATAGTTTTAAAGGCTTCCAGAGAATCTTTAATTGAGACAAACTTACCCTCTATTCCAGTAAATTGCTCAGCAACAAACATTGGCTGAGAAAGGAATCTTTGAATTCTTCTGGCTCTACCAACAATTTGCTTGTCTTCTTCAGACAATTCATCAATACCAAGAATTGCAATAATATCTTGTAGGTCATTGTATCTTTGAAGAACTCTTTGAACTTCTCTAGCTATTTCGTAATGATCATCTCCAACAATTCCTGGATCCAGGATTCTAGAAGATGAATCTAAAGGATCGACTGCTGGATAAATTCCAAGGTCAGCGATTGTTCTTGAAAGCACAGTTCTTGCATCTAAGTGAGCAAAAGCAGTGTGAGGTGCAGGGTCAGTAATATCATCTGCTGGAACGTAGACTGCTTGTAGAGATGTAATAGAACGACCCTTCAAAGATGTAATTCTCTCTTGAAGAAATCCCATTTCATCAGCAAGGGTTGGTTGGTATCCAACAGCTGAAGGCATTCTTCCAAGTAATGTTGATACCTCCGAACCGGCCTGTGAAAAACGAAAGATATTATCAATAAATAAAAGAACATCTTGTTTTTCTTCATCTCTGAAATATTCGGCCATTGTCAATGCTGACAAAGCAACTCGTAATCTCACTCCAGGTGGTTCATCCATTTGACCAAAAACTAGAGCTGTTTTATCAATAACGCCAGATTCTTGCATTTCTCTAAATAAGTCATTACCTTCTCTTGTTCGCTCTCCAACACCAGCAAACACTGATACACCACCGTGTTGTGTAGCAACTCTGTTAATCATTTCCTGAATAAGAACAGTTTTACCAACACCAGCTCCACCAAATAAACCTATCTTTCCACCTTGTACATAAGGCATTAATAAATCGATAACTTTGATACCTGTTTCAAACATTTCATTTTGAGCTGAGACATCTTCATAAGGAGGTGGTTTTCTATGAATAGGCCATTTTTGTTTAACACCAATTGAGCTTGTTTCTACATCTAGCGTTTCGCCCCAAACATTAAAGATATGGCCAAGTGTTTCTTGTCCTACTGGGACTGATATCGGTGCACCAGTATCGGTTACCTCTGCTCCTCTTCTTAGACCATCAGTACCTTGCATTGAAATAGCTCTTACTCTTCCCTCACCTAAATGCTGAGCTACTTCAAGCACAATGGTGCTGGTAACATCATCTATTTCAACATCTACTTCAAGGGCAAATGTTATCTCTGGAAGTTCGTCCTGAGGAAAAGCCACGTCAACAACAGGTCCTGCAATCTTTACTACTCTACCTATATTCTCACTCATTTATTTTCTCCTTACCCGGCTAAAGCTTCCGCTCCACCAACAATTTCTGAAATCTCTGTTGTAATCTCAGCCTGTCGAGCTTGATTACTCTGTCTTGATAAAATCTTAATTAATTCTTCTGCATTTTCTGTAGCTGCTTTCATGGCACGCATTCTAGATGCATGTTCAGATGTTGAGGCATTCAAGAGTGCTGAAAAAATAGTTGCGTTTGTATATTTAGGAATAATATTACTTAAGACCTGACTAGCTGAGGGTTCGAATGTGTAGCCTCCAACTGATTCAATTTCTTTAGCAATCTGTTCAACTTCAAAAGGAAGTACAGTCTTATAAAGTGCTGTCTGAGTCATTGCAGATTGATACTCGGTATAAACAATTTCAATTTGATTTGTTTTTCCTTCATAAAATTCTTGAACAAGAGGAGTCATTATTTCCAATGCATTTTCAAAGTTAGGTTCGTCGGTAATTCCCTCATAATTTTGTTTAGGTTCAATATTTCTGTATTTAAAGTATCCATTTGCTTTCTTACCGACAGTAACGATTTCAACACTATTTTTTGCTTGTTCATATTCTGCTTTTCTAATTTCAGCTAACTTCAAAATATTTGTGTTGTATGCCCCTGCCAAACCACGATCGGATGTAATAACAACGAGAGTTATTTTTTTCGTACCTTCTACAATTGGTGAGCTTGGCATGTTTCCACTGCCTGTAAGTTCTTCAACAATTTGAGAGAGTAGATTCGTGTAATTATTTGATGATGCCAGGCGCTGTTGTGCTTTAACAATTCTAGAAGATGCAATTAGTTCCATTGCACGAGTGATTTTTTTAGTTGATTTAACACTCTTTATTCTTCTATTTATTATTCGTAATTCAGCACTTGCCACTTATTACTCTTCCTTCTTCTCTAATGTGTTTACAAAAGCCTCAACAGCAGCTTTTAATTCATCTTCAGGAAGTTCACCTGTAGTTTTTATTGAATTAATTACTTCAGAGTGTCTAGTTTTTATAAAATCTACGAGATCTTTCTCTGCTTGCGGAATATCGGAAGGCTCTACTACATCTAAAAAGCCTTCTGTTACTGCATACAGTGATACAACCTGCTCTTCAACAGGAACTGGTTTGTATTGTGGTTGTTTCAATAATTCAACAACTCTTCGACCTCTATCGAGTTGGGCTTGTGATGCTGCATCCAAATCTGATCCAAACTCCGCGAATGCTTCTAGTTCTCTAAATTGTGCAAGGTTGATTCTTAATGGACCAGAGACTTTCTTCATAGCTTTGGTTTGAGCAGAACCACCAACTCTTGATACTGATGTACCAGGGTTTACAGCTGGTCTTACACCTGAATAAAAGAGTTCTGACTCTAGATATATTTGACCATCAGTAATTGAAATCACGTTAGTTGGAATAAAAGCAGATACATCACCAGCTTTTGTTTCGATAATTGGTAGCCCTGTAAGAGATCCTCCACCTAACTCTTCACTTACTTTTGCACAACGCTCTAAAAGCCTTGAGTGAAGATAGAAAACGTCACCTGGATAAGCCTCTCTTCCTGGAGGTCGTCTTAGTAAAAGTGAAATCTGTCTATATGCAATTGCCTGCTTGGATAAATCATCAAATACAATAAGACCATGTTGACCGTTATACATCCAATGCTGTCCAATAGCTGAACCAGCATAAGGAGCATACATTTGAAGAGCTGCAGCGGCAGATGCAGGTGCATTTACAATAACTGTTTTATCTAACACTCCCTCGTCTTCAAATCTTTGAACAACTTCAGCAACAGTAGATGATTTTTGACCAATAGCTACGTAAATACATTTCACATCAGTATCTTTTTGATTGATTATGGTATCAACAGCAACAGCTGTTTTACCTATTTGTCTATCACCAATAATTAATTCTCTTTGGCCTCTTCCAATTGGAATCATTGAGTCAATTGCTTTAATTCCTGTTTGAAGTGGCTCACCTACAGGCTGTCTTTCAACGACGGAAGGTGCTTGCAACTCTAAACGTCTTCTTTCACTAAATTCGATAGGTCCTTTACCATCGATTGGATTTCCTAAAGGATCAATAACCCTACCTAAAAATCCATCTCCGACACCAATAGAAAGTACTTCTCCTGTTTGCTTTACTGGCATTCCTTCTTCAATGTGATTTGAATCACCCATTAAAACAACACCAATTGAATCTTCTTCAAGATTTAATGCAACACCTACTAAACCACCTGGGAATTCAAGAAGTTCAGAGGCCATAACATTTTCTAAACCCCTTACCCTTGCTACACCATCGGCGACTGCAGATACGCTACCAACAAGATCATCTTTTACAGAATCTTGCCAATTACCTAATGTATCTTTCAGTGAATCTGAAATTTGTTTTGCATCAATATTAAATTCGCTCAATTTACCTACTTTCTAAAACTGTTTTAATCTCAGAGATTTTCGAGGAAATTAATCCGTCAAATGTTCTCTCTCCAACACTTACACTTAAACCACCCAATACATTTGGGTCTATATCAACTTTCAAATCAACATCGGTTCCAAGTTTTTTCTTTAAAGCTGTTTTTAAACTCTTTTGAGTTTTAGCATCTAATTCGACTGCGGTAACAACTTTTGCTACTGACGCTCCTCTTTTTTCAGCAATATAGTTTGCTACAGAGCTTTCAATGTCAGAGAGGTTATCACCAAATCCTTGAGATATTGTTAACGTTATTAAATCAAGAGTTAGTGGTAACACTCTATTACCTAGTAAAGCATTTACTGCTTCTATCTTCTTTTCAACAGGAATACCAAAATTTCTAAAAACATCTAATGCTTCAGAGCTTTTTGAAAGTGCATTGAAAACTTGGAGGATTTCATTTTCTACCCTTTCAGCATCTTTAGATGATGAAATTATTTCAACAATTCCTTTTGAAAAAGAGTCAACAGACATTTATCTAATTCAACTCCTTAATAAATTTATCTATAAGTTTTTTTTGATCAGCTTCAGACATTGACGAAGCAACTTTTTGTGAAATTTCTAATGATAAGTCTGCAACTTCACTTTTTAGTTCAGAAGAAACTCTTTCTTTTTCAGCATCTGAATCTGATTTAGCTTTTTCAATAATAGCTTCTGCTTCTGCACGAGCTTCTGATAAAGCATCTTCTTTAATTTTTTCTGCTGCTTGCTTTCCTTCATCAATAATTTTTTGAACTTCTGCATCAGCATTAGAAACTAAAGCATCATATTCTTGCTTAGACTTCTCAGCTTCTGTTTTTGTATTCTCAGCTTCTTTTATCTGACCTTCAATTTCAGAAGATCTCTTATCAAGAGTTTCGTTTAGAGCAGGAAGAGCCCATTTCCAAACAAAGAAAAATACAACCCCGAATGCCACTACTCCAGCTACTAATTCTGAAGTTGCAGGGAGAAGTAAATCAACTCCTGAACTTGATTCTTCTGCTTCTGCTAAAAATGTATCTAAATAAAACATCATTTTTAACCAACCAAAAAGAACAGAACGAAACCAATAAGAGCAAGGGCCTCAGTGAAAGCTATTCCTAAGAACATAGTTGTTCTTACCATTCCAGCTGCTTCAGGCTGTCTTGCCATTGCTTGTACTGCGTTACCAGCAATTAGACCAATACCTATTCCCGGTCCTATCGCTGCCAGTCCGTATCCAATTAATGCGTATGCACTTTCCATTATCCTCCTTTAATTAATGCTCTGGATGCAGAGACGTTTGTATATAAACTGCAGACAACAAAGTAAATATGTATGCCTGCAGAATGGAAACTATTAATTCAAAACCATATATTGCTAAACCGAGAGTAAACCATGCTAAACCAACTGGAGCTTTTGAAATAATGTACTCTCCAACTCCAGGCTGAACTACAAAGAAATATGCTGATGCAAGAAGAAGACTGAGCATGACGTGACCAGCTACGAGGTTCGCAAACAATCGTACAGCTAAACTGAACGGTCTTACTAAAAGAACGGAAACTAATTCGATTGCGCCAACTAAAGGTTTTAATGCTACCGGAACACCTGGAGGCCATAAAAGATTAGTGAAATATTTAATTCCCTCTGTTCTAATCCCAACGAATAAGAAGATTACGTAGGTTACAAGACTTAAAAATAAAGGAAGTGCCATTCTTGAAGTTACAGGAAAGTTTATTAATGGAGTTACCTCAAAAAGGTTTCCAACCAAAATGAACATAAAAACAGATATTAAATATGGTGTAAATTTTTCTCCACCCCTACCAATAACACCCAAAGCTATTTCATCTTTTACAAAAGTAAATATACTTTCAATGACTGATTGGAGTCTTCCTGGAACAACTGATTTCTTTCGAAGTCCAAAAAACATTAAAACTACCGGAATAATTGCTGCCAGAAGTATCAGAATTTCAGTACGTGATATATCAGATGAACCGAAGTTACCAAATTCGAATAATGAGTTAACGTTTTCAGGTTTACAAACAACGTTATTTATAAAATCACAAGTCTCAGCTGCTGTTATCATTTGCCCAATCTAAGTCTCTGTCTTTTCTCTTAATTACCATAGCCATTTCTAAGAATAACATACTTAAAAAGACGATTGGCACTGTCAAAGACATTGCCAATTCATCAATAGAATATAAGCTTCTGAATAATAAGAGAAGCCCAAATATAAAAATTAACCTGAAAATATAACCAAAAATTGCTGCGAAATAATAAAAACTTAAAGAGATTTTTGCAGAGTAGGACATTATCACAGCACCCAGGTAAAAACCAACTGCGACAATAATTCCAGATACCAATGAAGTGACAAATGCATTTTGAGATCTTAAAAGAAAAAATAAAGGACAGAGTATATATATGACTGAAGATCTCTTTAACATTCTCGTTGCAAGCACTAATTCAACATTCATTATTCTTGTTCCAGTTTTTTTGAAATTTTCCACATCCTTCTAAAACCATCGTAAAAACCTATAAAGATAAAAAAGATCACAGTATATGGTTCAAAACCAATAAAGTTTTGAACAAGAAGACCTACTAATAAACCCGAAATAATGGATGTAGAGAATGAACTTACCGGACCGTAATCTTGAAGATTGATTTTTCTTTTGTCTTTAGACATATGGTTGAAATTGTGATGCTAAATTACTCACTTCACTCTTTAATTCATTGAGTTTGTTTTCATCAGATCTATTTTTAAGAATTTCAGAAATTAGATTTCCTACTTTTGTTAATTCTTCTTCTTTCATCCCACAAGTAGTTGTTGCTGGAGTGCCCATTCTGATACCAGAAGTTACAAAAGGTGATCTTTTATCAAATGGAATTGCATTTCTATTTAAAGTAATTCCCATATCATTTAATAACGTTCCTGCATCTTTTCCAGTCAATTCTTCATCAACACTTCCAGTATCTACTAATACAATATGATTGGTTGTACCTCCACTGACAACTCTTAGCTCTTCATTTATAAAGGAGTCAGATAGCGCTGAAGCATTTTTTAGAATTTGTTTTGTGTAGTCTTGGAACTCAGTGGACAATGCTTCTTTGAAACAAACAGCTTTAGCTGCAATTTGATTATTTAAAGCTCCACCCTGAGCTCCTGGAAAAATATTTTTGTCTACACCTTTTGCAAATTCCTCAGTAGAAAGAATAATTCCACCCCTAGGCCCTCTAAGTGCTTTGTGAGTTGTTGCTGTAACTACGTCAGCGTATTTCATTGGATTTTCAACAGCTTTGCCTGCAACAAGTCCTATGAAGTGTGCTGCATCAACCATAAAATAAGCACCAACTGAATCAGCTATTTCTCGGAATGCTGCGTAATCCAAATTTTGTGAATAAGAAGAATATCCAGCAATTAATAATTTTGGCTTAGTTTCCTCAGCTAATTGTTTTACTTTGTCCATATCGATTAATTCAGTATCCTGATCTAATCCATATCCAACAAAGTTGTATATTCTCCCAGAGAAATTCACTGGTGATCCATGGGTTAAGTGACCTCCTTGATCTAGTGCCATGCCCATAACGGTATCTCCAGCTTCTAGTAAGTTCAGATACACTGCCATATTTGCTGAGGATCCAGAATGGGGTTGAACGTTTGCATGATCTGCCTCAAATAATTTACACGCTCTATCTATTGCTAGTTGCTCGATTTCATCAACAGTCTCACAGCCTTCGTAATATCTCTTTCCTGGAAATCCTTCTGAGTACTTATTGGTAAGGATTGATCCTGATGCTTGCATAACGGCTTTTGAAGCAAAATTTTCTGAAGCTATAAGGTGAATATGAGAGTTTTGACGTTCTAAATCATCATTAATTAAAGATGCAATCTCGTCATCAGTCTCAAATAATTCTGTGTTTAATGCTCCAGTATTTTCCATATCTACACTCTAACAGTAAGTCGGTGGCCATTTAAGTGGCCCTTGACGTAAAATTTCTCCACCAGTAACTCTAAAATCTACGACTGTTGATCCATCACCATGAACAGCTTTTCCTTCTAAGTAGTAAGCAATGTCATCTCCAAACATGGTAAAAGCCTCATCATTATCAGTTGCCTCTTTCTCACCTGAAACATTGGCACTAGTCACGGCAAGTGGACCAATTTCATTTAAAAGCTGAAGAGCAGTCTCATTCTCAGGGACTCTTAAACCAATTGTATGTGGTTGTTTAGTTCCAACTCCATCAGCAAATTCTTCGTTTGTCTCTACAACTGCAGTTAAGGGTCCCGGCCAATATAAATCAACTATTTCTGGGACCTGAGTAACTAAATTTAATTGATTTAAGTAATTGTAAGATGGAATCAGAAGAGAGATAGGTTTTGAGTCATCTCTTTCTTTAATTTCAAACAATTTTTTAACTGCTTCTTCTGAATAGGGGTTAACTCCAATTCCATAAACTGTTTCCGTTGGAATTCCAACAACCGAATTTTCATTAAGTGCTTTTGTAGCTAACTGAATGCTATCGCCTTGCATATATGTACCTATCTTTATCGGCTAAGTCCTTTAATAATTCTACTTCTTCGTAGTTATTCAATAATTTAATTATTTTCTCCGAAAATCGAGAATCAATCTCTAAGAATATTTCTACATCGTTGACATCTTTTTCATCAATTTGTGAGATAAGATTTTTAATAATATCAGTACCGTCATCATCTCCACCATCTAGAGCATTCAAAGGTTCAAAATTTAAAACCTCAATATCAAGTGTCTTGATATCATTTGTTGGAATATAAGGAAGATTTGCAACAATTAAATCGAAATTATTTTCTGGGACATTTTCAAACAAATCAGATTCAATAAAATTTACGTCTAAATTATTTAATATCGCATTCTCTTTTGCAAGTTCAATTGCATTTGGAGAAATGTCAATGCCTGTCACATTTGCATTTTGGTAAAGCGACTTCAACATAATACTGATACATCCGGAACCAGTTCCAACATCTAATATGCTTTTTGGATCCTTTACCTTATTTTTAATGACTTCGATAAGATACTCTGTTTCAGGTCTTGGTATAAGGGCTCTTTCATCAACTCTTAATTGAACAGTATAAAAAGGCATGAACTCTTCAATATATTGAAGTGGTTCATTGTTTAGCCTTCGAGCTAATAAAGATGAATATTCAGTATGAAAATCTGTCTTACTTCCTGATAATTCCTGAGCTTTTTGCTTTAATCTTTCAAGTTCATGATTCGGGATAGATTTAATATCCAAATTAATCCTCTAAGTTAGCAAGTCTTGTTGTTTCATTGTCTGCAATTAATGCCTCAATAAAACCATCTAAATCTCCATCAAGTACCTGGTCTAATTTTTTTAATGTTAGATTAATTCGATGATCAGAGACTCTATTGTCTTTATAGTTGTAAGTTCTAATTTTGTCAGAACGCTCTCCTGAACCAACTTGTTCTTTCCTATTTTTTGCCCGTTCAGCTTCAGCTTCGTCTTGTCTGGCTTTAAGTAATCTAGCTCTTAAGATTCTCATGGCTTTTTCTTTGTTTTGTAACTGAGATTTTTCATCTTGGCATGAAACAACTAAGCCAGTTGGTATATATGTTATTCGTACAGCTGAATCCGTGGTATTAACACTTTGACCACCAGGACCGCTTGATCTATAAACATCTACTTTCAAATCGTTTTGGTCAATATCTAAGTCAACTTCTTCAGCTTCAGGCAGAACAGCAACAGTAGCTATCGAAGTATGGACTCTACCTTGTGATTCAGTTTTTGGAATACGTTGAACCCGATGTGCCCCGGCTTCGTACTTAAGTTTTGAATATACTCCTTTAGATTTAATAGCAAAAATTATCTTGCTATAGCCACCCATATCAGAATCAGTCACCTCAATTTTTTCAACTTTCCATGAATTTCTCTCTGCATAACGGGTATACATTTTATATAAATCACCAACCCAGATTGAGGCCTCTTCCCCACCAGCACCTGGTCTTATCTCTACAAGTACATCTTTTTCATCTGAGGGATCTTTAGGCAACAAACCTAACTTAATTTTTGTAACAATGGTCTCAATCTCTGACGAAGAGTTTTTAATAATCTCTGCATATTCATTTTTCATTTCCTCATCATTTTCTTCAGCCAAAAGCTCTTCAGCGTCAGATATATCAGAGTTCAGTGTTTCCCATTGATTAAATAATTCAACTATTGATGACATATCACTGTGTTTTTTTGCCATCTCAGCATATTTCTTTGGATCATTTGAAATGTCCACTTTGGACAATTCATCTTCTAACTTTTTTTGAGATTCAACGATAGCTGTTAGCTTTCCTATTAATGTTTCATCCATTGCTAACCTCTTTTGTATTATCTAAATATTGATCTAACTCGTTTGTATTTTCGCTAAATTTTATACAATTTGCCATTGCTACACGCGCAACCTCAATTTGCTCTTCTGAAGGAATTTTTGTTGTCATCTTCTGCATCCATATCCCAGGTGTACTGAAGAATCGGGAAAACAACGATCCAGTAAATTTGAAATTTAATTTTAAGATTTCGTATGAGATCATTGCTACGACAAATACATGCAAAATTCTTGTTAGTAAGGTCAATAGAATGTTCAATGTCGGGATGAAAGGAAGAGTTAGTAAACTCACAAATACAATCAGAAATATAAATGCTGTTCCACAACGAATATGTTCTTTTGGGTAGTTTTTAATATTGTCTAAATCAAGATTCCTTTTATCTTCAAATGCAGCAATTGTCATATGTTCAGCACCATGAAATTCAAATAATTCTTGTGCATCTTTTGTTCTACCTATTGCATATATATAAAGTACAACTATCACTCCTCTTAATAAGCCTTCATAAATACCTTTTGACGTTTGACCAGTATCTATTAGATCGATTAATAAACGTGGACCAGCAATAAGGATTGATAAAAAAGAGACAATAAATAAATAATTGAGTATTTTATTGAGAGTTGAGGGTTCAGGTTCATCTGCATAATAAATTTCATCAGAAATAGTCAATGCTTGATAGCCAACGTATAAAGAGTCGACGAGGGCACCTATTCCTCTGATTAAGGGAAGGGTAAATATCCCTTTTCTTCTTATTAAAGGTGTTCTTTCTTTAAAGTATTTAACAATCTCATTATTTTGATTTCTGACAGCAACAGACCAGCCTTTAGGGCTTTGAATAAGGACACCACTGATTACAGCTTGTCCACCATAAGAAATATCGTTTTCAGACATTAGAAATTTAGATTAAAGAAGTTATTCTTCTTCTTGAGAAGAAGCTTCTTGCTTTGGTGCTTGTCTTGTGCTGGTTGAACCGTATCGTTGTTTAAATCTCTCGACTCTACCTGTAGAGTCAACGAGTTTTTGTTTACCTGTAAAAAAAGGATGGCTAGCACTTGATATGTCTAGTTTCACAAGCGGATATTCATTTCCGTCTTCCCAAGTAATAGTCTCTGATGATTTGATTGTTGATCTTGTTAGAAATGCAAAATCTGCATCCTCATCACTGAAGACGACCTCTTTATATTCTGGATGTATATCTTTTTTCACAATTCCTACTTTAGTTTATTTGTTAGTCTTTGCGACATCCTTTAAGAATGCATCATTATTTTTGGTAGTGTTTAACTTATCAATTAATAACTCTGTAGCTGCTCCGCCTTCAAGGCCCACAAGGACTCTTCTTAATGTCCATAGAGACTGAAGTTCTGTTGGGGATACAAGTCTTTGCTCTTCACGTGTTCCAGATGGAGTTACGTCAATAGCAGGGAATACTCTTTTATCAGCTAGTTGTCGATCTAACCTAAGTTCCATATTTCCAGTTCCTTTGAACTCCTCAAAAATAACTTCATCCATTTTTGATCCTGTTTCAACAAGTGCGGTACCTAGAATTGTTAAGCTTCCACCATCTTCAATGTTTCTAGCTGCTCCAAAAAATTGTTTCGGAGGAGTCAGTGCAGTTGAATCAACACCACCTGATAAAATTCTTCCACTAGCTGGCGTCGCTAAGTTGTGTGCTCGTGCAAGTCTTGTAATGGAATCAAGCAATATAACGACATCTTTTCCTTCTTCGACTAATCTCTTTGCTCTTTCTATTGCAAGTCTTGAAACTTGTGTGTGCTCATCAGGAGGTCTGTCAAAAGTTGAGAAGACTACTTCACCATCAACAGATCTTTGCATGTCTGTAACTTCTTCAGGTCTTTCATCTACAAGAACGACCATTAAATAAACTTCTGGATTGTTTGCAGTAATTGAATTAGCAATCTCTTTGAGTATTGTTGTTTTACCAGCTTTTGGTGGTGAAACGATTAACCCTCTTTGTCCTTTTCCTATTGGTGCTATAAGGTCAACAATTCTTCCAACAAGACGCCCTGGTTCACCTTCAACTTCAAGCTTGAGCCTCTCATCTGGAAATAACGGTGTCAGCTTATTGAAATCTACTCTTCTTGCTAATAATTCTGGATCTGCACCGTTTACAGTTTTAGGCTCTACAAGAGCAGGATATTTTTCTTTTGCTCTTGGTGATCTTATAGGTCCTTCAACTAAATCACCTTTTCTCATCCTAAATTTCTTAATAGCTCCTGCAGGTACATAAACATCATTCTCACTTGGTTTGTAACCATTACACCTTAAAAAACCATATCCTTCAGGCAAAATATCTAATATACCTTCTCTAGTCTCACCCGCTTTAATTTGGCTATCACCAGAATTTACAACTGATGGCATGTCACTTTCTGAAACTACACTTGCAACTTCTTCTTCTGCACCATTGGATATATCACCAATTGCATCACCTTGATCAAGTAAAAGATCAATTAATTTAGCTTTTTGAAGGCCTGCATGCTCGAGACCTAATCCATCAGCAATCTGACGCAAATCTGCGACTGGTTTGGATTGTAATTGTGACCTTGCGGACATTTCTCTCCTATTTCAAAACATTCATAATGTGGAATGACTTGTGAATTGTGTTTGTCTGAAAGACATTCTCATTATATACATAGCTATTTTAAATTAACAACATTTAAATTTTTTTTACGCTGAACAGGAATTGATGTAATCAGTTAAATAAGTTTGTTCCTCTGAATTCAATTCTCCTGATGTTCGGTAATGATTATATCTACCTCCGTAATACAGCACGAGAGCATCAACTAAATATTCTTCTCCCCCAAAGAAATCACGAGCATCTTGTCGATAATTGGTATTTGAATTCTTAGGACAAGTTCTAGTGGAATATGTAAAAGCATGCAACGATTCATGTAGTAAAACATCATAAGCAACATCAGCAGAAAAAGCTCGATTCGAAATCCAGATAGAAAGAGGCCAATCTGCATCTTTAGTTCCATCTAAGTTTGTCCCACTTGGATCCCATACTCCATAAGGACATCTACCAACAAGAGATGCCCCATATTGATGGCAGCCGTTAATAATTATTATGTTATTGGTATCAATGATTCGTAACATCAGTGCTGGTAGTTCTTTTGCAAGCTCTTCCAATGATGTCTGATTCTTTCCTTCAAACCCTGCATATTCTCCAAAAGGCCCTGTATAAAGTGTTGTTGTTGATGAGGTTGTTGTTGATGAAGTTGTTGTTGATGAGGTTGTTGTTGATGAGGTTGTTGTTGACGAGGTTGTTATTGACGAGGTTGTTATTGACGAGGTTGTTGTTGATGAAGTTGTTGTTGATGAGGTTGTTGTTGATGAAGTTGTTGTTGATGAGGTTGTTATGGTCGTATCAATAGCTACAATTTCCTCATCTTGTTCAATAACACTCGGCTCTTCTTCCTGATTGAAATTAATTACAACTAAAGAAATTATTAATAACAAAAATATGAATGAATTTATGTACCTATTGTTCATCTTCTAGCCCTAAATTTTATGATCAAACCTAAAATCAAAATTGTTAGAATGTAGCCAATGAGACCAATAGCAAAAGTTACAGAAAATGAACCCATGCTTAATAAATCCTGTTGCATATTTGCAAACTCACTATCTGGTGGAACAATAAGAATTCTTATAAATAGCCACAAACCAAATATGAAACTTATAAGAGGAAAGATTTTAAAGACACCTTTAGAGTCATTAAGAGATTCAAACAATTCATTCCCGCCACCGGGCAATGACTTAAACAAAACTCCTTCTAGACACATCAAGTAACTAAGTGCCGCCACAGCAGTCAATACTGTTGAATCTTTGATAAAAGGTATTGAAGTTAGATAAAAGAAGCCGAACCCTGCAAGGCTTAATGCAATTGTTGAGTAAAATTTTGGTGATAATTTTGCGATATTTCTCTTTCCAGAAATGTATGCAGATGCAAAAAATCCAAATATAAAACCTATTGGCATTTGAAAATAAATAAAAGCAAGAGTAGATATTCCAGCAAAAAATATTGCTTGTGGTGCCCATTTGACTCTTACTTTTTGCTTAAATATCTTACTTTCTATTAATCCCTCTGTTCCTTCATAAAATAATGTAACTGAAATTAATCCAATAAGCGCTGCAATAAATATTGCTACATTTTCGAGATCTAGTGATAAATCAGCACCTTCCTCAACAAAGCCTATTAAAAATGCAGTTGAAAAGAGGACAAAAAGAATTTTAATTAAAGTAATCAATTTTTTTGAACCACGAATGTTTCTATCTCTGGCAAACCATCGAATATTATTCGTTGAAATAATTTTGTTAAACCATTCTTGCAAGAGCAGTACGACATAAAACAAAAAGATTATTCCTGTTGAAACAATTACAGCGATACTGTTTTTTTCTTGATCTGTTAAATCTACATCCTCAAATAAAGGAATAGATGTAATCAATTCATTTGTTATTTCAATATTCAGAAAATCAGTTTCCTCAATGATTGGTGGAGGAATAGTAGTCGTAGTTGTTGAAGTGGTAGTTGTACTTGTAGTTGTTGGAGGTGGAATTATTTTTAATAATTTTTGATTTATATATTCCATCTCAATTATTTTTTTACATTGATCTGCAGGACAGTCAGGTCCCGAAACATCTTCGAACTCGGTAACAAAAACCCGTACTGTGACTCTTACATAATCTGGATAGCAACACAGTTCAAGTTCCCCGTCTGGACTTTCTAGTTGAATTGTTTCAATATTATTGTCGTGTGAAATTTGGAGGACAATGTCATCATATTCCTCGAAATTTATTGACCATTCAACTAATATTTTTTCATTTTCTAATCGTTTTACATTGAGCTCTATATTTTTGGTATCTAAAGTTGGTTGAAAAAATGAACCATTAAAAAATAAAAAAAATATTAAAAGTATTGAACTTTTTTTCATGAACTACTTGTGAATTTTAATAGCCTTACTAAAAATCTTATTTATATTTTCAATATACCATTCATCTGTATATTTGGACCAGACTGTGTAATTTGGATCATAACGTAGCCATAGAAATGTGCATCCATTGAATAATTGAAAAATATCATCAGCAAGTTCGTCAGCAGAATCAGCATCATAATTTTTGCAGAGAGATTTGAGAACATCATAGGGTTCGCGCTGTATCCATTTACCCGATGCTTGAATATCTCTAACTTCAAACCAAGCAAATCTAATTGCATTACCAAGTTCAACAACTTTATTTGCGATTGTGTCCAAAAACATGGTTATTGCGGCACTAGGCTCTGGGGAGGTTTCTAAAAATGCATTCAACTCATCAGCAACATCTTTAAATCCTAATTGAAATAGTGATCCATAAACATCTAATTTATTCTCAGGAAAATGATTGTAAGCAGTTGCTACAGACACTCCAGCATGCTTTGCAATTTGTGAGACAGTGACTTTTTCATGAGAAACGAGTGGATTATTAAATAGCTCGACTGCACTCTTTATAAGTTTTTTATGCGCCTCATCATATGTTTTTTGTGCACGTAATGATCTTCCATCCTGTTTTTTTAATGGTTCAATGCTCATTTAATTACCACTTTCTATCCTAGTAAGAATCCCTGAAACAACGAGTCTTTGCCTGGCAGAGTACCTAGGGTGACAAGTTGTTAATGTCAGCCTGTCATCACCTCGATTAAAAAGAACATAATCTCCTGTGTTAGCATCAACCACTTCTATATCATCCACAATGTAATGGTATTTATTTGACCCATATGTTAGATAAATCTCATCTCCAATTTCGACCAAATCTAATCTACTGAAAGGGGCACCATATGTTGTCCTATGGCCTGCAATTCCAACATTTCCACCTGAACCCGGTAGTTTTGTCCCAAGATAGTGTCCTGGACCTAATTGCAAATTAAGTTCATCAGTACCTGAAACAACATATTGATTTACATTTATATCTGGAATTTCAAGAAGACCGAATATTTCAGGTTGAAATTCATCAATCTTTGCACTTTGGTCAATGATGGTAAAATCTTGCAAAGTTTCAAAAACAGGAATGTCACTTTGGAATAAGCGAAGAGGATTTGAAAAAATTGCAGGAGGATCTACGTCCTTTATTTCCTCACCTAGATAGATTTGTTCAAGATAAGCTTGAGCATTGTCTTGTTGAACATTTGATAAAAACATTTGTTGTGTTGCATAAATACCAAAACCCATACCTGTAATTATTGATAAAACAGCAAATCCAAGAGCAGGTCGTTTTAATTTTTTTCTATCAAAAAATTTCCTCTTAATTTTCTTGGTGTCTTTTTTTGGAGAAAATACCTTTTTCTCCGCGATTTTTGCATCAAGCTCATTACCAGAATATATAATTTGAAAGTTATTTGAAATTAGACCCAAACGCTCTTCAAGAATTTCTTTTGTAAGTTCTGTATTTTCTTCCTCGCAAATAGATTTTATGTTTTCAATTGCGACTAGAGTATATTGAAGCTCACTATCAAGTGCTTGTATCTCTGATTGATAAGTTGTAAAACTCTTTGCATATGGAGCAAATTTATTTATATCAATACTAATTTCTACTTTTTCTTGTATTAGTTTCTCAATTTTTGTTTTTACTTTGAATGAGTGCTTATAGATATCTTCTAGAGAAATTTCACTTTCCATAAGTTTTCTTTTTCGAGAAGATGTAAAAAGTATTACACCACCAACTAAAAATACTGAACCACTTAAGACAATATAGTCTAAATTTATTCCTGTAGCTGCCAAGGCTATACTATCCTCACGATAGATGTAGGTAACGTTGTAACTACCATCAGTGAAATATATGTCATCATCATCATCCCACTCTAAAAAGTCATTTCCACTTTCATCAGTAAGAGGTGCTTCACATATATCATCCTCTTCTAATATCATATCCTCACAGAAGTCATCCACTAATGGATCCGTTGGGTCAGGATCTGTTGGGTCAGGATCTGTTGGGTCAGGATCTGTTGGGTCAGGATCTGTTGGGTCTGGATCTGTTGGGTCTGGCTTGTTATTATCTATACATTCAAGAAGATTCTGTAAATTAAAAATACTTACAAGCCTTAAAAGACATACCTCTGGATCAGTAGGGTTTGTTGGAATAGTTGTTGTAGTGGTCGATACTGGGCCAATTGTTGTAGTAGGTGTTGGACCTGTTGTTGTAGTAGGTGTTGGGCAATCAACTGTAAAGCTTGGACCCCAACGTTTCCAACCGCCTGAAAAAGAATTAGGAGTTGTCGAGGTTTTGTATCTCCATCTAACGTTTTGTCCGCTTGGAACATTTACAGATCCCCTTTCTGAGCTACCTGGTGCAACAGATTGATTAGAAACGAGTGTTGACCAGTTTTCTCCACCGTCTAGGGAGTACTCAGCTAAGAAATAAGCATTCGCATTTGAAGAGTCCGAGTT
>CACASI010000011.1:0-19562 GCA_902535055.1 uncultured Candidatus Actinomarina sp.
ATAAACCAACCCGATCAGCAGTTGGTGTTTCTAGTTTGCCATTAAATGTATGTGTTGAAGTTCAATCTGTGTTTTATATAAATGAATAATTTTATTGTTGGTATAAGTACTGGAAATAAAGACGTTGAAATGTCTGCTGGAGAAATAGAATGTTCAGTATTAAATTCTGAATTCATAAATCAATGTAATGAACATGGAGCACAAGTTATTATCCTCCCACAGCAACAAATAACATCTATAAATTTAAAAGGCATTGATGGGTTAATAGTTACTGGAGGAGGAGACATCAATCCTGAAATGTATAATCAAATCCCGGATGAAACTATCGAAAGAGTTGATAATTTAAGAGATTCAACAGAAATAAATATATTTAAGGCTGCAGAGGAAATGAAAATTAAAACACTGGCTATATGCAGAGGTCATCAATTATTGAATATATATAAAGGAGGAACCTTGTATCAGGATCTAGAAAAAGCTGGTTTTCAAGATATAGATCATCAAAAACCATATGAAAATGCAAGAAAGCACATACATGAAATCAAAATTGAAGAAGATTCAAAATTAAATGCAATAATTGGAAATGAAATTATTGAAGTCAATAGTATCCATCATCAAGGTATTGATAAATTAGGAAAAGACTTAAAGATTACAGCAAAATCACCTGATGGTGTTATTGAAGGAATTGAGACAACAAATGAATGGAATGCAATTGGAATTCAATGGCATCCAGAATATTTAGATGATGAACCTACAAATAAAATTTACAATTGGTTAATCAATAGTTAAATAAAGTTCGTTATCAACATACTTAAAATTGTCATCATCATAAGAAACAACAATATCTTCTTTATCATTTGATATTGTGCACATAATTAAATTAGATGAATAAAAATAATTAACCAACTTCACATTTCTTGAAAATTCATAGCCAATAAAAAACTTAGGCCAAGGTAAATTAGATTTGTTTGTTAAGTATTTATATTCAGAAGAGATAAATACTTCATTATTTCTCAGACTTTCAGATTCATCTACTGAATCTATATTTTCAAATTTAATTAAATTTCTATCCTTCAAATGCTTTTTAAAATTATCGATTTTGTATTCTTTTTGACCAATCAGAATATTTACATTGGATAAATCTAAATCCCTAAAATATTTATCAATATTTATGTATTGGAAACCAAGAAGTCCATGTGGTTTTCCAAGTTTCCCTAAGTAGTATAAATTATCTTTAGTCAATAAATTCTACTGAAGATTGAAGACCTTCTTCATCTGCTGCAGCCTGAGCTACAGTTCTAATTGCACGTGCTACTCTTCCTCGTTTTCCTATTACTCTACCCATATCATTTGGGGAAGTTCTAACTTCAATTGCAACATTTTCATCATCTGATGAGGATATGTCTACTTTTACTGACTTTTGATCCTCCACGATTTGAGAAATTATATATTCAACAACATTTCTCACAATCTTTCCGCTTTCACTCATTCTTCTTCACCTTTGTTTTCACTTTCATCAACATCTTCAGAAATTTTTTCAGAGTCTTCAACATTTTCTTCATTTTTCTTATTATTTGCTTTCGAGCTACCTTTTACTTTTGGTTCCGGTGGGGTTGGTATAGAAACTACTTCACCTTTAGATGATCTCCATTGAGCCCATGCTCCAGATATTTCAAGTATCTTTTGAGCTCTTTCAGATGGTTGTGCACCTTTATCAAGCCAGGAAACAGCTTTTTCAACGTCTATATCAACTTTTGATGGATTTTCATGGGGATCATAGAATCCTAGATCTTCAATGAATTTACCATCTCTTGGCGATCGAGAATCCGCGACGATAACTCTAAATGTTCTATTCTTTTTTTTGCCTCTTTGGGCTAGCCTAATTTTTACTGGCATTAAATTCCTAATCTATTTGCAGTTAATCATAATAGTTAAGTTATAACTTAATGACTTAAAAATTATATTTACTATCGATAATTAGTCCTAGTAAAGATTAATTATTTAATGTACTCTAAAATTATGGAATTAATTGAAATATCTCATCCATTAAAAGATCATTATTTAACAAATTTAAGAGACAAGAACACAGATTTTGATACGTTTAGAACATCTGCTTCGAAATTATCTTATTTTTTAGTTGTTGAAGCAACCAAGCATCTAACAACATCCGAGATAGAAATTGATACTCCTCTTACGAAAACAACGGGTGTGCAAATTGAAAATAACTCAGTAGCAATTTCTGTACTCAGAGCTGGGCTTGGATTAATGGATGGAGTTCAACAGCTCATACCAAATATATCTTTTGGTTATATCGGTGTTCAAAGAAATGAAGAGACTGCTGAGCCAGAAAATTACTATGAAAAATTACCTGATCTTGTAAATAAAAATGTATTTATTTTAGAACCAATGTTAGCAACTGGAGGATCCCTTTCCTTTGCCATTGAAACTGTAAAAAAATATAATCCTAAAAATATACACGCATTAACAGTTATATCTGCTCCAGAGGGAATTGAAAAGATTAAAGAGAATCATCCAGATATAACTTTAATTACTGCATCAATTGATGAAAAATTGGATGAAAATTGGTACATTGTCCCTGGCCTTGGGGATATGGGCGATAGGCTTTTTGGAACAACTTAACAAAAATGCCAAAATGTATATTAATTGTTATTGACTCATTAGGTGTTGGAGAAGCACCAGACGCTGAAATTTATGGAGATAAAGGTTCCAATACATTTGGCAATGTTTCTAAAGCAAATGGAGGATTAGAACTCCCAACATTTGAAAAACTTGGATTTGGAGCTATTACAGAAATTGAAGGTTTAAATAATCAAAATAGTTTTTCTATTGTTGGAAAACTTGCAGAAGCGTCAAAAGGTAATGATTCTACTACTGGACATTGGGAAATAGCAGGACTAGTAACTAAGAAAGACTTTGCCGTATTTCCCGATGGTTTCCCGATTGAATTAGTCGATAATATTTCAAAGGATACAGGCTATAGCTTTATTGGCAATTTTCACGCTTCAGGTACTGAAATAATCAATGAACTTGGAAAAGAACATTTAGAAACTAAGAAGTTAATACTTTACACCTCCGGAGATTCTGTGTTTCAAATTGCCGCACATGAAGATATATTATCAACTGATGAGCTTTATAAAATCTGTGAAATCTCAAGAATTCATTGTAATGATTACAACATAGGGAGAGTTATAGCACGACCATTCATTGGACCTATTGGAAATTTTAAAAGAACTTATGATAGAAAAGATTTTGGTATTAGTCCCCCTGGCGACACGTTGTTAAGTCAATTATTTCAAAATGATATATCTACCCTTGGAATTGGTAAGATTTCAGATTTGTTTGGAGAAGAATATCTAAATAAATCAATTCATACGGAAGGTGATGAAAATGGAATGCAAATCCTTTTAGATAACTATAAATCGGCAGATTTTGATTTTTATTTTATTAATTTAGTTGATCTAGACATGCTTTATGGACATAGGGAAGATGCACAAGGTTATTACGAAGGATTAAAGATTATCGACAAACATCTTTCAAAACTTATCGATAATTTACAAGATGACGATGTATTAATAATTACAGGTGATCATGGAACTGATCCTACAGATGGAAAAACTGATCACTCACGAGAATATGTACCTTTTGTAATCTATAAAAATAACATAACTCCAAAAAATATTGGTTCAGGAAACACATTTGCAAACATTGCTTCTACTATTTCTGAATTTTATGGTTTAGAAAATATATTTCCAGGAAAAAGTTTCATTCAGGATATATGATAATAAAAGAGACAAAATGATTAATAAAATTAAAGAATCAAGTCAGTTTATTAAAAATGAGTTCCCTTCAGAAATTCATTCAGCCATTATATTAGGTTCAGGAATGGGAGGGTTTGAGAAAACATTTACACCATTAAAGTCATTTGATTATTCTGAAATACCTAATTTTATTAAACCTTCAGTTGAAGGTCATAGTGGAACTATGACCTTTGTAGAAATTAAAGAAAAAATTACTGCAATTTTGTCTGGTCGAGCGCATTATTACGAAGGATACGATATTCAGGATATCGTACTGCCTACAAGAGTCTTATCAGATTTAAATATTAAGAATTTAATAATTACGAATGCTGCTGGTGGTGTAAATTCAAATTATTCACCTGGTGATATTGTTGCACTTAAAGATCATATAAATTTAACTGGAAACAATCCATTAATAGGAAAAAATATAGATGAATTTGGTCCAAGGTTTCCCGACATGTCGGAAGTTTATAATCATAAATTTAGAAAAATTGCCGAGACTGTTTCAAAAGATTTTTTTGATTATAAAGAAGGAGTCTATGCATGGTTTACAGGACCAACTTATGAAACACCAGCTGAAGTTAATTTTGCAAAAACAATTGGAGCTGACTTAGTAGGAATGTCTACCGTTCCTGAAGCAATTGTAGCAAGACATGCCGGTATAGATGTAACAGCATTTTCACTAGTAACAAATTTGGCAGCTGGAATTTCCGATTCTCCCCTTTCTCACGACGAAGTTATTGAAATTGCTAACAAAACATCACAAACTTTTCAAAGTTTTATGAAACGTTTTTTAGAGGAAATTAATTTAGCTATTTAAATTTCTGATATTAAAATAAAAATATGAAGATAGCAGTCTGTGCAAAACAAATTCCTGACCCAGCACTAGAGATTACTTACAATGGCGGGAATATTAATAGACCGGATGAACAAGTTTTAGATGATACAGATCGTTATGGAATTGAAGTTGCATTACAGCTAAAAGAAAAATTTGATGCAGAAGTTACAGTTATTTCAATGGGTTCATTGGGAACTGAAAAAGGTATTCAACAAGCTCTACAAATGGGTCCTGATGGAGCTCTTGTTTTAGAAGATGATTCGTTATCAGGATCAAATTCTCTAATGACAGCGAATGTTTTAAGCGAATTATCCAAAAAAGTTGAAGCTGATATAACAATATTTGGTACCGAGTCTACAGATGGATATTCAGGTGTAATTCCTCAACAGGTTTCTAGAATGTTAGGTGTTCCATGTATATCATATATAAAAGCTGTAGATATTGACGAATCTGTAACCTTAACAAGACAAACCTCCACAGGTTCAGAAAAAGTAGTCATGCCATCCAATTGTGTATTGTCTGTTACTGCAGGAGGTGTTGAGCCCAGATATCCAAATTTCAAAGACATAATGGCTGCAAAGTCAAAACCCATAGAAAGAATATCAATTGCTGACATTAGTTACAATGCCCAACAAAACCTTGAATTTGTTGATATAAAAGATGTATCAACTACTAAGCAAGGCGAAAAAATAATTGATGAAGGTGAAGGGTTTCAAATTATCATTGATAAATTAAAGGAGTTAAAAGCCATATGAAAACATTAATCATTGGGGAAGTTGTAGATAATAAATTATCAACTGGAGCCTTAGAAATTGTAACAAAAGCTAATGATCTTGGTTTAGATTATGAAATAGTAACTGTTGGTTCTGAAGAATCTCCAAACATAGGCTCAGAATCATTCAAGAATACTTACATGAAATGTTCTGAAAACAAACTTAGCTTGGGATCAGTAGCAGATAAATTAAAAAATATAATTGAAGAAAATACAATCTCTCTTGTTTTAGCACCCTCAACTTATGTTGGAAGAGATTTAATTGCATTTTTATCTGTTGATTTTAAATCTAGCCAGGTATCAAATGTTATAAACTTTGAAATTGAAGGTGAAAGTGTTATTACTTCAAACTCAATTAATGGTGGTGAAAGCGAATACAATTCAAAAATTTCATCGCCAAATAAGTTTTTACTTATTCGACCAAAATCATTTGAAGAAGCAGCATTAGATTTAAATACTAATTACGAAACTGTTGAAATTACTTCTGAAGACCCAGAAGTTTTTGATATTTTTATTGAAGAGAAAACAGGTCCACAGTTAGAAGACTCTAAAATTGTTATCTCTGCGGGCAGAGGTATGGTAGATAGTGCAAATTTATCATTAGTTCAAGATTTAGCTTCTAAACTTAATGCAGCAATTGGTGGAACTAGAGCTATTGTTGATGCTGGTTGGATGCCATACTCTCAACAGGTTGGGCAAACAGGAAAGACTGTTAAACCAGATGTTTATATAGCTCTTGGAATCTCTGGAGCTACTCAACATCAAGTAGGTATGAAAGATTCAAAATATATAATCGCGGTGAATAAAGACGAAGAAGCACCTATTTTTCAAATTGCTGATTTAGGATTGGTTGCAGATACTTTGTCAATAGTTCCAAAAATCACTGAAAATTTATAAATTTATTTAAAATTTAAAGTCAAAAGGCAAAACTTCTTCAAATTTATATTTTTTAATTTCATCATTATGGACAACAATAACATTTTCAGTATTGAACTCTGACATCCGTTGTCTTGATATTCCACATGGAAATATAGCGGTATCATTTTCAGCATCGATGCACGCGACAGCTATAGTATCGATTTTAGTTTCTCCTTCTGAAATAGCCTTAAATATAGCAACATCTTCACCGCAAACTGTTGCTGGATAAGAAGCATTTTCAATATTACAGCCTGTGTAAATATTGCCAGAATCTGTTATCAACGCAGCGCCAACTCTAAAATTAGAGTATGGAGCATATGCCTTTTTTGCAGTTTCTCTTGCCAGTTCTGCTAATTTTTTATCTTGAGAATCCATTACTCTCCTTTTGAAATCAAGGATTCAAAATCTTTTTTAGTTTTTGTAAATACTCTTGAACCAGAACCAGGTTGCATAGTAACTCCATACAGAACATCACCTGCTTGCATTGTTTGTTGTTGGTGAGTAACGATTATAAATTGAGCATCATTTTTAACAAATTCCAACAAATTTAACATTCTATGAAGATTGGCATCATCGAGAGCTGCCTCAACTTCATCTAAAATATAAAAAGGACTTGGAAAAGATTTAAAAACAGAAAATAAAAATGCAATTGCAGCAAGTGATCTCTCGCCACCTGAAAGTAAACTTAATTTTTTAACTTTTTTTCCTCTTGGTTGGACGTTTATTTCAATCCCAGACTCTAATAAATTATCTGAGTTAGTAAGACTCAATGAACCTTTACCTCCAGGAAAAAGTTTTTCAAATACTTCTTCAAAATTTACTGAAATTGTATTAAATGAATTCTCAATTCTAAATTTAATTTCTTCTTCAATTTCTCCGATATACTTTAAAAGCTCTTTTTTTGTTAAGTTTAATTCTTCGACATTAGATGAAATGTTTTCATATCTTTCATTAAGTGACTCAAAATCTTCAGAAGCTAAATAGTTAACTGTTCCTAGAGAATCCAAATCTTTTTCAGTTTTATTTATTGAATTTTCTAACTCATTTATTGATAGATTATTAACATCAAATGCATTGATTTCCTCAATATTTAAACCACTTATGTTTGTAAGATTTGAGTAAAACAGTGCTCTTTGAGACATGTATTCGGACTCTTTCACCATTAAATTACTTTTTTTATCTTTATAAGTAAATAAATTTTTAGATATATTTTCTAAAGTGTCCTCAATTTTATTAATCTCAAGATCATTATCACTGTAGTCATTTTCTAGTTTCTTACTTCTTAGGGATAACTCTTCAGAAAGTTGAGATAAAATTTTGTATGCTTCTGAAGCTTTTCGATTTATGTTCTTGTAATTTTTAATAGCATTGGTATTGTTTTGATTTGATAATTCAGTAATTTTATCTGAAATATTTTCATTTTCGTTTGTAAGAAATTTAATTTTTTCTGTAGAAGATATAAGCTCTTCATTCATGAAAGAAGTTTCATCTTCTAATATGGCTTTCTCATTGGTCAAAACTTCTTCTTTCTCTTCAAGAGTTTTCTTGAACGAATTACCAGAATTATATTCTTTAATCAAAGACAATTTTTCTTCTAAGCTACTTTCAAGATTATTTTTATTGATTAAAGCTTCTGAGTAAACATTATCTAAATAACTAACTTCTCTTTTAATTACTTTTTCAGTGTTTATTTTTACTTTATTAAAAGATCTGGATGACAAATTTTTTCTTTGTAAATATTTATCATGCTTAATAAGATATTTATTAATCGTTTTATCGTCTTTTTTCCAAGTATTTATGTTTTCAGAGTATTTATTAAGATATTCAGATTTAGACTCTAAATCCAATTTCAAATTATTAATCTCGCTTCTTAACAAAGCTTCATTAATCTCTAAACTTGCAGACTGTTTACTTTTGAGATCATCAATTTCAATCATTAAGTTTTTAATTTTTTTTGAATTAATTTTAATAATTTGTTTTTTATCAATAACAGATTTTGATAGTTGAGAGATTTTATTGTTATTGTCAAATATTTGATTTTTATATCTTTTTAATTCACTATTACTTTGTTCGTTGATTCTTTCTAGAGAAAGTTGTCTTTCCGATGAAATCTGATAAATGGTTTTAAATTCTTCATTAAATTTAGTGACATCAGTAATTGCCTCAGTTAGAAAAGATTTTATGGATACATTTTCACCAAAGTCTTTTCGGAGCTTTGATTTGTCAGATTTATATTCTTCAAGTTTTTTTTCAAACTCAGTAATAAAATTATTGACCTCATCTAATTGAGATCTGATATCTTCATATTTTTTATTAAAATTTTTATATTGAAAAACATTTAATTTAGTTTTATTTTCCTTTAGAAGATCTGATAACTCTTTATGAAGTCTGGCTTGCTCAGCTTGCTTTCTTAATGGATCAATCTGTTTTTTAATTTCGCGCAATACATCTTTAGCTCTTTTTATTTCTTTCTCACCAGATTCAATTCTTCTCAAAGCTTTGTCTTTTTTTAACTTAAAAGGAAGAATTCCTGATGCCTCTTCAATAGTAATTCTATGATCTTCAGGTTTAGCATTTAAAATTTCAGCAATTTGACCTTGTGAAATGATAATATGTTGCTGTTTTCCAATTCCAACATCATTCAAGAATTCTTGAATGTCTAATAATCTACAATTAAGTCCATTCATGAAATATTCAGATGTTCCATCTCTATAGAGCTTTCTTCCAATAGAAACTTCATCAGAATTAATTTCATCTTTATCGTCAAGATTAAAAACTAGAAAAACTTCAGCAAATCCTTTCTCGGTGAGTTTTTCAGTGCCTGCAAAAATTACATCTTCCATTTTATTAGTACGAAGAGATCCTGGGCTTTGATTTCCAAGCACCCAAGAAATTGCATCAACGATATTAGATTTCCCAGAACCATTTGGTCCAACAATTACATTGGTGTTTTCTGAAAGATTAATAGTAGTTTTTTCAGCAAATGACTTAAAGCCATGTGCAACTATAGATTTTAAGTGCATATATTTAACCCTGTTGTTAACTATAAGAATAGTAAATTTTTGGGATTTTGTTTAAATTTTGAAAAGATTTATTAACTCATTTTTGAAAATGCATCTTTTGCAGCCATTTGTTCCGCGTTTTTCTTTGATTTTCCAATGCCTTTTCCAATAATTTTATTTTCAAGAATAACTTGAGCATTAAATTGTTTATTGTGATCAGGACCTTCAGATTTAGCTGTATAAGTGACTTTTTGACCTTTTTTTGCGTAGTATTCTTGTAATCTTGTCTTGTAATCTTTTTGTCCAGGATTCTTGGAAAGTTTATCAATTAATGGATATATAAACTTAGAAATAAATTTATTTACTTCTTCTAACCCTCCATCAAAATATATAGCGGCAATAAGTGCTTCGACAGCATCTTCTAAAATTGAGCTTTTATCTCTTCCCCCAGTGCTTTCCTCTGGTTTGCTCATAAATAAAAACTTTCCAATATCAATTTCCTTAGCTAAATTGACTAAAGAATTTTGATCAACTGCTCCGGATCTTATCTTTGTTAAACTACCTTCATCCAAATTTGGATAATTATCGAATAGAAAAAGTGATAAATCGTAATCAAGAATAGTATCTCCAATAAATTCATACCTTTGATTAGTGGGGCTTGTCGGCTCTTCGTCAATGAATGACTTATGTGTTAAAGCAATCTTTAAATGTTCTATATCTTTAAATGAATAACCTATGTTTTTTTCAAAATTTTTTAAATCTTTATTGCTCATAGCTCATTTGAAACGTCAGAAAAATTGCTAATAAATTTTTTTTCAATTGCTTTATTTGTGAATATTAATGCATTTTTTATAGCTTCAGCGTTTGAAGAACCATGACCAATAATAACTAAACCATTTACACCAAGTAAATAAGATCCATTTGTCGAGTTTGGATTTAATAATTTTTTGACTGGAGATAGTGCATTCTTTACAGGTTTTAAAAGAGGTTTGAATAAATTCTTTTTTAAAGATTCTGCTATTAGATTCATTTGGAGCTTAGCTACACCTTGAAGAGTTTTAAGAACAATATTTCCTGTAAAACCATCCGTTACATATACATCAACTTTTGAATTAGCAAAATCTTTTCCTTCAACATTTCCTACAAAATTTAGATCAGAAGTATTTAATAATTTATATGTCGATTTTTCTAGATCTCTTCCCTTAGTACTTTCTTCACCGTTATTGATTAATCCAATTTTAGGGTTTTTAATATCAAATAATAATTCTGCAAGCTTTGAACCCATGACTGCAAATTGATATAAAATTTTAGGTTTTACTTCTAGATTGGCCCCAGAATCGACAAGTATGACTTCCTTTTCGCTGCTTGGTATAACTGAGGCTATTGTCGGCCTTATAACACCTTTGATCTTACCCAGAACTGAAATTGATCCAATTAGAGTTGCTCCAGTCGAGCCTGCTGAAAAAACAGCATCAGCCTTTTTTTCTTTTAGCAAAGTTAACGCGCCTAAAATTGATGAATTTTTATGTGTTCTTATTGCTTTTGCAGGATCTTCATCCATCGATATGACTTGTGGATAATCAACAATAGGGATTTTTTCATCACCCAAATAACTTAATATAAGATTTTTATCACCAGAAAGGATAACATCAATACCTTCTTGCTTTGCTAGTATTGCACCTTTCACAACTTCTTCTGGAGCGGAGTCTCCACCCATTGCATCAACAGCAATAGTACTCATAATAAATTAATTAACTTCTGGTTCTTTAACTTGTCTACCGTTGTAAGTGCCATCAACTGGATTTACTCGATGTGATTGTTTTGCTACACCTGTTTCAGGATCAATTATAAAATGAGGCTTTGAAACCTTATGCTGGGCTTTTCGCCTTCTTGTCCTTGACTTGGACATTTTTTTCTTTGGTACTGCCATTAAAATTTCCTTTCAACTTACAAATCTAGCTCAGTTAGAGAAGAAAATGGACTTTCTTTTAGATTTTTTTTTGGATGCTTGCAAATTGCTAAATTTTGATTTTTACCACATTCAGTGCAAAGGCCTTTGCATTCACTTTTACAAATATATTGTAATTTCATTTCGTTTAAGATTAATTCTGAAATAATTGGTGAAATTTCAATTTCATCCGAACCAAAATCAATATCATAATCATTAGATTGATTTTTATTAAAATCAACTGTTAAATTTCTATCCTTATTGACTAAATTTAGATCAAGACATCTTGAACACTCAGATTCAAAAGTAAAACCAAGTTCTAAATCAATTTCTAATTTTTCATACACGTTTCTCATTTGAATTTTCAAATTAATTGGAAAATCTTTTGTTGTTTTGTTTCCCGCATACTTAACATCTATATGTCCACTGGATTCAAATGACATTTCACTTTTTGAATTAAATAATCTACTTATGTCATATTTAGTTTGAATAAAAGACATTGTTACTCTGGTTCAGTAATTTTTCTTGGTTGCCTTAGGTTTGTTTTTTCTCTTTCGACAATATCTGATAACTCGTCAATTTTTGACTTTATTTCTTCTAACTTGTTATCAAGCTTATCTTCAACACTAGCTCTACTTAAAATTGCTTCTTGTTCTGCTTGTTTTACTAACGCATTTGCTTCAACAACAGCCTCTTGAAGAACAAAAGACTCCGATATTAATCTTGATGACTCTTTGTCAGCATTTGAAAGTATTTCTTCGGCTTCTTCCTTTGCTTTTTTCAAATATAATTCTTGTTCACGAACAATAAATCTGGCAGTCCGAAGCTCTACAGGCATTAAGTCAATTAAATTTTCTACTAACTTTAAGATATCTTTTTTATTTGATCTATTGTTTAAAAAAGAATTGGAAGATAAATTTTCTTTTAACAATTCTAATTGGTCAATATATTCTAACTTCATTTCACCGCTTAAAACTTTATCAATTGAAGAACTTTCTTCAGCCATTATTTAATCTCTCCACAACCACAGATGGTACTAATGCACTTACATCTCCTCCGTAAGAGTATATTTCTTTTACCATTGAGCTTGAAACATAACCGTATTCTGGAGATGCTGGTATAAAAATTGTCTCAAAATCAGCAAGGTTAAAATTCATTTGAGCCATCTGAAATTCATAATCAAAATCGGTCATAGCTCTTAATCCTTTTACGATTGCATTAATTTTCATTTTTTTAGCAAAATCAACTAGCAAGCCCTCGAAACTCTCAATATTTACATTTGATATATCGACCAAAATTTCGGATAACATTTTTTTTCTCTCGGCAACTTCAAACATTGGATCTTTTTGTGGGTTAACTACAACTCCTACAAAAACTTCATCAAAAACGTTTGAAGCTCTTTTGATTACTTCTATGTGTCCATTAGTTGGTGGATCAAATGATCCTGGAATTAAAACTTTCATTTTTTCAATATTGTTATTCTGCTTTGGCCATAATTTTTTTCTCTATATAATTCTAGCCCGTTTGGATAAACAAATTGGTCAGAACTTTTATGTCTGTGAATGACAAGTTTTGAATTTTTATTCATTAAATTTTGAATAATATTTAATTCATTATCAATTTCAGTTTTAGAAGTTGAAAATGGAGGATCATAAAAAATGATATCAAATTGTTCATTTGATTGACTTATGTAATTGATTACTTTTGTCACTAAAACTGTAAAGTTAACTTCCATTTTAGATAAGTTTTTTTCTATGATCTTTGAACATTTAGTTGATAATTCTATAAAAGTTACAAAATCTGCACCCCTGCTTAATGATTCAATTCCTAATGAACCTGATCCTGCATATAGATCTAAAACAGTTGAATTATTGAAATCATTCTGAAGAATGTTAAATATTCCTTCTCTTGCTTTACTCATCATTGGCCTTGTTGACGAATCATTGATTGTATTGATTAAGGAGCCTTTGAACTTACCTGATATTATTCTCATGTGGAGTCTTCAACTTTTCCAAAATTTGGAAACAACATTTTTGCTTCAGTAAATAATTCATTTTTTAAATCATCACCTTGGATATCAAAAAAGTAATTTTTCGATTTTTCTAGAATTTCATAATCTGTTCTCAAGTTTGCTATTTTCAGATCAGAGAGACCAGATTGTGTTGTACCCGTCACTTTACCTTCTCCTCTAATTTGTAAATCTATCTCTGACAATTTAAAACCGTCATCATTTTCTTCAATAGCTTTTAATCTAGATTGACCATCATTTGTTATTTTTGAAAAGCTTTTTCCTTCTGTGATATGAAAGATACATTCCGATTGTTTCTCACCTCTTCCAACCCTACCTCTCAGTTGGTGTAGCTGGTTTAAGCCAAACCTTTCTGCACTTTCAATAATCATTAAAGTTGCATTTGTTATATCAATACCTACTTCAATAACAACAGTTGACACAAGAATGTCTATTTCTCCATTTTGCATTTGCAACATTTTAAGCTCTTTCTCCTCCGGTTTCATTTTTCCGTGTAGTAAATCAACTTTGTAGTCTTTAAATTCTGACCTATAAAGTTGGAATACGTTCTCTGCAGCTTTAATATCGCTGTTTTCGCTTTCTTCAATATAAGGACATACAACAAAAATCTGAGAATCATTTTTTAGGTGTTCATAAGCTGCTTCATATACCTCTTTATTGTCTCTTTTTCCCCCAGATAATACTCTTGATTTAATCTTCTTTCTTCCAGGTGGAAGTTCATCAATTACAGATAATTCAAGATCTCCATATATAGCCAAAGCTGTTGTTCTTGGAATTGGTGTTGCGGTCATAACTAGTTGATGCGGAGTAAAGTCATCATTATCAACTAATTTTTTTCTTTGTTCAACACCAAACCGTTGCTGTTCATCAATGATAGCTAATCCTAGGTTATTGAAATTTACTTTATCTTGGATAAGAGCATGAGTTCCAATTATCAATACAGGATCTCCCCTATCAATAATTTCATAAATATCTTCTCTATCTTTTACCGAGGAAGTTAAAAGGTGAATGTCTACATCAAAATATTCAAGATACTTTTTAAAAGAGGTCAAGTGTTGTTCAGCTAATACCTCAGTAGGTGCCATTAATGCCGCTTGTTTATTGTTTTTTATAGTTGCAGTAACTGCTGCTGCAGCGACTATTGTTTTTCCTGAACCAACATCCCCTTGTAATAATCTCTTCATAGGAGAAGCTTTTTTTATATCTTTATATATTTCCTCTATACATTTTTTTTGAGATGAGGTTAGCTTAAATGGTATTTGTTTTTGAAATAAATCAATGAATAAGTCATCTATATTCAAGTCAAAAGCTTTTTTTTCGGACTGATAGATTGTCTTTGAATGATTAAATAAGCTCTGCAAATATAAAAACTCGTCAAAAGCTAATCTTTTTTTTGCTTTTTTGTACTCATCAAAACTTTCTGGAAAATGAACTTTTTGATAACTATCTATCCTGGAATAAATTGAATATTCGTTTAAAGATTTTTCATCAACTATGTCTTTAATTTCAGGAATTCTTTTTAGAGCTTGCTTAATACCCTCTCTTAAAATTTTATTAGGAACTCCATCTATTTTTGGATAGAAGGAAATAAAAGATCCCGTTTCTGATAATTCTTGTTCAGATGAGAAAGACTCGATGGCGGGGTTTTTAAACTCTACGGTTCCTGTTTTTTTTACATCAGGAATTCCAGCTATTGCCACAATATCGTCTTTTTTATATCGACTTGCTATATATTGAGGTCCAAACCATTTAGCTCTTGCAAGTCCAGTGTCATCATTAATTGTTAAAGTCGTAATCCTTAGTCTTGTTTTAGTTGTAAAAACAGAAACATCAGTAATTTTTCCAAAAATTGTGATTTCTTTATCATAGTCTGGCAATATATCAGAAAGATTCATAATTTGAGATCTGTCATAATGTTTTTTTGGAAATAATCTAATTAGATCGGTTACAGACTTGATTCCGGATTTATGCAAAGACTTAACCCTTTTTTCACCAAACCCTTTTAATTCAGATATAGGTATTTCATTTAAATAATGTAAACTTCTGTCGACCACAATAAAAACAATACCTAAAAAGTTTTAAAATCAAAGTACCTAATAATTATTAGACAAGTTATAGTTATACTTGTATTTTAGAGGAAAAACAATGTCAAATAGATGTCAAGTAACTGGAAGAGAACCTAGATCGGGTAAACATGTTTCATTTTCTCACAAAAGAAACCCACGATGGTTTAGGCCAAATATTCAAACAAAAAAATACTGGTTAGCAAGTGAGAACCGTTGGATCAAACTTAAAGTAAGCACAAGAGGAAATAAAATTATTGACAAACGCGGGATTGAATCTGTTGTTAATGAAATAAGACTTAGGGGCGAAAAAGTTTAATGGCTCAAGGTGTCGTAAAAACATACGATCCTAATTCTGGAAATGGAATCGTAGTTATTGATAGTGATAAAACAGAAGTCTATATAAAAGCTGGCTCCCTTAAAGGATCAATATTTAGAACCTTAAGACAAGGTCAAAGAATTAATTTTGATATAAACGAAGAAGAAAATTTAAAAGTTATTACTAATGTCAAAATTGGTCAAGGTGGCTATTAAAAAAGTTAATGGCTGAAATAAATTTAAATCTTGATAATCAAAATATAATTAATGATTACTTCGATGATCTAACTTGTGATGATTATAACGAATCAATTTTTAAGGGTGGGCAATCATTTGCTGATCAAGCACTAAATAATCTTGATATAAGTGGGTATGCAAAAAAAAGAAACAATGTATACCCCTCAGAAAAAAGAGGATCATCATACTTATCACCATATATAAGACATGGTTTATTGAGTTTAAAAGAAGTATGGAGCCATGTTGAAAAATTTAAATACGAAGACAAAAGTAAATTTAGAGATGAACTTTTATGGCAAGAGTTTTCAAGGCATTTATACGCAATAATAGGTAAAAAAAATCGTGAATTTTTAAATTTTGATATAAAAAATGATCCAAATGAAGTAGTTGATACAAAAAAAATGAATTGTATTGGAACAATAGAAAATGAACTTGAATCAACTGGATATATGGTTAATCAAACAAGAATGTGGTATTCATCTCACCAGATGTTTAGATCAAATAAAAATTGGCTAGAAAGTGAAAATTATATGTATAAACACTTAATTGATGGGTCACGATTTGGCAATAGGCTAGGATGGCATTGGGTTATGGGGTCGCAAACTGGAAAAATTTATGGTTTTTCAAAATTCCAGGTACAAAAAAGAGCACCAAAATTGTGTAATGAATGTGAATTAATGAACAATTGTCCAATAGAAAATTGGCCAGAAGTTTTAAGTATTACTAACAAGGAATTGAATATAGACTTAAATTTAGAAAAAAACTTTGGTCCTCAATCGATACAAACTTCAAAAGATCAACCGGATTTTGTATGGATTAATGGTGAATCATTGGGAGATGATGACCCAGCACTGGCCGAATTACCAGACCTACCAGTAATATTTGTTTTTGATGCCACCCTTCTAAAAAGTTTAAATCTATCAACAAAGAGAATTATTTTTTTAATAGATATATTGAAAGAAATTAGTCAAAAAAGATCAATCAAAGTGTATTTGGACGAACCAGTAAATATTCTAAGTGATAAAAAATTTGCGTCTACATTTGCTCCTGTTCCAAAATACAAAAGAATAACTAAAATAGTAAAACCAACAATGGAATTTCCAGCAAAGAGACTCGTTGAACCAATTAATGTTTATCCAAGAAGTTTTTCTTCGTGGAGAAAAAAAGCAAAAATTATATCATGAGAAGGAAAATTATTTTTTTTGTGCTCTTCATACACAATTACACATACATTTATTCGAAAGGACGATTAGGAAAGACAATATCAGATAGGCCATGTTTAATACTTGAAACTATAGGTGGTAAAACTGGGAAATTAAGAAAAAACGTATTAGTTTTTCTGAAAGAAAATAACTCCATCTGTGTTGTGGCTTCAAAAGGAGGTAATCCCAAAAATCCAGGTTGGTATCATAACTTAAAAAATAATCCTAATGCAAAAATACAAATTGGAAGAGATAGGTTCAATGTCTTTGCAGAGGAAATTTATGATGTTGAAAGAAATGAATGGTGGAGGAAAATGGATTATATGAATAATGGAATTTACGAACAGTATCAAAATAGAACAAGTAGATCCATTCCAGTATTGTTATTAGAAATAACTTAGTCACAAATTGCGCCTAAGTCAGTTTTGTAATTTATTTAAGATATATTCAAGGATTAAAGGGTTTTAAAAAGAGTTTTAATTTCCTCAGGATTCAATTTGTCTACAACTAAATCTGCTTCTGATAGTTGGTCATGAGTGAACATTCCTCTATCAATTGCAATAACAAAATTACCTGAATCTTTTCCAGACTGTATACCGGTTGGACTGTCTTCAATAATTATATTTTTATCGGTTCCTAACGTTTCAATAGCTTTTTTGTATATTTCTCCACTAGGTTTATTTTCAACTACCTCATTACCACCAATAACAAATTCGAAATAGTCTATAATTTTTGCATCACTTAATTTAAAATTAAGAACTTCCTTCGGTGAAGCAGATACACAAGCTTGTAGAATTTCACCATTAAATATCTGAATACAATTTAAAGCATCGTTGAATAATATTTTTTCTGAAAAATCAACTCTCATAATTTTATGAAGTTCATCCATCGTTGACTCAAAGGTATCAAGGTCTACTAAATTCGAAAATTGTTGGTGTACAAGCCTGTCGTCAACACCAACAAACTTATCAAAATCCTCAATAGGTAAATCCAGTCCTTTTGAGAGTAAGAAATCTTTCCAAGCATATGCATATGATTTTTCGGTATCCATAATTGTTCCATCACAGTCCCAAAAGATGCCGAACATTTATTAACCTAGTTTTGAATCAATGTCTTTTGCGCTTTTTAATGCAATTCCATCTGATCCAGTAATTGACCAACTATTTGAGATATTAGATAATGCTTCGTCGATCATATTATCTAAAAGTTCAAATTTTGAATTATTTAAATTTTTCCATAGGTAAAGTGCATGGCTTCCTGGAATGGTATTAATTTCGTTCACATACAAATCATTTTCATGGAGTAAAAAGTCATATCTATAAATTCCACGAGTAGGAATTAAACTATTAATTTTTTTCACTAAATTAATAAGTTGTGCTTCTAAATCTTTGTTTAATTCTGCTGGTAGTTCTCTTTTAGAACCTTCAAGACCTCCGTTTTCAAGATATTTGTCAGAATATGAAAATAATGTTTCATTTTTTATTGGTTTTTCAATCTCAGATACATCAAAAGTTGGAAAATTTCTAACCCCAATTAAAAGATCAATTGAATTTTCCAGATATTTTTCAATTACTGCTCCTTGTGAATATAAATCAGAATTTTTGACCAATTTTTTAGCTGTACCAATATCATTTATAACTTCAACACCAATCGATGATCCCCCAAATCTTGGTTTAAGTATATGATCTTCATTAAATTCATTTTCCTCAATGTTTAATAGTTTTTTTTCAATTACTGGTAAATTATTTTCCTTCATTAAAGAATAAAATGCATACTTATCCATACAAATTTGGGCAGATATTTGGTCTGGACCAGTATATTTTATGTTAAATATATTTAATAAAGACTGGAGTGATCCATCTTCACCAGGCCCTCCATGGCAAGCGTTTACAACAACATCAAGTTCAATCTTTTTTCTTTTTTGATAGAATCCTGGATTTTCATTAAATTTCAATTCAAGATTTTTTTTAAATATCTCTTTATTTTCTAAAAAATCAACAGATTCGTTTAGATTATCTACTAGATACCATTTGTTATCTTTTGACCAATAAATTGAAGAAACTTCATATTTTTTTGAAAGTATCCTAACGCTTTGAAGCCCGGTAAGTATAGATATATCATGCTCTGGAGAAGGTCCTCCAAAAATAACTCCAATTTTTTTACTCATAGATATTAAGGATAGTGGTCAGGAAGATCATTCTCATACAAAACTATATCTTCTGGTTTCACTATTGAATTCAAATAACTGACTGCTTCATCTCTGTTTGTAAATATTTGATACCTTGTATTATTTTCTTGGAATCCAGTTTTTAATGCATTTTTATTTGTATTACCGATTATTAATGCCTCATCAACTACTTGACTTGCCTCACTAGCAAATGCATAGTTGATAGCGAATTGATCACTACCTAACTCAACCA
>CACASI010000012.1:0-15399 GCA_902535055.1 uncultured Candidatus Actinomarina sp.
TGATAGTTACTAAATTGAATGTTTAAAAATGTTGCAAGAGTTTTTATAAAGAAAAGCATCAAGAATAAAAATGTTAGATAATCTAAATTTTCAATAAATTCTTTGGAAACACAAAAAGAAATAATATAAAAACTAATTACAGTCACTAGATACGAACTACCAAATGTTGATATGCTAATTTCATTAAAAACTAGATATAAAATTCCAACCAAAATCGATACTAAAAATATCATTCCTTTTATATCGTCAATTTCCAGGAAGGACGTAAGAACCGGGATAAACGAGATCAACAATAATAAAAGAATAAAAATAAATTCGTTATTGTCTGTTCTTAATTCGCAAAGTAATAATTCAAGTTGCCAAGCTATTGCTAAGCCTACAAAACAGGCGATAATCAGGCTACTGTTGTTCAAAAAAATGGTAATGAAAATACCAAAAGTTAAAACTGTTTGTACGTATCGAAGTTGGGTTTGTAACATTATCCTCGCGAAAATTTTACCTAGATATGCTTGAAAATTAAAGTGATTTGTATATAATTAAAAAACACTACATTTAGTGTCAAGAACAGTGGCATATACTACATTTAGTTATAAAAAGGAGAAATTGTGGCAAAAAATACAGGGCTTAAGATAAATAGGAAATATACCTCACCTGGTGATCCTTATAAAGATATTGTTTGGGAGAAAAGAAGCTCCAAGATAGCAAACCCAGATGGTTCAGTAGTTTTTGAAATGAACGATGTAGAAATTCCATCTACCTGGTCACAAGTAGCAACAGATATTATGGTTTCAAAATACTTCAGAAAAGCTGGAGTTCCTCAAGTAGATGAAGATGGAAACGAGTTACTTGATGAAAGTGGAGAAAAAATCTTAGGTCCTGAAACATCATCAAAACAAGTTTTCAATAGACTCGCCGAAACATGGAGACATTGGGGAGAGAAAACAGGATACTTTGCATCTAAGGATGACGCTCAAGCATTTGAAGACGAACTAAAGTTCATGCTTGCAACACAGATGGCAGCTCCTAATAGCCCTCAATGGTTCAACACAGGTTTAAATCACAAATATGACCTTACAGGAAAAGCACAGGGCTTTTGGTTTGTTGATCCGGCAACAGGTACGTTAACTCCAGGAGAAGATTCATATTCAAGGCCGCAACCACATGCTTGCTTTATTCAATCTATTGATGATGACCTTGTGAATGAAGGCGGAATCATGGATTTGTGGGTTAAAGAAGCAAGACTTTTTAAATTTGGATCTGGTACAGGTACAAACTTTTCAAATTTAAGAGGAGAAGGAGAAAAACTTTCAGGTGGTGGAATGTCATCAGGAGTTATGTCTTTTTTAAAGATCGGTGATAGAGCCGCTGGCGCAATTAAGTCTGGAGGAACTACCAGACGTGCAGCAAAGATGGTAATCCTTGACCTTGATCACCCAGATATTGAAGATTTTATAGAGTGGAAAGCAATTGAAGAAGATAAGGCAAGAGCATTAATAGCTGCTGGCTATCCGTCTGATTACAACGGAGAAGCATATGAAACTGTTTCTGGTCAAAACTCCAACAACTCTGTAAGAGTCCCTAATGAATTTATCAAAGCTCTTGAAGCAGATGGGGATTGGGAGCTTACCGCAAGAACAGACGGATCAACTATGAAAACTGTAAAGGCTCGAGATCTTTGGAACAAAATTGCAGATGCTGCATGGAGGTGTGCAGATCCAGGTGTTCAATTTAATACGACTATTAACGAATGGCACACGTCCCCAGCTGGTGGTCAAATAAGAGCATCAAACCCATGTTCAGAGTATTTATTTTTAGACAATACAGCTTGTAACCTCGCTAGTTTGAACTTAGTAAAGTTTTATGATGATGAAAAGCAGGTTTTTGATATTGATTCTTATAAACATGCCTTAAGAATCTGGACGATTGTATTAGAAATATCAGTTGAAATGGCACAGTTTCCATCAAAAGAAATAGCTCAAGGTTCATATGATTACAGAACACTTGGCCTTGGGTACGCCAATCTAGGCTCACTTTTAATGAGAAAAGGAATTGCTTACGATTCAGACCTTGGAAGAGCAATAGCAGGAGCACTTACAGCCATGCTAACTGGTGAAGCATATAAAACATCTGCTGAGATGGCAAGTGTTGTTGGTCCATTTCCAAAATATTCCGAAAACAAAGACAACATGCTTCGGGTAATGGGAAATCACAGAAAAGCAGCTTATGATTCAGGCGATTATGTTGGAATAAGCCACGACCTATTACCAATAGATCAAGAACTTTGTCCTGAAGATTTATTAAATGGTGCGAAGGCTTCTTGGGATGCAGCTCTTGAACTTGGCGAGAAATTTGGTTATAGAAATGCTCAAGCTACAGTTCTTGCTCCAACGGGAACTATCGGATTGCTTATGGACTGTGATACAACAGGAGTTGAGCCAGACTTTGCTTTAATGAAATTTAAGAAATTAGCTGGTGGCGGTTATATGAAAATTGCGAATCAATCAATAGGACCGGCACTGAGTGCCCTTGGATATAGTAGTGATGAGACAGAAGATATTATCAAATATGTAATTGGGTCAATGTCACTAAATGGTTCTCCATTTATTAACAGTGAAACACTAAAAGATAAAGGCCTAAATGATCAAGATATTGAAAATATAGAGGGTTCATTGCCTGGGGCTTTTGAAATTCAGCACGCTTTCAATGTTTTTGTTATAGGTGAAGAAGCTATGCAAAGACTAGGAATTCCAGAAGAAGATTATACATCTTTTGATTTTAATCTTTTAGAAACATTAGGATTCACAAAAACTGAAATTGCAGAAGCTAATAAACATATATGTGGAACTCAGACAATTGAGGGCGCACCGCATTTAAAAGATAGCGATCTTGATGTTTTTGATTGCGCAAATAAGTGTGGTAAAGATGGAGAGAGATTCATTCATTATATGGGTCATGTAAGAATGATGGCAGCAGCACAACCATTTATTTCTGGAGCTATTTCGAAAACAGTTAATATGCCAAACGAAGCAACAATAGAAGATATTGAGAACTGCTATTTTGAATCTGCTGGATTAGGAATTAAAGCAATTGCAATATACAGAGACGGCTCCAAAGCATCTCAACCGTTGTCTGCATCTTCAGATGATGGTGACTCAGAGGAGACCGATCCACAAGTCTCTGAAATAATTGAAAGTGAATCGATGTTGATGAATGGAAACTATCCTGCAGGAACAAGTCCAACTAAAGCTTATGCTGGCACAACAAGACCAAGATTCTTATTACCAGAAAGAAGAGAGGGATGGACTCAAGAAGCAAAAATTGCAGGCCACAAGGTATATCTTAGAACTGGAGAATATCCAGATGGAACACTTGGTGAAGTTTTCATAGATATTGCAAAAGAGGGAGCAACTTTAAAAGGAGTGCTTGGATGTTTTGCTATAGCAGTGTCTAAAGGACTTCAATACGGTGTTCCTTTAGAGGAGTTTGTTGACACTTTCACTTTTCAGACATTTGAACCACGTGGAATGGTCGAAGGCCACGAAAATATAAAAATGAGCAACTCAATCGTTGACTACGTCTTCAGAGCACTTGGTCTCGAATATTTGAATCGAACAGACATAGTACAAAATCCACCGAAAGATATTGATGAGTCGGTTCAAGAAGCGCCAGCTGCTCCTGTTCAAGAAGCGCCAGCTGCTCCTGTTCAAGAAGCGCCAGCTGCTCCTGTTCAGGATATAGTTGATTCATCTAGTGAGATTCAAGAAGTAGAACCAACAAACAATACAACAATTGATCAATCTATGAGTAGTAATCAAGAAGTTCAGTTTTTAACAAAATTACAAGAAACAGAGGTCTTAGAAGTAAGTGATGTTACAGCAAATTCTGTTACAACAGTGCAAGAAGTCCTAGGAGATATGATGGGAGATGCTCCTGCTTGTAATGAGTGTGGTCACATAACAATTAGAAATGGTTCATGTTATAAATGCTTAAACTGTGGTAATTCTTTGGGATGTAGCTAATATAAGTAGCTTTCTAAACAACTAAATTAAATAACTTTATACTAAATACAAATGGAAAATCTAACAGTAATCGTTCCTTTTTTAAACGAAGAAAAATTTCTTGGAGATTCAGTTAAAAGACTTATTCAGATTGATTCTAAAGTGAAGATATTTTTATTTAATGACTGCTCCACAGACAATTCTAAACAAATAGCTATAGAGTTAGCAAAGCATTATCAAAATATTGAATATTTTGAAAACAAACAGCAAAAAGGTAAAGGAAATACGATATCTCAAGCATCAAAATTGATAAAAACAAAGTATGTAGCGATTCATGATGCTGATTTAGAGTATTTTCCAGAAGATTTAAAAGAAATGTATAAAGAAATAATTCAAAATGAAGATGCTTTAATTTTAGGCTCAAGATTTATTGGTAATAAAAAAAGAGATAATATTTATGCAAGAACTTTAATTGCCAATAAAGTGATGTCCTATTTTTTTTCCATAATCCATTTGTATAAGATTTCTGATATAGCAACATGTTACAAAATGATGCCAACAAAATTTTTAAAGAATATAAATATAAACGAAAAAGGTTTTGCTGTAGAGGTCGAAATACTATCTAAATATTTAAAGTATAAAAAATTAATTATTGAGGTACCAATAAAATATGCTGGAAGATCATATGAAGAAGGAAAAAAAATTAAGTCATTAGATGGGATCGAATATATTTTTAAAACTTTAAAATATAAATTTTTTGACTAATAAAAATCTCCTATGTTTTTATATTTATATGATTAGAATTTGTATCAATGATTAGCATTCTTATTCCTTGTTACAACGAAGAAAACATAATAAGTGATAGTATCAACAAAATTTATAATTTTTTTGAAAATAAAAAATATGATTTTGAAATAGTTGTAATAAATAATGCATCTACAGACAACACCTTAAAGCTTTTAAATGAAATAAATTTAAATTATGAAATAAAAATTCTTAACGAAAATAGAAAAGGTAAGGGAAATGCCATTAAGTTCGGTCTCTTAAATGTAAAATATGATAAAGTTTTAATTTTAGATGCTGATTTATCAACAGATATTAGTGAACTCAAAGATGACTGGCTGAACCTAGATGATAGCTTACTTATTGGTTCAAGATTTCTTGGAGATGAGATAGATTCTCCTAAAGTTAGAAAGATTTCAGGATTTATTTTAAATTGTATCATTAGGCTTTTTTTTGATATTGATTACAGAGATACTCAATGTGGTTTTAAATTTATTGCTTATGAAAACATAAATAGCTTAGCTAATGAACTTTCAATAGAAGGGTTCATGTACGATTTAGACTTAATAACTTTGTGCATAAAAAAGAATCTTGACATTCAAGAAATTCCAATAAGATATGTTTTTAATACAAACTCATCTGTCTCGTTAATTAGAGACCCTCTAATCATGTTATTTGAAATGTTTAAAATTAGAAAAAAATTAAAAATTTAACCACTTAAATAAGCGTTTCTACATAAATCACTTTTTAACTCAATTCTGCATTCCTCAAAAATTTGATTTATATCTCCAGAACTAGAATTTTCAAAATAAACTAAAGAAATATCTAAAAATAAAATAATTATTAAAATGTATTTAAGTTGATTAACAAAATCATTTTTTCTTGATATAAATATGATTACTAAATAAATAAAAATTCCAAAATATATTAAGTTTTTATTGTTATCAATAAAAGAAGTAAATATTGATAGCAGTATAAAAATATCACTTTTTTTATGTATTAATTCGGTACCTAATAAATAAACAACTGAAACGAGAACTATAATTGTAAAATGCTGCGTATGTCTAATCCATTTAGTACTATTTAGAATCCAAAACCATAAATAGATGAATGTTGTTGCGAATATTAATGGAACTGAAATATTTCCAAAATAATTATTTATAGTTTTTTTATTTCTTAAAATAATAACCACAAAAATTAAAGGAATTACTAAAGTTCTACCTTTTTCATAAATAGACCAATTACTAAATTCTGTTAGATTTAGAAGGGTTAAAAAATTTTCAAAAAATCCTCCCGCATTGTCTTGAACTCCAGAGGTTTGGTGGTTTGCAATAAAATAAAATTGATCATTTAGATAGTCAAGGAGATTACCGTTTTCATATTTAAAATGAGCTAGTGTTAACCAAGGAACCATAGTTAACAAAAATACTGATATGTCTTTTTGGAGATTTCGTAAGTTTTTTTCGTTATACAAAATTACGATATAAAAGCCAACAAATGGAACTAACATTAACAATTTTCCATAAACGATTGACAGGCAAAATAAAACGATCGATAGTTTTCTAAATTTTGAAAATAGAAATACTGCATTTATAAAGATTAATGTTGATGGTATTTCACCAATGGAATATAGACTTCCTTGCCACCAAGGAATAAGGATTAGTACAAAAGCTGTAGATAAATATAGAAAACTAGTTTTTTCAATTTTATATGTTTTGGTAACTAGATAAACAAATATTGTCTGCATCAAAAATACCCAAACAAAATTTGATACTCTTGCAAATGCTAAACTATTTGTTAAGTTCCAACCAGTCACACTACCAATTGCAGCAATTGGGCCAGTAGTTATTTCTACACTATAGTTTCCACCAAGCCATAAGCCTGCGTCAAAATCGAAACTTCTAAAAAAATTAACATGTGATGTTAGTGTTATATATTCATCAATAAATCTTGGTATTCTTAATGATTTGGTTTTAACATAGTCATAAAAAATTATAGATTGAAAAAATAAAGCACCCCCAACAAATAGTTTTGTTTCTTTACTTTCAAAAATATTGAGTAAATTTGTGCTAATTTTTTTTAATTTAAAATATTGGATTACTCTTTTTACAAAATTTTTTTTATATGCTGTTAATAGTATTAATCCAGTAGCTAATAGCACACTAATCCATAATGCATAATCAAAAATTGTTGTTTTATTTGGTTCAAAACCTAGTTCAACATAATAAAAGCACTCCGCAAATGAATTTACTGTTGCTGCTCTTCCAAAAAAATCATAAAGGTTTATAGCAGAGAAACTTGGGTCATTTTGAAATATATAGTTTGAATCTTTTGGAGTAACTTTGAGAAAACCTTCCGGAATCATGCCACAAATTTTTGTAACTATATTTTCTTCCATTACATATAACCTTAATATCATAAATAATGATTGCTTGATGTTTAATTGGACATTTATTAACGTTGTAGATAAATTATTATCTCTAAAGTTTTTTAACTAATATAATTGTCTTACTTAGGGCGCTTAGCTCAGTCTGGCAGAGCGCTTCCCTTACAAGGAAGAAGTCACAGGTTCAAATCCTGTAGCGCCCACAACAGTTTTTCAGAAATCTTTATATATATGAAGCAAAACCCTACAAAAACGGAACATTCTGAATAAAATAAAATTATGAAATACAAAAAAGACTTAGGTGCCCTATTTGTTCTTTTATCTCTTACTGGGCAAGTATTTAACTCTATTCGTTCTAGCTACACTCCAACTCAAGCAATTCTTGTTGCTATATTTGCGTATCTTGGAGTTCGTTTAACTTACTTCGTTTATTTCAAAAATAACAAATGATAATTAACTCAACCGAACAAATTATCAAAAAATGTAAGATACAGTCTGATGTCTTATAGTACTACTTAATAAAGCCCTTACATTTACTGACGTTTTAAATTGATACTCTCTAGTATTCTCTGATATTCAAATATTCATTCCTTACAAGGAAGAAGTCATAGGCTCAAATCCTGTAGCGTACACAAAGAGTTTGAAGTTTTAAAAAATTAGTAGAAAAGTTAACTAAATAAACTTGGAAAATGACTCATATAAGCTGAAAAATTGTGAAAAAATACAAATATCAACACTCCAACAATATATATATAGTGCCTTAGATTTTTTTCTCTTATTTTGTCTAAATACACAATTCCTAATATTCCCAAAAGGTGAAATAAGTGAATTATATAAGTTGCTTTATTTGTATCCCCTGTGGGCAATACAGGATAACTAATCAAAAACCAAAGATAACCAAAAAATGAAGTTAATACTGCAAAAAATACATAAATAAGGAAATAGTCCTCTGGTTTCTTAATTTTTTCAATTAGCGATCTGTAACCAATGCGAAGTCCAAACAATAAAAAAATTGTTGGAAAAATTGATACTATGTTTACTCGAGCTAAATAGTCACCAATAAATAATTGATTTCTTCCTACATCTAATGCTCTACTTGTGAATGTAAAATATCCCCAATAATCTCCCCATAAATCTGCATACAAAACAGGTAGAAATTGATTTTGAAAATACGGTCTTATGGGTTTTGTAAATACCATGTTTACCTCATCTCCAAATGGTAAATAAAATGACAAAGGTTGGTTTGCAAAACGAAATGGTATTGATTCTCTATTAAATGTTGTGAAAGATCCATAATCTAAATATAAAGAAAAATAAAACCACGATGATATTAGAAATCCAATTAAGAAAGCTCCCGAAACAAATTTAAAATATTTTAATTTTTCAGATTTAGACTTTATGAACAATATTAGAAAAAAATAAGAAGGAAAAAGCAAAAAACCCCACTGCTTACTGAGCGCTAATAAGCCTATTGTTAAACCAAAAAATAACACATCTTTAATTTCATACTCAAAATTATTATTCAATAATTTGATAAACAACAAAAGAAGTAAGCTATTGAATAGTAGGACGTAAATCTCGCCTCTTAACATTCCAACCGCTCGATAGTTTGCTGTAAAAATTACAGTCAGTAAAAAAATTGAAATATTTAAAGAATATTTCTTTTTGATTAAAAGCTTAAAAATCTTTGTGTAAAGAAATATAGTTAACAAAAATAGGAAACTTTGAAAAAGTATATTTCCAAAACTATAAGCTTGACGACATGTTTCGAAAATATTTTCAGGTTGGATATAAATTTTACATATTTCATTTACAAAAACTGGGAATAGATATGGTAACGGTGGGCTAAAGAACTCATAAGTGAATGTCGAGGAAAGCTCTGTTGTTCTATCAGGTAAATACATATTCAAAAAATTTTGAACGTAAGCATGGTGTGCCTCACCGTCATAACCATAACTTTGGTCATAGTGAAAAAGGTTATAACCCAAAACAAACATCAATAATGCAATGAGAAATCTAAGAAGACCTTTTTCATATTTTTCAAAATTGTTTGAAATATATAAATTCATATATTGAATGATAGTGTAAATTATTTGAATGATATTATTTAGTAAAATGACACTAACATCAAATTTATGAAATCAAAACTTGAAGAAATTTTTTATGACAACATTGTGGTTAATCTGTTTATTGCAATTTTCTTATCACATATTTTTTACAAAGTTACATTTATTGACAGGATAAAGGGTGAATTTGAGCTTATTGATCAAATAAAATCTGGCTCAGTTATCTCCACCCAATTCTACGTTGAATCACCAATTTTTACTATGTTAGGTGTTATTTTTAGGATTGATAATTTTGATGTTTATCTTCTTCTCGTCTACTTTTTAAGTTTATTTTTACTTTTTTTAATTGTTTTAAATTTAAAATTTTTAGATAATTATTCAACATTATTTCTATTAACCGGCTGGGTTGTTACCATATCATGGTTTATGGGGCATGTAGATGTCCTATCCGTATTACTTATATTATTAATTTCAAAATTGACACTTAAAAAGAGGGTTGATCAAAAAAACTTAGTAATATTTTATTTTCTTCTAACCGTAAATCATAATGCAATTGCATTTGTATGCTTTTTTATCCTTTTAGTTCTAATTGAGAAAAATAAAAGAAAAAGCTTTTTAATTTATTCGCTTGTAGGACAAGTTGTTGGAAATATACTAATTTCATTTTATTTAGATAGAATTAATTTCTCTGGAAGAGGAAGATTAAGGTTTGTATTTAATGACAATGTTATTTTAGATTCTATAAATTTTGTATCAGAAAACATATTTATTGTTATTTGGTCAGGATTTATGAGCCTTTTAATCTTGCAAATAGTTTTTTCAATTACAAATGGATGGGAATTGAATAAAAAATTTGTTATTTCAATTTTTATTTGTATATTTTTTACTTGTATCGCTTTGGATACAAGTAGAATCTTCTCTCTTGCTGTGATACCAATCTCAATATATTCAATAAGTAGTTTCAATAAATCATCATTTATAAAGGAAAACTTATCATATTTTTATATTTTTACTTTTATTACAACTTTATTAATTGGACCAAGATTTGTTCACGGTATGGCTTTAACAAATTCTCCTAATAACTCAATTGAATCAATTTATAATCTTATTCCAAGGATTGTAAATTCATTAATGAGTGGTATCTGGAGTTAATTAATTAAAAAGTAATATCTATAGAATTGGTATATTGATATATTTAAAAACAATTCGATTAAAGCAATGGCTTAAAAATATTCTTATTTTTGTTGCAGTGTTTGGTGCAAATGAAATCAATTTTTCAAATATCAAAATATTGGTACAAGTATTTGTAGGCTTTTCTCTAATAGTTTCATCTACATATATTTATAACGATTTCAAGGATATCGAAGCTGATAGACAACACCCAGAAAAAAATAAAAGACCCATAGCATCAGGTAAAGTATCTAAGAAGACTGGGAATATACTTATGACAACTTTATTTGTTCTTGGAAAATTAATCTTGCTGTTTAATAATCCTCTTTTACTTTTTTTCTCATCTTTGTATGTACTAACTACGACTTTGTACACAACAAATCTAAAATTTATAAAATATTTTGATATTATCTCAGTTTCTTTACTTTTTATTTTAAGGGTTTTTTTAGGAGCGTATGCAGTATCAGTTCCATTATCTCTATCACTAATTATGTTTGTTTTCTTTACTAGCCTTGGTTTGGCTGCAGGTAAAAAACTTTCAATTTATTTAAACGATGCAGTTGGAGAATCAAAGGTCAAAACATTTTTAAAATCTTCATATAATAAACAAGAATTATTAAACATTGTTCAAATTACCTCATTATTATCGTTTATTACTTATTCATACTGGATTTTTATAATAAAATATTTAAATAAAATAAATATTGGTACTGTATTTTTAATCTTATCATGTGTATTTTTAGGAAGATTTCAGTTATTGTTTATAAAAAAAACTAAAGCCGGTTTAACAGAAGAAATTATTGAGACAACAATTAACAATTACAACTTTTTGATAACAACTGTATTATTTGGTTCAACTGCTGTAGTAGGACTTTTATTATGAAAAAACATACAATTACTTGGGGCAATATAGCAGGAAAATCAGTTTTTATAACAGATGACATATCTAGTTCTAATAATCCATTTGTAGCATTTGGAAATAATAATTCTTATGGAGATGCTCCTATAAGTGCATCTGATACAACTTTTTATCTAAAGAAGAATAAAAACAGTATTAATGATCCAACACAAACAATTTCAAACTATGTAGATACTAATAACAAAATTTTATTTGGTATTCCAGGAAAAAGTGATGTTACTCTTGCTGGAGCTATCGCGTCTGACACTCATGGAAAAGATAATGTTTGGGGTGGAAGTTTTGGTAGAAATATTGAAGAGATTTTATTAACCACAGCTTCAGGGAAAGTAATATCAGCATCAAGAGAAAAAAATAAAGAAGTTTTTTACACTACTATTGGTGGATATGGTCTAACTGGAATAATCAGTGATATCAAATTTAGAGACGAAAATATACCTTTCAGTAGTACTTTTTTTACTGAAATAAATTTTGGAAATGGTATCAAAAATCTTTTGAATTCATTTGAACCTACTAAAAATCAATACTGGGTTGGTTGGGTTGATCTTGTAGGAAAGAGAAATAATTGGTATGTTGAAAAATCAATATCAAAAAATTCTCGTTTTATAAATCACAAAAATATTCAAAATGAAAAGAGTTTAAAGTTTGGATTCTCTTTTATAGGTAGAAATAATTTGAATTCTATGAGGATAGTAAATCAAATTTATTTTTTTTCAAAAAAAATAAATTTTCAGAAAAACAAAAAATTTAATGATGTTTTTTATCCATTAGGTAAAATTTCAGATACTAGAAATTTTGCAAAAAAAAGAAAAATTGTCCAAGTACAGTTTTCATTACCAGTTAGGAATATAAATAAAATACAATATTTAATTGACTTGCTGATAGACGATCAAACACCAATTCTTTGCAGTGTCAAAAGACTTACACATAATGAAAGCAATATTAATTTTTCATTTGTACAAGATGGGTGGACTTTTGCAGTTGATTTTCCTTATGAGACATTTAACAAAAAAACTATACGTAAATTTTATAAAGAACTAATTAAACAAGAAGGAAAAATCTATTTAGCTAAAGATATATCTTTAAACGAGGAAGAGTTCAAATCTATGTATCCTAATTACAGAGATTGGTCAATGGTTGTTAAAGAAGTAGATCCAGATAAAAAGTTTCAATCTGAAATGTCTTTGAGGCTTGGTTTAAAAAAATGGTAAAGGAGTCAATTGTAATATTTGGTAGCTCATCAGAAGTTGCGGTAGAGTTACAAAAAATTTTGAAAGAAAAACATTTTGATTTTTATTCTTTTTCAAGATCTGAAGTTGAAAAAAATGTTTCAAATCATACTCAAGTAAATGACTACCTTGAAGATTATGAAAAAATTAATACTTTATTTGATCAGCTTGGCCCAACATATGTAATTTTCTTTAATGGGTTTTTGGCAGAAAACAGAGATCAACAAATACCAAACTTATCAGAAATTAAAAAAACTGATTACATAAATTTTTTAGTTCCATATGAACTATCAAATAAACTTGGAAGTGATTTTTTAAACATTAAAAAATTTATATATATATCAAGCATGTCAGCAATTAGACCAAGATATAAAAATTATGTTTATGGTTTGTCTAAGCGTAAGTTAGAAGAAAGTATAAAGTATCTAAGCTTGCCTTCATATTTGATTTTTAGGTTTGGAAAAATTAAAACAAAAATGTCTAAAAATCATAAGGATGCACCTTTTACAATGTCTGCAGAGCAGTCAGCAAAAGTAATACTAGATAAATTAGATAAAACAGGAATGGTCTATGCAAATACTGGTTTATATTTAATATCTATTGTCATGAAAATATTGCCTAATTTTGTATTTAAAAAAATTAAATTATAAATCTTTAAAGGCAGTCTTAAAAAAACCACCTTCATCAATATAGATATTTTCATTTTCCATAGTACATTTTAAATTTATCCAGCACGCATCACCAACATCTGGCTTAACCCAGTCACCAATTGAAGGTTCATACTTCGCTAACTCTACTGGATCAAATAATACAGTTTCAGGAGTATCTAAAAAAGCTTGATAAGAAGAAGCTCTGACAAGAAAAAAAATAGAAATAAAATAAAGTACTATAAATAAATTTGCATTTATATTTACTCTCATTTTTGATACATTAAATCCTAGAGTGCCAATAATCATCAATAGTGTTCCCACCGCATATCTAGGCGTTGGACCGTACAAGCTCAAATAAGTTATGTTAAGCAATATAAATGAAAAAAGTGAAATCTTTAAAAATAGTGGGAATTTGTTGACTTTAAAAAATACCTTTTTAAATAAGTAGATTATTAAAAATGAAAAAACAAAATTTAAAAGTACAGTTCTATTTATTTTATAAGAATAAAAATTATCCCACCAATCTGTAATTGATTTTGATTGATATAAATAGTCAATTAATGAATAACTTGCTGTAGTTGTTACACTTTCAAATGATTCAGTAGAGTTTGCAACATACCATCCAAAATTATTTATACAGGTTGAGGAGAGTGGGAACAGAAAACAACCAGTTGTTAAATATCCTTTTAATAACCAAAAAAAGAAAAAGATTGCAGTTGGTATAAAAATTTTCAATTCTGATAACTTTCCTTTAAATAAAGGTTTATACATGACTATTAAAACAATCAAAAGTAGATAAACGATTACAACTGAACTAAGTTTGATTTGAACTATGAAAAAACTTAATAAAAATAAAATCATTAAATCAAAACTAGTAGATTTTTTATTTTTGATAATCAAAAAAGACCATAGTGAAACCAAAACAAAAATAATCGCAACTGGAATGTCTTGTTTTGTAACTCCCTGAATATATATAAATCCGTTTCTTCCACCTTCAACGCCAAAATTATCTAACAATGAGAAAGCCAATATAAATATTGATGTAAAGTAGAGTTCATTTTCTTTCCTTTCTCTTAAATACTCAATGAGTATCATATAAAAAGTATGTATAAATATTATTGTCAAAAAATGAATTAAAATAAATGATCTATCAAACCACAACACAGCTGAAATATATTCATAAATAGAAGACATCCCAAAAGCCCAAAAAATATTTACTGTTCCAATTATCATATTTGATTCAAGAAGCCAATTTTGATGGTTTAGATGATAGTACCCAGCATCAACATGCCATGAAGTATCATAAGAACTCATTATTAATATCGATGGAATCAATATAAATTTTAAAAAATTATAAGCATTTATTATGGTTTTGCGAATATATTTAGAATCAATTTGAAATAAACTTGGAATCAATAAAATAAATAAACCAAAATATACAATATTACTTTTTAAAGGTAGAAAATAATTAAAGATTATTAACAAATTTCCAACGAAAGCTATGCCAATGAAAGGAAATAAAATATTTGATTTTGTAAATAAAATACGATTTGGTAAATTCGATTTTTTTAATATCAATTTATTTAGCATCAATAAAAACGACCTACCAGCGAAGTAAAAATATGAAAATAATAGAAGATACTTTACTAAAAGCTCTAAATGGACCAAAATAAAAGTCATACCGAGAGTGTATGAGGATGTAAAGATCTAGATCCTCTTAAATCTTTATTCTTTATATATTTAACTTTCAATGTATTGTCAACTTTTAAAAGCAAGGACAAAAAACTTTGGTCATGGCGATGTTCTATAAAATAGAGGTTTTCATCTTTTTTATCTGGATCAGCTAATAGGCCAATATTATTAATCATATTCTCATATAATCTTTCAATAAACCTCTCAGTTCTTTTATTTTTTCGTATGAGTAAGAATGTTGCAGCTAACTGAGGTGACTCTAAAATTATATTATTATTTTCTATGTTAAAAAACTCTAATAACTTTTTTGAAGTCCACTCTTTTTCAATCGTTTCCATTTCCCAAATTAATAAATCATAATTTCTACTTAAAAAAAAATTATTCAAAAAAAGTATCTGTTTCTCTGGAATATCAGTTCTACTGTCTACATAAAATAACAATTCGTTTTCATTCATCTTATCTAAACTTTTTTTAATTATGTAAGGTTTCCAAATCCATAAACCATAACC
>CACASI010000013.1:0-6690 GCA_902535055.1 uncultured Candidatus Actinomarina sp.
AATCTACAGCAACTATAAGATCATAATTTCCTAGCTGGTCTCTTTTTGTACTATTAAGACCACCATTTATTATTAGTGCATTTTTCATTTTCATTTGAAGATTATCATAAATTATTTAATAATCGGCATTGAAGTGTTCATTGCATTTTTTAGTGCATTCAAAACTAAAGCTTTCTCGTTTGCTTGGGAAAACACAAAACCTAAATATTTATCACCATAAGGTGGTTCCAACAAATCTGAGTTCTCGAAAACAGTAATTTCAACTCCAGATACATTATCAATATTTTCCAATTCCTCTTGATTGATTGAAATAAATTTTCCAGTTTTAGGAGTTGGAAGCATGAGTACGCCAACATAATTGCTAAGGAGTTCAACAGGTTTCAATTCATCATATAAAAAGGCATGTAATGTTATTTCCTCAAGAGAGACTCTAAACAAGCCAAAACTTAAACATTTTGAACAAAGACCACCTATCATTCTTGGATTAATTTCAATAATGAAAATATTTCCATCAAGTATTTTAAATTCAACATGTACGGGCCCATTCTCAAGACCAATTTTTTTTACAAGCATTATCAACTAATTCAACTATTTCATTTTGTAATTTTTCAGATAATTCACTTGGGGTTATATAGATTGATTCTTCAAAATAAGGTTCTTTGTATTCAATTGGCTTATCGAAAATTGTTATTTTATTTAAATTAGAGTTTATTAAATTACCCTCCAATGCATATTCTTTACCATCTATATGTTGCTCAATAACCATTTCTTGATCTTCACAATCGTTCATTAAATCTATGATGTAGTCTTTGTTTTTATTAAAATTATCTATTTTTAAAACACTTTTACTTGCTGACCCAAATTTTGGTTTTAGAACTGATGTACCATTTTTTTCTACAAATAATTTAATATCATTGAGACTTTTTATAACCATATTCTTTGCTTTTAAATTCGATATTGAATTAAAAGTATTTCTTGAGTTCAATTTATTCATTGAATGCTCTATTGCAGACAATTTATTTCCTTTTGCATCTAATAAATCAACTAAATAGCCAGCAAATTTTAATGCACTATGATCAACCGGGAGTACGTGAGTTATTTTTTTAAGTTTGAGTAATGTTTCATTACTTATTTTTTCATTGAAATTTTGAATAATTACAGTATCACCAAATTGACTTGATACTTGATCGCTGTCTGTGATTACCAAGAAATCGATATCTAATCTTTCAGCAGTTAATACAAAATCATTAGATTTATAGCTATTTTCGGGGATTACAAGCAATAGTTTATTCATATTTATTTACACATATCTTGAGCTTACTAATATTAAGTATATGACTGATGAATTTAAATTCAATATTGGAGATAGTGCTGTTAGCAAGATTCTTGAATTAAAAGATCAAGAACCTGGCGATAAAGATTATGCTCTTTTTTTACAGATAGATGGTGTACAAGGTAATCAATATACATATGATCTTAGTTTTTTAGATCTTGAACAAGCTAGACCAGATGATAAACGAATAGATTTTGGAGATTTATCTGTAATTATAGCCAGTAAAGATGTAGAAAACTTTAATGGTGCAGAATTAGAAATATCAGATGATCCAAATGCACCAGGGCTCACAATGGACAATCCAAATACTCCAAGTCCTTCAATGGTTGGTAACCCTGAAGATTTACCTGAACTTACGGGTGAACTTGCAGAGAAGGTACAAACAGTTCTTGAAAGCCAAATTAATCCAGCAATAGCATCTCACGGAGGAAAGGCATCTTTAGTTGGTATTGAAGGTCAAGACGTTTATCTTAGACTTGGTGGGGGATGTCAAGGATGTGGAATGGCCCAAGTAACACTTACTCAAGGAATAGAAACCGCTTTACGAGATGCTGTACCTGAAATAGGAAATATTATTGATGCAACTGATCACGCTTCAGGAAATAATCCATATTTTGAATCATCTAAAAAATAATTAAAAACTGATTACTGTTTTCCCAATATTTTTTCTAGATAGAAAATTTTCAAGCGCTAGAGAAGTCTCTTCTATTGGATGAATATTTTTTGGTTGTATCACTAGCTCATCCTTTTCAATAAATTCAATTAATTCTTTAAAGTCTTCAGCTGTCTCTTCTGGAGAAGTTGTAGTCCATCTTCCCCACCAAACTCCAACTATTGAGACTCCCTTAACAAGAGTTAAATTTAATGGAATTTTTGGTATATTTCCATCTGTAAAACCTATTACAAGCAACCTTCCATTCCATGCTGTTGCTCTCAACGCTTGTTCTGTTACATCACCTCCAACAGGATCCATAACAACATCTACTCCTTTTCCATCAGTAAGTTCTTTTACTGTTTCCTTCAGTTCAACTTGATCATATCTAATAATTTCATCTGCCCCCAATGACTTAACATATTCTGCTTTTTCATCACTGCCAACTGCACATATGGTTTTGACTCCCATTATTTTTGCTAATTGAATTGTCGCCGTCCCTATACCGCCTGACGCACCAAGAACAAGAAGAGACTCATTCTTTTGAATATTTGCTCTTCTTTTGAGTGCGTAATAACAAGTTCCATAATTTATAGGCAAGCTAGCCCCGGCCATTGAATCGACTTTTTCTGATACAGGTATAACAAGATTCTTATCTACTGAAACATATTCAGAAAAACCTCCTATAGGTGGTAAGGCTATTACTTTGGCACCAATCTTAAGATCAACATTATCTCCAGTTTCTTCAACATATCCACAAACTTCATTACCGGGAGTAAAAGGAGGGTCCATTACAATTTGATATTTACCTTGAACCATTAAAGCATCTGGAAAATTCACACCTGCAGCTTGTACTTTTACTAGTACTTCATTTTTACTTGGCTTTGGTGTTTCAATATCTTTAATTTCAAGTAGGTTAGGGTCACCAATTTTTGTACAAACAACAGCTTTCATGAATCTTCTCTTTTGATTATTCCAGAGAGTTTCTTTGCAAAGTTTTTCTTTTCTTCAATATCTACTTTTCTAGAAATTTGTATTCTTTGAGCTTGTGGTGATCCAGCACCATGCATTGATTCAGTTAAATAAGCAACAGCATTTCTTCCTAATGTCATATTTTCAATAAGTCGTAACATGCTTACACGATCTTCAGTATTTACATCTTCTTTGCCTTTCAAGTATTTCAATAGGTTTGGTGACATCTCACTTTCATTTATGTCAATACCTGAAGGCATTGACGCAACAAGTCCACCAGCTAAATCTTGCGCCAACCTTCCTATCTCATAAGTCTCTTTTGTTACATGCTGTTTGCACACATTTGCTAATAAATCGTCATTTATATAGTTACCGCTCTTTGTTTTTTTTCCTTGCAAAGATGAAGCAATTCCTGTTGCATAAATAGTTTCATTTAATTTATTCATTTCAATTAGCTTCTCTTTAATATGTGATTTGTCTTCAACACCGTTATATTCGGCGATACTTGCTGCTGCCCCTATCATTACATCCCCAACACCTGATTTACATACATACGACCTTCGATGGTAACATGTAAATCTTTCGACAAGCATTGCAGCAAAATCATACTCACCATTCATAAATATAAATTCGTTTGGAATGAATACATTATCAAAAATAACCATTGCTTCTTGACCAGCAAAATATTTATTTCCAACATCATATTCACCCGGCTCCATACTTCTGGTGTCACAAGATTGTCGTCCATAGATGTATGTAATACCTTCTGTCTCAATAGGTAATGCTCCTACAATTGCGTAATCTTTATCATTTTCAGTAAGCCTTAATGTCGGCATAACAACCATCCAATGAGAATTTATACATCCTGTCTGATGTGCTTTAGCTCCTGAGACATAAACACCTTTATCATCTCTATTTACAACCCTTAAATATAAATCTTGGTCCGCTTGTTGATGTGGTGGTTTTGATCTATCACCTTTAACATCAGTCATAGCTCCACCAATCACAAAGTTACCTTCATGCATTTTTGTTAGAAAATTGATAAATTTGTCATGGTAATTTGTGTTATATTTTTCATCAATTTCATATGTCACTGAATGAAGTGCATTAAAAGCATCCATTCCAACACATCTTTGGAAACACGTGCCAGTTAATTGTCCAAGTTTCCTTTGCATTTCATTTTGCATGAATAAATCTTCACTACTGTTCGCAATATGTAAAAATCTATTAATTGGTTCATTTGTGTATGGTGAAATAGTTGTAGCCAAATCAGGATCTCTATCTGCTAATGCATAAGTTTCCGCCATAGCTTCAATACTTGGTTTAATAATTGGATGAGTGAGAGGATCTTTTACTAGTTCACCCATGAGGTATATAGTTAGATTTCTATTTTTAAGTGAGTTAATATAATCTTGTTTTGTACGAATTTTGTTCATACATCATTATAAATTGTTAGATTGTGATTTAAAATCTAGTTAGAAATTTATAATTTAAATAACTTCAAATAACCCTGCTGCACCCATGCCACCGCCAACACACATAGTTACAACTACGAATTTTGCGTTTCTTCTCTTACCTTCCATTAATGCGTGCATTGTCATTCTTGCACCAGTCATTCCATATGGATGGCCTATTGAGATTGAGCCGCCATTGACATTGTAAATACTGTTATCGATACCAAGTTCATCTCTACAGTATAAAGTTTGAACAGCAAACGCTTCGTTTAGCTCCCAAAGGTCTATATCTTCAATTTTTAAATTGAATTTATTTAATAAATCTGGAACTGCATATACAGGACCTATTCCCATTTCCTCTGGTGCTAATGCTGATACAGTCATACCTCTGTAATATCCAAGTGGTTCTAGGCTTCTTTTTTCTGCTTCGCTAGCTTCCATAAGGACAACTGAAGCTGAGCCATCTGATAATTGAGAAGCATTGCCAGCTGTGATAAACTTTCCTTCTCCGTAAACCGGAGGAAGTGAAGATAAACCCTCTAAGTTTGTCTCTGGTCTATTTCCCTCATCTTTTGTTAATTCAACCTCTTCATCAGTAACTTCACCAGTTTCTTTATTTTTTACACTTTTTGTTGTAGTTGTTGAAATGATCTCATCATCAAACTTATTACTATCTTGGGCTGCTGCAGTCCTTTGTTGGCTTTGTAATGAATATTCATCTTGGTATTCTCTTGAGATATTATATTTTTCAGCAACAAAATCAGCAGTTTCGATCATAGGCATGTACGCATTATCGGCAAGTTTTACAACATTTGGATCTGGCGCAAATCTTAACTCAGCAGTTTGAACTAATGATATAGATTCAACACCGCCAGCAACAACAACATTCATATTATCTGTCATTATTTGTTTTGCACCAGTAGCTATGGCCATCAGGCCAGAAGAACATTGTCTATCTATAGTCATTCCTGGAACCGTAATTGGTAATCCTGCAGCAATTCCACTTAATCTTCCAATGTTTAATGCTTGTGAACCTTGTTGTTGAGCACATCCCATAATGACATCTTCAATCTCATTTGGATCAACTTTTGCTCTTTCGACTGCTTCTTTAATTGAATAAGAACCTAATGTTGGAGCATCTGTTTTGTTATAAGCTCCACGATAAGCTTTTCCAATAGGTGTTCTTGCTGCTGATACAATTACTGCTTCTCTCATTTTTATTCTTCTTTCTTCTATTCTGTAACTACAAATAAAGTTAAAGGCTCAGCAATAGCTGCTGGTTTATCTTTACCTTCTATTTCAATTGTAGCAGTATGCTTTACCAACCATCTACCAGCTTTTTTGTACTGAACATCTGACAAAACAAATCTTCCTCTTATTTTGCTATTTACTGGAACAGCTTCCATGAAACGGACCTTATCAAGACCATAATTTATCGCCATTTGGATATTCTCAGGCATAACAGTGTTGTCCACAGATAAATGAGTCACCATACTCAACGTTAAGAATCCATGAGCTATTGTTGATCCCCATGGTGTGCTTTTAGCCATTTCTTCATCAACATGAATAAATTGATGATCGTTAGTACCTTCTGCAAATAAATTTATTCTTTCTTGATTTATTTCAAACCAGTCTGAAACACCAACCTCTTGACCAATATATTTTTCCATCTCATCCGCAGGTACGATTGTCATATTATCTCCTCTAATAAATTTTTATTCGCAGCTTTGTTTGCAAACTTTATTGTACTGTTCTTAAATGATTCTATTTCATTTTCATTTGTTTTTCCATAAGATCCCATTGAATATCTGATATAAACTCCTTCCATTATCATTGCATGTTTCCAAAAAGATAATCTTGCGTAAAATTCAATATCACTTAAATCTAGATTTGAATTATTTAAATATAATTCCATTACATCCTTACGTGTTGGAAATCCACCAGATAGGGTAGGAGAATAAATAAAAGGTGAGTCTTTTTCTTGTTTTGTATTCCAAGATGCTATTACTGTACCCATATCTGCAAGTGGGTCTCCTAGTGTACAAAGTTCCCAATCTAGTACGGCAGCTACTTGATTATCCTTCACGCGTACATTATCTAATCTGTAATCTCCATGAACTATTCCAACAGTTTGTTGAGAGGGAATATTATCTAGTAATAATTTTGTAGCACTTTCTAATTCTTTTATTTCTCTAACTTTTTGCGATTGAAATTGTTTATTCCATCTGTTTATTTGACGTTCAACATAGTCCTCATGTTTTCCTAAATCATTTAATTCT
>CACASI010000014.1:0-4329 GCA_902535055.1 uncultured Candidatus Actinomarina sp.
GTTGGCTCAGCTTCACCTCTCATTTCAGCCAGAGCTTGTTCAACTGAAATACCTAAGGCCTTAGCTCTTGCTTCAGCAGTTTTTAATAATAAATGTTCAGGAATATCAACCATACATATCTATAGAGGACCTGAGATCCCCCCATCCTTTCTTACTCGCCAGAAATGAATTGCCATAAAAATTACAATTATGAATGGCAAAAATAGTACATGTAGAACATAAAACCTTAATAACGTTGCTTCGGTTGCTTCCAATCCAGCAAATAGTGCAAACTTTACTTGTGCTCCAATCACAGGTGCATAACTTGCCATATTTCCACCAACTGTCACAGCCCAAATTGCCAACTGGTCCCATGGAAGTAAATAACCTGTAAAAGATAACAATAAAGTTAGGAGCAATAGAATGACACCAATTACCCAATTGAATTCTCTAGGAGCTTTATAAGCTCCATGATAAAAAACTCTAGACATATGAAGAAAGACTACGATGACCATTATGTGTGCAGCCCATCTATGCATATTTCGTACTAATGAACCAAAAGCTATTGAAGTTTGTAGAGATTGAATATCAACATAAGCCATTTCAGTTGGTCTAAAATAGAACATCAACCATATTCCTGTAATCGTAAGAACAATAAATGTAAAAAAGCTTAAGCCTCCTAGACATAATGTATAAGATAATCTCACACCATGTCTTTTAACCTTTACTGGGTGTAGATGGTACAAAACATTGTTCATAACAACATATGATCTGTTTCTTGGGCTGTCAGAATATCCTTTCCTAAATGGTGATCCTGGACGAAAGATACTTCCCCACAATGAGCTTTCTTTTAGTGAGTCCCCTAGACCTGAGCTAATATCTTTTACACGATCTCTAAACTTTATTTTTTCATTCTTCATTTAAAGTCTTCCATATATATATCCATGCCTATCGCTTCTTTCTCCCGAGTCTTCATCCCATGGAGCTTCATAGACACCGTTATTGATTGCTGCATCTGCCAGTGATCCAGCGAATTTACCCAAAGAGATTACTCCTGTTGGGCATCTATCAACACATAATGCACATCTAGTACATGCATCTTCGTCAACAACAAAAAATCCTGATTCATTTTCTTCCATACTAGGAGCTTCAACATTAATTGAGTCTTCAATAGCATCTGTTGACAAGTAGTGAATACATTTCCAGGGACATATATCAACACAACCTTCGCATAAAATACACTCTGCTTCATCTATATGTAGAAATTGTTTTGGTCTTACTCTTGATGAAATCTTTTCTGCTTCAACCATCGCAAGGTTGTATTTTTTTTCAAATTCAGGCATCTCTATAAGTACTTCTGATTTAGCCATCAGCACCCACCTTCACTACTTCTTTTCCATAATCAGAAATTCTTGTTCTGCCTCTCTCTTTTGCTTCATTGATATCCTGAATTAAATATCCTACGACAAAAGCAGTTACTAATGCACCAGTAGAAATTCCAAGTTGAATAATATCTTTAAGTGCTCCAAGACTGAGGCCAATTTCATTACCAAGAAAAAGAATAGGAGGAAAGTTTATAAATTCTCTTTGATTGGTCCATTCAAGAGGTCCCTGAGAAAGGTTTAGCCATTCAGATGGTAAAACTCCAAAAATTAATGCGAATTGGACCCAACTTAAAAAAGCTAGATATGTTGCTCTTGCCCATGTCATCTCTGTATCTTCCCAAGCTAACATTGCCATTCCGACCAAAAGAAGTTGCCCAGCTCCAAATGCTATTAGTTGGCCAATAGTTTGCATTAACCATCCCCGAGGCATCCAATTAAAGTAATCAATTACTTCACCCTCTGGAAAACCAGCAAAATGGGCGATAATGACCCCGATAGTGACACCACCAATTCCAGCAAATATTAAAGCTACGCCGATTTTGTATCGATTAGTAAATATAAAATTTAACAAGTTTCCCTCTACACGTCATTAACTCAAAACTTTCAATATCTATTGTATCAAGAATTGTGTACATAATATAAATTTTATAACGGTACTTTTTTAAGAAATTACGTATTTTATTGACGTATTTTTTACAGATTAATAGTAAAGTCAAATTGAGTAATTACTATTTAAACTAATGAAAATAAAAATTTTTCCAAAAAATGAACAAGAATTTTCAAAATTTTTTATTGTTCTTATTCCCTTTTTATTATTACTTTTTGGAGGTATATCACTATTAAAAGAAGCTTATTTTCTTTTTGTTAATATTCTTCCCCAAAATATTGTATTTAATTACGGTTTTCTAGATAAATTGAATAATCATATAACTTACAGCCTTTTGCTATCATTCTTAATCGTATTTTTGACTTCCTATCTTCTGCCAAAAACTCTTGGTAGAAGATTAGTTATATTTCCAATTTTCTTCCTGACGTCATTAGGTGTAATAGGTTTAGAGTCTTTGGATCTATTATTAGGGTTTTTGTTTCCAAACAACTTTTATTCTTTTGGTAATACAACTTATACGATGATCTTCAAGGTTCTAATCATGTTTGCTTTTGTAGGTCTTTTATCAATAAATATACTTGCAAAAAAAGAAGCTTCTATGTTTATAAGTGCACAATATTTATTTGGAGCAGCTATATTTTATGCTCTCTCATTAATTGTTTATCGTGGAAATTTTGCTGTATTTAGTGACAATTTTTTTATTAATTCAATATATGTGTCTACACATATATATGTTGGATATTCTTTTGTGTTTTTAGCGTTGCTTCATTTCATGACTACAAAAGGAATCAATGGAACACTTTATAGTAAAACATTGGGTTCAATTAGTTTTTGGGGATATTTATTTTTATTGCCCTGGACGAACTTTAAATTTTATTTTGGTTCAGTTCTGCCTAATTGGATTGAAAATATTTCACTTTATTTATCATTAAGCTTGGCTCTTCCGCTCCTTGCCGTAACGGTTAATTTTTTCAAAACTGTAACAACTAGAACCGAAGAAAATAAAATAATTTATGGCCTTATTAGTTTTTCCTTTGGAATTTTTGTAGTAACAAATCTTTTTCAAATTGTTTCATCATTATCAAATATTATCCCCATTCTTAGTCTTACAAATTTTGAAATAGCAATAAGGTATGGGTACGTTTTTAGTTCTATATTGATATCTATTGCTTTCATTTATTATCTCATTCCTAAGATATTTGGAAGAGAAGTGAAATTTACAAGACTTGAGTCTCTTACTGTATTAATAATAAAAATTGTTGTAGGGGGTACATTATTCTCGAATGCTTTAATTGGAATAATTTCTGGATATTCATGGAATGCAGGAGCAAATGCAGGAAACCCAACGATATATGGTGAAGGGTTTGGATTATTATGGTCTCTTATAAGTACTCCTTTATCAGTAAATTTATTTTTATCGCTACTGCTACTTTTACCATTTTTATTATTCTTTATATCTGTAATGAAAGCCGTAGTAAGTGGAGAAATTACAGAAGCTGAAACAGTGGAACTGACCGAAGAGGAGCTTCCAGTATGAGTGAACTCTTAAGTAAAGTCGCAGAAATATTAAATGCTCCAGAATCGTTGGTACGACGATCGGCAGAAGCAAGAGCAGAGGCATCAGGTAAAAGTGTTGATGAGGTTTTACAATCTTGGGCTGGTGGTGAAAGTGTATCTGCCGTTGAAAAGACTGTTGAAGAACCAGCTCCTGTTCAAGAAGAAACACCTGTTGAAGAAGAAGCACCAGTTCAAGAAGATGCATCTGTTGAAGAACTCACAACTACAGATGCATCTTCGATTGATATTCAAAAAGATGATGATGAAGAAATTGTTCAACTTTTAATAGAAGAGGAACTTGTAGAAGCTAAAAAGGAGAGTTCATTCGCACTCTTAATTGGAGTAATTGGGGTAGTGGTATTTACATACTTATTTGCTTTTTCTATTCCAAAACAACAAAGCGAAGATCTCGTATTGGAATCATTAAATAATTCTGTGCGCGTTAGTGAAGAAATTCTTGAAGGGGCAACAATTTATAATCAACTTAACTGTCAATCGTGTCATACACAAAATGTAAGGGTCCTGATACCTGATTCACAAAATGGTAAGGTCTTGAAGAATAGGTTTGCAAATAAAAATTTAATTCTTAATACTGGATTATTAAGATTAGCCCCAGATTTATCTACTCTTGCATCTAGAGAGCCAACAAATGATGGAGTCTGGCTTAAAGAATATTTAACCGATCCAACATCAGTAAAAGAAGAAATTCCACATCCATCAATAAATTTCTTAAATGAACAAGATTTAGATTATTTGATAACTTATTTATTATCTTTAGGAAGTACAAATGAGTGAACTCTT
>CACASI010000015.1:0-3859 GCA_902535055.1 uncultured Candidatus Actinomarina sp.
CAAATCAAAATTAATAAAACTTTCACCATTAACAGAATAAACTTCGGACATAATATTAAGCATGTATAAAAGAGTATCTAGATCTACAGTGATTTTATCAGCAAGGTCTTGTATATTCCAATTGTCCTGATCCTTGATTATATTTATCAAAAATGTAAAGTCTTGAAGTTTAAGCTTTTTATTCATCAATTAATTCCAATAACTTATTTTTTTCAGATTCTGACATTTGAATTATTTTACTTTCAGTCAAAAGTAAGAATTGTATTAGTCCTTGAAGGTCGTATGTTTCTAAATCGATCGTTAATTTGTCTTGAAATATAATTTTATTTTTAACCTTATGGTTAAATTTATTTTTAAAGATGAAATAACTGTCTTCTGACAATTCGATAGTTAATAACATGGGCTTCATGCTTTCTTCCCATGAAAAATTAATTTTGACATCATCAAAATTATGTAAATTAGGTAAGGAACCAATTTTTAAATCATCTATATTGCTTAATTTAAATGTTTTAAATATAGATTGTTCATTTACTCCAACATACCACTGGCCATCATATTGTTTAAGACCAAGGGGATATACTTTTCTAACAGATCCTTTGTATTTATATGATATGCGTCTTTTTTCATTAATCGCTTGTACAATTTTTGATATATTTATGCTTTGCTCATCGAATTGATAATTTAAATTTAAATATTTTTTAATTATTTGATAAATACTAATAAATCTATTTGTATCAATATTCTTTGTTTTTTTTATTTCTTCAATAATTCTTGTTCCTGATATTGAATAACCGTCTGAAAGTTTCCATTTGTCATTTTCGAATTCAATTAAATATCCCATTTCTTTTAACAATGATTTGTCTCTTTCAAAAGAGCGTTTGAAAGCAGAATCTCCTAATTCACGATAATCTAATATATTATCTTTAATATAGTCAGTGGTTATATTTTCATTATTTGAAGAGAACAAAGTTAATAAATTAAGTCCTCTTTTAAATACATTTTTCATTAATACCTAATTTTATTGTATTTAAATTTAATAATTATTTTTTAACTGTTGTATTTGTATATAGCAAAACTAATGTAATATTAAGTATATGAAAGTCTGGATAGATCAAGATTTGTGCACTGGTGATGGCCTTTGTGAAGAAATTTGCCCTGATGTTTTTGTTGGTAAAGACGATGGACTTTTTTATGTAAAAGAAGGCGACAAAATATTTTCTGAAGAAGATGGAAATGTTGGCGGCGCACAAGGTCTAGCAGTAGTTCCAAAGGGTCAAGAAGAAGCAGTAATTGAATCAGCTGAGGAATGTCCAGGCGAATGCATAATGATCGAACCTAGCTAAATAAAAATCTTCCACTAACAACAAATCCTGTATGACCAACCATCTCATTTTTTGGCCGTACTATTCTATTGTCTACTATCCATTCTCGATTTAAGGTTTCGGTAACATTGATATTGATAAAATTATTTTTGGAAAGTTCTGTAACAATTTTTTGAACTTGTGTAATTGATGGTAAATAAGAAACCCATTGTAAATTTTGCTTAACTAAATTGTTATCAAAAAATTCCCAAGGCTCAGGAATATCAGTAATAACAGTATCTACTTTGTTACTCACATGATCAAATTTAAAATCTGAAAGTTGTAAATTTAAATATTCTATTTCTAATAATTTGGTATCAGCATGATTTGATGAAATATATCTTTTAATGGTTTTTTTGGCTCTTCTTTGGTTTTTATTACTTTCATCTAAAGTTATAAGATTACTGTCTTTGTCTAAAATTAAACTTAAATAAAGAGTTAATGCACCAGAACCAGTTCCAATTTCTAAAATATTTGAAAATTTACTAATATTTCCAGATATGATTATTGATCCAATATCTTTTGGATAAATTATTTGAGGACCTCTTTTCATTAATAAAATGAATTCATCAAATGAAGGAATATAAACTTCATATTCTTGGTCTTTGGAAGTTTTAACTTTAGTAGGTAATGTTTTTATATCATTATGTTTAATAGTTCCGTTTTGTGTAACAAAAGTTTGATCTTCTTGTATTACGGATAAGTGTTTTGTGTTGTTTGATTTAAAAACAACAACAGTATTGTCAAATTTCACTATTTCTTATAGTAACAATAAAAAATATGCAATTGTAGATAAAACTACACCAGCAGAAATAGCTACAGCAACAAATTTTTGTAATGATTTATTCATTTTTTTAAACGTATATTTCTTTTAAATTTTTTGATTTTTTCATAAAGTCTTCCAATGAATATGCCATAGATCAAGAAACTTACAATTTTTGAATTTTCACTGTTAATATTATTTTTTAAATTAGAGAAATTATCTTTAAATTCAGTCACTTTAATAATCTCCAAATAATCAAACTAAATGACAATATGCAAAGAAAAGACAATGAGAAGTAAACCATTGCTTGTATGAAAAAATTACCTGTAAACAATTGTGTTAATACGTTTGAAAGACCAAATATAATGAAAAATGTTGCTATTGCAAAATAATTTCCTGCTTTAAAGTTTTTCTTTAGCGATTTAATTGAATCTTCAACTTCATCATATGTTTCTTCCTTAGCGTGTTGAAAAAGAGAGTCAGCAGTTTTTATTGCATTTGTTGATAGATTAATAAAATTATTCATTCTGTTTATTTTCTAAAAGTATTTCAATTATACCCTGAATAGTAGCCGCAATTGGTAAAGCTAAAACAGCACCTATTACTCCAGCTGTGTAAGCCCCAAATAGAGTAGCAAATACTGCAACAGCTGGGTGTATGACCATGGTAACTCTTGTTACACGTGGGCTAATGAAGTAGTTTTCAAGAAATTGGTAAGCTGTCAGCACAACAAGAGTATATACAATGTATGTTGGCCCTAAAGATATAGAAGCTAAAACAGGAACTATACCGCCTAGAAATGTACCAACTGCAGGAACTAATTGAGATAATAATCCAGCTGAAATACCCAGGGCGAATGGCGAAGGAAGCCCTATTATAAGAAAAGCTATAGTAAAAACAATGCTCGCTAAGATGCCAAGAATTACTCTTGCAGCAATCCAACCACCAGCTTTTGAAACTCCTATTGTCCACACTTGATCAATTGCATTTGATATATTATTTGGCAATGCTTCCTTTAATTTTATCCTCCATCCATCCCCCTCAGCTATTAAGTAAAATGAAAAGAAAAATATAACAAAGAAATGAAAGAAAGCATTTAAAATACTTCTTCCTGCAAACACAACCGTATTTCCAACAGCACTTCCGTACTCTCTAAATAAGTTATTGAACTCTTGTTCTAAATTTAAAGATTGACTAGATATGGCAAAGCCTTCACTATTGATATATTTGACAATATTATCTAAATATTCTGGCATTTGTGATGATAACAAATATAGCTCTTGGACCATTATTGGTATTATTGAAAATATTATTCCACCTATTATAAGAATAATTGCTGCAACGGTGATAATTGCAGAAAGCCTTCTGTTAAATCTTTTTGAAAGTCTATAAACTATTGGTTCAGCAAGAACAGATAGAACGACAGCAACAAACAAATCAAAAATTAAAGATCGGACCCTAAGCAAAATTACTGACGATATGCCTATTAATATAATGTATAGAAAAGCCCGATTTAATAGTGCCTGACGAGTTTCACCTTTAAAGTTATTCACTATATTTAGACCGAAGTTTTTGTTTTATAGTTACGATTTATGAAAGCAATATAAAGAAAAAATATAATAAGACCGAGTGAAAAATATAGTTCAAATTGTGATATTTCGTTATACAAAATATTTCTAGAAAATAAAATAATGACTTGAAAACCAGCTGAAACAATTAAGACAATATTTTTTTA
>CACASI010000016.1:0-3758 GCA_902535055.1 uncultured Candidatus Actinomarina sp.
CGAATACTGATCCACCATATGCAAATATTTTTAGAAATTTCATTTTGGAACCTGACATATCAGCCATTGCACCAAATATAGGCATAATTAGAAAAAATATAAAAATGACAATACCCGTTGCATATCCCCAAATTTCATCTGCTAAATAGTTCGTACCACCAAAATTCCATCCATCTTCTCCGACAACCACGGCAGCGAAATAAGCAGGCATGAGAGCTCCAACGGTGGTAGTTGAATAAGCTGAATTAGCCCAATCATACATTGCCCAACCAAAAACGGTTCTTTTATTATTTTTAACTGTCATTTTTCCTCTTAAATATGACTTTAATCAAAATATTTATTGGATGACGCTCTGAAGTTAAAAATAAATAAAAAAGTTAATTATTATCTCAATAAAGTTCATCTATTGGGAATAAATTATGGGATTTAAATGTGGAATCGTAGGATTACCAAATGTTGGAAAATCAACATTATTTAATGCATTAACCCAAGCTGATATAGAGTCAGAAAATTATCCATTTTGCACAATTGAACCAAATGTTGGAATTGTTCCAATATCCGACAACCGTTTAGATAAATTATCTGAAATTGTAAATCCCAAGAAAGTAATACCAGCTGTTATGGAATTTGTAGATATAGCAGGTTTGGTTGAAGGAGCTTCCAAAGGAGAAGGTTTAGGAAATCAGTTTTTAGCAAATATTCGTGAAACTGAGGCAATTATTCATGTTGTACGTGCTTTTGAAAATGATGATATCGTGCATGTTTCTGGAAAAGTTTCACCAGTTGATGATATTGAAATTATTAATACTGAACTTGTTTTGGCTGATTTAAGCACAGTTGAAAAACTTTATCAAAAATCAATTAAGAACTCAAAATCTGGAGAAAAAGAAGGAATATTTTTAAAGAACTTACTAGAAAAAATATTGCCTGTTCTTGGGAAAGGGGAGAGCATTAGGCAACTGTCCTTTAATGAGGAGGAATTAAAAATATTGAAAGGTTTTCAACTGTTAACTTTAAAACCAGTTTTATATGTAGCAAACATAAGTGAAAGCGGTTTCAAGGACAATGTTTTTCTTGATGAAATTATCGAATATGCAAAAAAAGACAATTCTAAAGTAGTAGCTATTTGTGCTGATGTAGAACAACAAATTTCAAAATTTGATCCTGTAGAGAAAAGTGAATATTTATTAGAGATGGGCCAAAGCGACTCAGGGCTAGATCGATTAATTAATGCAGGCTACAGACTCTTAGGATTACAAACATACTTTACAGCTGGTCCCGAGGAAGTAAGAGCATGGACAATTAATATTGGTGATAAAGCACCGAAAGCAGCTGGAAAAATACATGGTGATTTTGAAAAAGGATTTATACGTGCTGAAACTATTGCATTTGATGATTTCATTTCAAACAATGGAGAAAAAGGTGCAAAAGAAGCTGGTAGGTTAAGGTCTGAAGGAAAAGATTATATTGTTAAAGATGGGGATGTTTTACATTTTCTTTTCAATAATTAAACATTAAAAATAAGGTAAAAATTAAAAAACTCAATAAATTTTTGCTATTTTATATAAGTTTTTAAAAGTAGTCCTTTATCAAAATCGTATATATAGGATAATAAACACGTGAAAGTAATAATTATCGGCGCACACGGAGAAGCACGTCAATTAATAAACAGGATAAGTACTGGTTGGAGTGTATCCGTAATAGATATGGATCAAGAAAAATTAAGAAATTTCAATCCAAACAGACAAATAGAAAAGTATCAAGGTGATGGCACTTCAACCTTGGTCTTAAAAAAAGCAGGTATAGAAAATGCTAGTGCGATTGTAACTCTTACAAATGATGATGAAGTTAATATTGAAGTTTTAAAAATTGCAAAACAAAATGATATCTTTAGATTATCTTCGATCGTAAATGATCAAAATAACTTACAAGAATATAAAGATCTGGATGTAGAAGTTGTTGATCCTGACATATTAATAGGCAGAAGGCTAGAACATATCCTAGAGCCAAGAAGAGTAGTCTCACAAGCTTTTGCAGGTGGAAGAGCAGAAGCAATTGAGTTAGAAATTAATTCGGATAGCCCCGCTAGAGGTAAAAAACTAAAAGATATTGGATCAGACTTTTTTATTGTTGGTGCGCTATTAAGAAAAGGAAATGTTGTGATACCACACGGTGACACCGAACTTGAAACAGGTGATTTAGTGACAATTGTTCTTCAATCTGGAGCTTTTGCAAATGTAATTAACTTATTTTCTGGTTCAGAATCAAGATTTCCTTTAGAGTTTGGAAAAAATGTTGCAGTTTATTTAAACAATGAAGATGAATTAAAAAATCTATCTGAGGCAGAATACTTTATAAGAAATACAAAAGCTGACAAACTTGAAATTTTAACTTCTGGCGATATATTTGCTGATAAAAAAGAGGAACAAGCTGAAACCTATAAAGCGATAATGAAAGATCAAGATTTTGAACTTTATGATGTACAAAAATCACTCTTAAAAGAGATTGAGGCAAACAAAGAGACCTTTTCAATAGGAACAGTTTTGATTCCCTTTGATGAAAAAGAAATTACAAAATCCAAAATTAAAACCTACATTAATTTTTCAAATAAGAATAAGATTCCATTTCTATTTTCAAGGTCGACTTTTCCGTATAAAAAAATTGGAATCCTAGTAAGTAGTGATTTTAGTGATAACAGCCCAGTCAATGTTGCTTTTGATTTGGCCTCTACTCTTTCTGCAGAAATTGTGGGTTTAAATATTAAGCAACCAAAATTCTTACAATCCGAAACATCAAATAAATCTGGATTATATTCTGAGAGAATTCAAGATTTGGCATTATCTAATGAAGTTCAATGTGAAATCATTAATGCTGAGGGTAACGAAGCAAAAGTTTTTACATCTTTTACTGATAAGATAGATCTTTCAATTATAAGTCAAACAAGCCAATCAAATTGGCAAGGCAAGAAAATTGCTGAATTTGTTTTACAGAACTCAAAATCTTCAGTTTTATATATACCTAGTTAATGGAAAATTTTGACGCTTTATCTCTAGTAATAATATCTTTAGGTGCATTTCTATTACCTTTACTTGCTGAGAAAATAAATATACCAAGTATTGTTTTAGAAATTGCATATGGAATTTTAGTTGGACCCGTATTTGGTATTGTCAAGATTTCTGAATTTATTTCTGGTCTTGCAATATTTGGATTCATGTTGCTTATGTTCCTTTCTGGTTTTGAAATTGAATTAGATACATTTAGAGAAAAAGGCCTAAAAACTTTGTCAGTTCCACTTTCAATATATGTATTGACTGTAGCAACATCATTTTATTTGATTATTACCTTAGATTATCCACTTTTCCTTGCACTCGTACTTTGTACAACAAGTGTAGATATTGTCATAACTGTACTTAGAAGTGACGACACAATTAAAACAAATTATGGCCAGACATTATTTATGTCCGCACTCATTGCTGACATATTTACTTTGATTGGAGTAACAGTTTTTGCATCTTTACAACATTCAGAAGGTTTCTCTTTATCTAATCTAAATGTAATCTTGTACTTTTTAATCGTTATATTAATCCTTAGAATTATTCGAAGAATAGCATGGTGGAATCCTCAACTTTTTTCAAGAATGTTTGATGGAAGTGATCCAGAGGAAATGGGAATCAGAAGCTCTATTGCATTGATGTTAACTTTAGTTGGTGTTGCAGTGTTATTTGATATTGAATATATTCTTGGAGCATTTTTGGCTG
>CACASI010000017.1:0-3242 GCA_902535055.1 uncultured Candidatus Actinomarina sp.
TCCAAAGCTAACATAACGCCAATTGATAATGAGATTGAAAGCTGTAGTAATTTTGGTCCATTAATTGATCCTAGAAGATTATTCGCAACATAAATATCGTGCTTACCATCTTCATATTCAACACACACAGTAGCTTCTCTGCTTGTAATCGAACAGTCGTAAACATTTTTTTGATTTGTCCATAATCTTGCTTCAGTTAATAACATTTCATCATCACCATTTATAACAACAGAACCTGCAAGTTCAACAATTTCTGATTTAGCATCTAAAATATTTTCTAAAGATTTCATTCTTTCAAGGTGTACAGGTGCAATACCAGTAATGACTGATATATGAGGCCTTACCCAAGAGCAGATCTCTCTAATTTCTCCATTTGAATATGTTCCCATTTCAATAATTGCAAGTTCCTGGTCATCTTGAAAATTTTCATTAATTGATTTAGCAATTCCAAGTCGATTGTTGTAACTTTCTGGGGTAACAAATACATTATTTGATAAACCTAATATCTGAGCAAGAACATTTTTTGTTGTCGTTTTTGAATAAGATCCTGTTATTCCAATGACCGGTATTTGTGCAGAGTTTAATTTTTTTGAAGCATCATTAACAAAATGTCTTGATCTATTCTTTTCGTAATTAAATAAAAGTCTTAAAGATTGATCATATATGAAATATGAAAACATATTTGCGGCTAATGCTAGTAAGTAACCGTAACCCAAAGTAAAAGAGGCAAGCGAGATTGAGATAACTAAAAAGAAATAAAGATAAGTTGCTCTTTTAAGTCTTTCAGTTTTCTCTACTTTGCTAGTACGCGGCTTAAATGATAAACCAATAGGAGTAATTAAGTTAATAGCGCTAATTAATATTGGAACATAAATTAAAAAGAGGGACACTACGCAAAGTATTAGGGTAGTAAAAAAGATAAATCTATTTAATCCTCGTGACCTTACCCAACGAAAATAAAATTTGGAGACATAACTAGGTATATAGTGTTCTCTTTGAGCAATCCTCTCCCACCTCACAGAATTAATGCAAGTTGCAATGGTTATAAGGGCTAACGTGAATACATAAACTAAATTCATCTTTTTATTATCTCAATTATTTTTTCTTTTGAGGAATTTAAACAAAAATGATTTTCTTTAGGAAGGATTGTTAAATCAGAATCGGGAATCAGACTATCAGCCATTTTTCCATTTTCAAGTGGGGCAACCAAGTCATACTCTCCATACACAAGTTGTACATTTGTATTTATTTTTGGAAGAATCTCAGACATATTATGATTCACAGCCTTAACTAGAGTATCTCTCAAATCCTTATTGGCATTTTTATAATCGTCAGAGCCATAATTTTTTTTAATCTTTTCCATTCTTTGATCACTAATAATGTTTAATTTATTCAAAAATTTAAATAAATTAAACAATGAAAAAGGGTTTGATTGGAGAGGTGACCTTATAAGTGGAGATCCAATTACAACTATTTTTTTATAATTTTTTAATTGAGATAAATGTACTGCGATCACACCACCAAATGAGTGACCAACAATTACTTCTACAGAATCTGGAATTAATTCAACTAAATATTCTGCATAAAACTCAGGAGATCCGCTTAGCTCAAATGGAACAGATTTTCCAAATCCTGGAATGTCAATAGCAATACACTCAAATTCTTTTGAAATATTTTTCCAGTCACTACTTTCTCCGCCCCAACCATGTAGAAAACAAATGTTTGGATTCTCTGAATTAACTTGAGCATAAGTTAAATCATCTGAAAGAACTTTAGCAATCATTAGTTTAAGTATTCTCCAATTGTATTTATTGTTCTAATTTCAAGACCCATGAGATACAGCAAAGCAATACCCCAATAAAGATAATACTTCTCATTCATTTGTAATCTGTAGACATACAAAAATGTCAGTGTGAAAAGTACTACAACCGCATAAAATAAATAAAAAGAACCAATATTCTCATTCAATGTATAAGTATAAGAAACAAGCAACGATTGAATTATTAATGAACTTACTGAAATAAAAATTAAAATATTTCCTGTTTTTTTGCTTTGATAGTTTGTTAAGAAATTCATTGACAACATAACTATCCCACTTGTTCCACAAATTGTAGCACTTAACGTTCCTATAAAATTTAAGGTGCTTGTATCCATTAAATCATTTTAATAGGTATTAAATTGAGTATTTATCCTATTTCAGTTACAGTAAAATCTATGCCTGGACAAAACATGACAACAATCAAAAGAAATGTCCCTGCTGCATGGTATCCAACTATGGATTCCTTCATAGCAAAAGGAAAAAATGCTGAAATATGGGACAAAAATAAAAATCGTTATCTAGATTTTGTTGGAGGATACGCTGTTTTAAATACCGGACATTTAAATCCACGAGTTGTTCAAAGAGTAAAAAAGCAATTAAACGATTATTCTCATTCTTGTTTTGCTTTTGCGCCTCACGAAAATGCTGTTGAGTTGTGTGAAGAAATTAATAAAAGATATCCAATTAAAAAGAAAACTAAAACTTTTCTTGTGAATAGTGGTGCTGAGGCGGTTGAAAATGCAATCAAGATCGCTAGATATGCAACTGGTAAAGAAAAGATAATTGCATTTAAAGGAGGTTTTCATGGAAGAACTTATCTTGCTATGGGGCTAACAGGTAAGGAAAAACCATACAAAGAAGGTTTTGGTCCATTTCCTAAATTTATAACACATGTTGACTATCCGTATCATTACAGAGACATATCGGACCAAAAAGTACTAAAGCAAATTGAAAATACCTTATTAAAAAAAATCGATCCAGACAATGTTGCAGCTATTGTTATTGAAATCCAACTTGGCGAAGGTGGCTATATTCCTGCAACTGAAAATTTTCTAAAACAGCTCAAAAAGCTTGCAAAACAACATAATATTTTATTGATTTTTGATGAAGTTCAAACAGGGTTTGGGCGAACTGGAGAAATGTTTGGTGCAGACAAAATCAATGTTGAACCGGATATGGTCACACTAGCAAAAGGTATTGGTGGAGGATTCCCACTTGCTGCAGTCGTTGGCAAAGCGGAAATAATGGATTCAGTTCATGATGCTGGGATAGGTAGTACATTTGGAGCGTCCCCTATTTCTTGTGCAGCTGCTCTGGGTGTTCTAGATGTATTTGATAAAGATAGTCTTCTAGAAAAAGTGAATAAGCAAACAAAAATTATGGATAAATCTTTAGGAAACATAAAAGACAATTTTGATTTTGT
>CACASI010000018.1:0-2232 GCA_902535055.1 uncultured Candidatus Actinomarina sp.
ATTTCTTTAAGATCATGATCTTCATTGATCATATCTGATATCTCGGGATCGTTTATGAGCAATCGATACGCGTCTAAAACTTCCGCTTCACTATTACGATTATCTTTTTTTAGTTTTTCAATTAGGTTCAAATATTTTAAATCTAACTGCTGCTGGCTTTCTTTAAAGCTTATTTTACTGGGTATAGATAAATCGATTTCATTATTAACAAAATGAAACTTGCCCAAACCTATTCCTGGAGATACCCCTGTTCCCTTGAAACTGTCCATAGAGTAAAGTTAGTGAAATATTTCTATAATGCAATACTTCTTAGTTGCTAAAGAATGTATCTTTGTATTGATGGAAATAATAACAATAAATATTGAAAAAGATAATTTAGCTGATTTAGATTTGAAAGAATCTTTATATTTAAAACTTATTAATTCTGAAAATACAAAAGATAATAGTCCCGATTTTAATGAGTTAGAAAAATTTGACTGTATTCCACATTTCAAGGAAGCTGATAATGCTCTTAAAGAAATAGAGAACAATCTAATTATTGACCACAAGAATAGAGATAATTATAAAAAATTAACTTACCCTCTATATTTGAAAACTGAAACTTATATAAATTTTCTAAAAATTAATGATTCAAAATGGGATCTAATCAAATTTTTAAATAGCCATTCATTTAAAACTAAATAGATTTAATTTTTGAGTCATAGATAATTTGTGAGATTCCAACAAAAAGAATCAGTGAAAAGCCTATTAGCTGATTTAAAGAAATTATTTCGTCCAATATGATAATTCCTAAAATAACTCCCGATGTTGGTTCTAAATAAGTAATCGTACTTACAGAAAGTGGTTTTATTATTTTTACGACATACCAATAAGTAGTTAGTCCTATAGCAGTTAAGAAAATTCCTAAAAATAGACTTACGAAAATATTCTCTATCATCCATGTAAATCCTGGAACAGTAAAGTAAAACATAACCAATCCTGCGGATAACAATTGTGCAAAGGCAATATTTAAACCCCCAAATTGATTTGTATAATGTTCACCTATCGTAATTAGTAAAGACAAGCTTACGGCGCTTATTATTCCCAATACAACTCCACTTACTGAATCTATGGTGCCAATTTCTAATAAAACAATCAATCCTATAAATCCGATAATAATTATAAAAGTTTGAATAATTGTTAATCGTTTTCCTCGTACACCTTCAATCAAAAGAACAAAAATTGGATATGAAAAAACTAATCCGATACCAACTGCAACACTATTTCTTTCTATTGACTCAAACATTGTTGCCCAGTGTAAAGCAAGTAAGGGACCTAGAATTATCCCTGGCTTGACTAATGCTCTGTAATCTACTTTTTTATTTATGAAAAAAAGAGACAAGAAAATTGATCCAATAAACGTTCTTATACCGACCAAACTTAAAGGGCTAATTTCAGATGTTTTGATAATTATTGGGATCGTGCCCCAAGAGATAGCTAATACTGTGATTGCAGCATAAGCCCTAAGACTTTTTTTCACTAATCTTGTTGTCTTGAATAGTTTGAGAACTGTGTATATTCTTTACTGAAATATAGATCTACTTTACCTGTTGACCCTGACCTATGTTTAACAATATTAACCTCGGCTACTCCAGGTGTTTCTGTAGCAGGGTTGTAATAGTCATCTCTGTAAAGCATCATTACAATGTCAGCGTCTTGTTCTATTGCACCAGATTCACGAAGATCGCCTAATCTTGGTCTTTTATCTTCTCTTGCCTCAGCAGCACGATTTAACTGTGACAAAGCAATTATTGGAACTTTTAACTCTCTAGCAAGATTTTTTAAGTTTCTACTTATTTCTGCGATTTCTTGTTGTCTGTTGTCTCCTGATAGTCCCTGCATTAGTTGTAAATAATCGACAACAATTAAATCTAATCCCTTTGAGGCTTTTAGTCTTCTTGATTTTGCTCGAATATCTGTGACCGTAATTACAGATGCGTCGTCAAAATATAATGGCATATTGTTTACTTTGGATGCTGCTTCAACTACTCTTGACCATTTCTCTGGACCGAGTTGACCTTTCCTTGCATCACCTGAAGTAACTTTTGCCTCTGAAAACAATACTCTTTGCACTAACTCTTCTTTTGTCATTTCAAGAGAAAAGAACGCAGTGATTTTATTTTCTTTGGATACATTTGTTGCAATATTTAAAGCTAAAGATGATTTACCCATGCTTGGTCTAGCAGCTATTAC